>JAKAQW010000129.1 GCA_021819525.1 Actinomycetes bacterium
GTCTTGGTGGCATCCCTCACAGCACAGAGCCTTCGTTGACGGGTCCCACCATGCGGACCCCCGGGCATCGAGCGGCGACCCACACCCCGAGCACGCCCCATCCTTGCGGAGCCGGATGCGTTTGACAGCGTGCCCAGCGTCTGGCTTCGCTTCCTCGGGAAGCCGCTCGACTGTGACCTTGACGGCAGCCTCGGGTCGAGAGGACTCGCATGCCGCGCATGTCAGCTGCTTGGTGTCTTTGTCCCAGAGCGCGGTCGTTCCTGCAGCCAGAGCCCTCCCGCACCCCGAGCAGTGCCCCTCGTAGCGGATACGAAGTCGTCGAGCAGTCATCGCCGCAGATCATGTCGACCGATCAGAGCTGGAACTTGAGGCTCTTTAGGGCTCCTCGAGTGCTGTTGCCGGCTAGGACCCGGGGTTAGACGTCACGTGCTCTGGGGGCGAGTCCGGTCCCATCTGGTCGCTCAGGCGCTTCACGATGCGCAACAACATGGGTGACGTTCACCCGGTGGCGGAGCAAGGCTTCTGCTTCGGGTTCGAGCTCGCCGAGGTCGAAGTAGCTACGGCCGTCGTCCGTGGTGACCACCAGCTCGGCGGTGTCGGTGGCGAGATGGATCGCGCGCCGGCCGCCGGCTCGGCCAAGAAACCGGCGCTGTGTCACAGCAGGCGAACACCCATGGCAGGCAACGCCGCCGTAGGCAGCCAGTGTACGCGCGAGCGGTCAGAGGCGATGCCCGAGGACTAAGCACCAGCTGGAGCGCCGGCACCCCTTGGGCACGGGTGATAACGCCTCGAACCGGCAAGATGATACGCGGCGGTGTCTCCAGGGGCCGCTCTGCACCACGGATGTACCACAAGCGTTGGCCAGGAAGGGTCAGCAAAGGTCAGCTTTGGTCAGGATCAAATGGCGTCTGACCTGCGGTGTCGTGTATTCGACCAGGTCAGCCGCGTCACCTGCACAGACCTGATAATGCTGAGGTCGCTGGTTCGATTCCAGCTAGCCCCACCACAGAACCGCAGGTAGAGGGTAGTTTCAGGGTGACCGTGGATGACCGCTCGTGCCCCTGGCTGACCCGGTTTGCCCGGTCGGTGGGTCACGTTTGGGTCACGTCCGGGGCGCCCTGGTCGGCATCGTCGAAGGCTCTCGCGAAACGCTGCTGGAGGAGGAGGGCGGCCTCCTGGTCGGCGGAGTTCGAGGCCCGGGCGTAGACCTCCATGGTCGTCTTGACGGTGTCGTGTCCTTTTCAGGGGTCGGACTTGTGCGTTATGGCCGCTGAACTGGATATTTGTAGTGCCGCACAAAAGTGCAACACCTGGTGGGTCACTTCCGCTCACGGTTGACCCGGGCCATTAGCTCCCGGTTGATCTGAGGTGCGGCTTCGAGCTCGTCTCAACGGCGAGCGAGGTCCCTCGGGTCTCGAAGAGCGTCTGCTCGATCTGTTCGATGTGGGCTATTACCCTCAGGTCCTTGGTATTGACGCGGCCGCCGGACAGGTCGGTGAGCACCTCCTCGCCGAGAGCTTCACCGAGAAGGCGAAGCAGGGCAACCAGCTCCGACCACAAACGGTGATTGGTTGCGCTGGAGTTTTCGGGGTTTGCCCTCCACGACGCGGCGGTCACCTGGTGTCAACCTGGGCGTTCGCCATCAGCGCACCACTGTGGCGGTCGTTCACCTCAGCGCTTCGCTGCTCGACCTCGCCCTTGATCTCAGGATAGTCGTAGACGAAGCGCCTGCTGACCCCGCCCCGACGAGCCAGGGCGGCGATGAGGGCAGGTCCCCGGAGCAGATCATGGCGTCATTAGGGTCGGCCGGCCACTCGTGTCCGGTCTCGCCTGCGGTGCTCCTTGACGACCCTTACTCGCGGTGGACCGAAGAGGCAATACCCCTGCAGCCCCGGCCCTGCCGTGGCGAACCCGCTGCTCAGGGCACCCACGGAAACGAAGGCCCGAACCGTCGCCCGCGGGTCAGGCCGTCCGAGACAGCGGCGGAACAGGCTCCCGTCACCACGGGACTGCTCTGACCTTGAAGCCACTGCCCCCGGCGGCCACCGTGCGTCTGGCGCATAGCCGGGGAGACACCATCGGCTCACCACCAGCCAGGCACCCGGCCACCAACGGGGATCTGAGCCCGCCCCCGGCCTGGGGCGGCGGGACCTGCCTGAGATCACAGCTCAGGCCCGTGTGTGCGCTCAGGTACGAGCGGGCATCCGCTGTCCTGTCACTGTCCCCGGTTAGGGTCAGGGCATGGCTTACCCCCGAACCTATGTGGAGGCCCGAGTGGCGACAGCGGTGCGGTTGCCTGTGTCTGTGCACCGGCGCCTGCACATGGCGGCGGACCGTGGCGTGTCGGCCGACCTGCTGATCACCCGGGCGGTCACTGAGCTCCTTGACCGTCTCACCCTGGCCGAGGCGGCCTCGAGTCCGAAGGCCGGCTCGCTTGGACGAGTCGTGACGGAGGCAGCGGCGTGAGCGTGATGCCGCTGCCGGCCTCGAGGAACGCCCGACGGGGGCCGACGTCGACGGCCAACTTCGGATCGGGCCGCCGTGAAGGACACGACGCATCGGCGTTCTACTCGCGGTTCGTCGCGCCCGAGATCTCGACCGACACGACGGTGAACCGCGCCGAGGTCGTCGATGTCGTCTTCAACGAGGACGCGCGCTCCATGATGAAGGTGGCATCGAGCTCAGTGGCGTTGGTCGTCACCTCTCCTCCTTACTTCGCTGGGAAGCAATACGAGGAGAGCCTCGGTGTCGATGGCGTGCCGGCCACGTACTTCGAGTACCTCGAGCTCCTTCACGACGTCTTCTCGGAATGCAAGCGAGTACTCGAGCCTGGCGGCCGCATCGCGGTCAACGTAGCCAACCTCGGTCGACGACCGTACCGCTCGCTCTCGGCTGACGTCACAGGCATCCTTCAAGATCTCGGCTTGTTGCTCAGAGGAGAGGTCATCTGGTGGAAGGGGCGCGCCGCAGGTGGTTCATGTGCGTGGGGGACGTTTCAAAGTCCAGCGAATCCCGTGCTTCGTGACATCACCGAGCGCGTCGTCATCGCGAGCAAGGGACGGTTCGACCGGATATTGACACCCGCACAGCGCGCCAGGTGTGGGCTTCCTTCGACAGCCACCATTTCACGAGACGAGTTCATGGAAGCGACGACGGATCTGTGGGAGATCGCCCCCGAGAGCGCAAGGAAGGTCGGGCATCCGGCCCCGTTCCCCGTGGAGCTGCCGAAGCGACTCATCGAGCTCTACACGTATGAGGGTGACGTCGTTCTCGACCCCTTCATGGGATCGGGCAGCGCTGCAGTTGCCGCGGTGCGAACAGGCCGGCACTACATCGGCTTCGACACCGACGAGGGCTACGTGCAGATCGCCGAGCAGCGAATCGCGAACGAGTGGGCGCGCCTGGCGGCACAAGAACAGGAAGCCGGAGCTCGTTTCCGTGTCGAGCTTCCCGCGATCAAGCCAGCAGACGACTCTGAAGACTTCCAGGCCCGTGCCGTGCGTGAGGGCCGCCAGGCAAGGGACCTTGCTCGTCTGTTGCTCGAAGCCTGCGGCTTCTCCGACATCCAGGAGGACGTCAAGCCCCGAGGGCTCGGCATCGTGTTGAACTTCGTGGCGGTGGACCAGACCGGCGAGAGGTGGGCCTTCGACGTCTCTGGTGCCTTTACGTCCAACCGTGCCGGTCTTCGCCGGACGGACACTCTGTGGAAGTCGCTCGGCAAGGCTGGTGTGCTCCACGAGAGCGGGCGCGGCATCCCCCTCGTGCTCCTAACGACTGATGCCCCCGCCAGCGGAACGGCAGGAGCGCAAGCGCTCGCTGTGATGCGAGGACCGAGCCGACCTGTCTTTGACCTGATCGAACTTCTGGACGCCGACGATCGCGAGCGCCTGCACGCCTATGCCCAGTTCGGGCGCGCCAGTGTCGCGACGGAAGCTTGACTTCGAGGCGTGGGCGGTGGAACGCGCGGAAGCCATGACAAGGGTTGCCGAAGTTGATCACCGAGAGAACGAGGACCGCGCCGTCCGCCTGAGCGAGTTGGATGCGCTGTTGACCGACGATGTAGTTGGTTCCAGCGGACAGGCCGCAGCGTGGTTGTTCGAGGACGTGAAGGCGACCTTGATCCACGGCTACTTCACAGCGACGATCCTTGCCGCGTACGCATTCTGCGCTCAGCAACTCGCCGGGGTGATGCGCATGCTGCCCGACGATCCCGATCTGCCTGAGCAGACGATCTCGCTCGAGGCACTTGCAGCGGCGACTCGAGACCGCGGGCTGATCGACGTCGACCTGCACGCACGGCTTGTGACTCTGCACGACTCCGCCACCATGTACCTCACAGTTGGGCTCCACGAGCACGAGGCACCGGTCGAGCGCAGGGTCGCCGAGGCCGCACTCCTCACCGACGAGCACCCGCTTCTCGGCGACGCGCGCAACGCGCTGGAGTGCAGCGTTGCTGTGCTGCATCGTAGGTGACACCGACGTGCCGGACGACGACGACTTCCAACGACGGGCGGGAGAAGAAGGACGCCAGGCACAGACGATCGCAGGACAGGTGCTTCGTGGGTGCGGCTTCAGGAATCTTCGACCAAACGAGCGACTCAGCGACCTAGGTCTCACGGTCAACTACATCGCCCAAGACCAACGCCACCGAGACTGGTACTTCGATGTCTCCGGCGCGTTCACGTCCGCCCGTGCAGGACTCATCCGAACCGACACGATGTGGAAGACGCTCGGACGAGCCAACGTCCTGCATCAGGCGGGCATCGAGCGACTCGTCCTGCTCACCACCAACTTGCCGAAGGAGGGCTCCGGGGGTCACAAGGCACTGACCGCCGCTACGCAGACGTTCTTCGACGCTGTCGAGATGCTGACGCCTGAGGGAAAGGCGCGGCTGCGCCTCTACGCCGAGGTGCCAGTCGATCGTCCACTGCCTGGCGTACGTCCAGCCTCACGAGTCTACACCGCGCTGACCAGTCGAACCGTAGGAAGCGACCTCGAGCTCCGAGTCCCCCTGGTCGAGCTTGCCCCCACCTTGCCGGCGCGAGCCAGCGCTGATCTCGTTGTCATGCCGCACCGGGTGAAGGTGTTCCTCCCGAGCAAGGACGCCACGGGTGCCACGCTCCCAAAGCGAAAGCGTGAAGCGGCTGGCGAGCGGATACGAACACTCCTCGCCTCCTTCGCCGGCGGATGCACCTTCGTTCCGGGTGTCGGAACCTGGGTCGACCGAATCGGCGGGGAGATGTTCGAGAGCGTTATCCTCGTGGAGGCGTACGCACAGGACCCGTTCCCGGGCGAGCTCCTCTCCGCCGTCTTGCGCGTCCTCGTCTCCGATCTCCACCAGCACACCGCCGCATTGATCATCAACGACTCGATGGTCCACGTGACGGCGTGCTAAGCGATGCCCGGCCTCCTCACCGAAATCACCGAGATCGTGACAGGGCTGGGCATGCTCGGCTTCGACACTCTCGAGGCCGCCCTCGACTCCCGCCCCCAGAGGATGCGCAACGTGACGGCCGCTCACTGGGAGCGCCTCGAGATCGCAATGAACGAAGGCTCACATCAGCCTGCGTTCGAAGCAGCTTGGGCGAACGGCCAGGCCTTCCTGGAGTCAGCCGACGGTCTCCGCGGCCGTCTCCCGATCATCATCGAATGGAAGGGCGGACATCAGCCGCCCGGCTTCGACCTCATCCCGGCCGACCTGCGCGTCGATCACGTCTACTTGGTCAGCTGCAAGTACCAATCGAAGATCCTGTCGAACAGCTCGCCATCGAACCTGTTCGACAGGCGACTAGCAGACCGAACCGCAGGACCGGGACAAGAGCGTTGGTACGCCGTCTGCGCACCTGAGGCATACGAGCACTTCTACTCGTGTGTGAGGCGGTACGTTGGCCAATGGCTGCTTCCTGCTACACCGCACGAGCTGACCGCGGCCCACCTCCGACGGATCCGGCGGGCATGTGCGGTGACCTGGCCTGCGATTCTCGCGCCGCTCTGGGCGGAGTTCTCTCTGGTCGTCGCATCAGCCTCCGCGGAACGCTGGCTTGCGCAACTCGCCACGCCGGCTCGGCGCGAGGAGATGGTGTGGCGCCTTCTGCGGCTCAGCCCAGCTGATGATGATCCGGTAGCGACGGGGCGTCAACTGGGACAGGCAGCGACAACTCCACGCTTCACCGAGCACCTCACTGTCACCGGCTCCTCGTACGACTCAGCAGATGCAGCGGGCCGCTGGCGCGACCCCGGAGCGATACAGAACGTTCTGTCTCGGGCGGCCCGAATGCCTGCTCCCGGAGCGTCCGACCCGCTCCGATCGACGGCTTGGGAACTTAGCCAGGCTCACTATTGCCCAGCAGAACGTGCCGTCCAGATCAGTGGGCGGGTTTCGCCCTGCGGGGAACGTGGACCGGTACGCAGAACGGCACGTCGGGAGCGTGAGACCGGTTTTCGCTGGACGAACGTTGCACGGCTGGCTCGGTCCGGTGGGCTCAAAGATCGAGGATGAACCGCAGTGCCCGATCGATGGAGCGCAGCTCGTCGGGCGCGATGTTGCCTCGCCGCAGGCGGATGCGCTTCGTGGACACGACTCGGATTTGATCACATCTCGCGTACGACGGGTGCTCCAGGCCGTTGACGCCTGTTGCGATCTCGACGTGGCTGCGCAACCCGTAGTCGGTGGAGGTGACGGGCACGACCATGACGAGCTCGCCGGGACCGTTGTTGACGATGTCGCTCGAGACCACGATCGCCGGGCGGAGGAAGGCCGGCTCGTGGCCGACGGGACGACCGAGGTCTACCTGGTAGATCTCACCCCGCCAGATCACCCGAGGGGATCCCACTCCTGGCGCTCGGCCTGGTACGCCTCCCATCGATCGGGGTCCTCGCGGAGTCGGCGGTAGTCCTCGCCGAGGCCACGAAGGAACTCCTGGCGGTCGAGGGCCTCGATAGCCGAGTGGACGACCTCCACGACCGTGGTCTGCCGGGATCTCGCCATCGACTGCAGCCGTTCGGAGTCAGGCCGGCGGACCCGCACCGTGGTGGTCTCCTCAGCACTCATACCTCGAGTGTAGACGAAATGTAGACCTACTGTGAGTAGGACGGACGACACGGTTCCCACCAGCGCCGGCACAGAACACCGCACCAGAATGACGCCCGTCCCTGGTGCAAGAGAAGTGCTGAACGGCACGTCGGGTGCGCCGAGGTGACATGGCGCCGCTCTCCGACTGGCCCGGTTTGGCTACGGAAGCCAGTACACCCAATCGACATCACCGTTGGGAGGGTCTGCCATCAACATCCCGAGCGCGGTGACCAGGTTGGCCGGGTAGGGGCTACTGCCCCGGTGGTAGCGGCGTGGCGAAGTGAACACGACGCCGGCGTGGTGTTCACCGGTGACGGACCAGCTTCGTACGATCCGATCGAAATCCCGGGCGTTCTCGGTGACCACGGCGCGACCGGACCTGCTCGCCGCCCGTAGGAGTTCTTCGTCCGGTAAGGATGCAAGGACCGGATCGTCTGCTGCGGCCGCCACGTCGTGCCCATCAGAGCGAAGTCGCTCAGCTGCGAGGCGGGAGTGATGGGTATCGAGCAGAAGCTTCATCCCGCCAGCAGATCCTGCTGGCGTCGCCATTGCGCTTCTGCTTCTTCGGCCGCTCTGCGGTTGGCGTCGACTTGGGCGTCGATCTCCTCGGTGAACTCGGCGTAATACGCGAGAGCCGCCTCGACCAGTTCGCGACGCAATCCGAACACCTCGACCGCTCGCGTGATTCGATTGGCAGCAGGGACGTCTCCGCCTACCAGCCCTTCGACGACTTCCCACACGTCGGGACCGCCATTCACATAGGCACGACGGCCGGCAGGTCCGTCACGGAAGCTCACCAGTGGATGGCGACGAGCTCGCAGTCCCTCGTCGATCAATTCCTCGGCCAACGAGGAGGTCGATGCGCTACGGGCGACCGCCTCTGCCTTGAGCTGATCGGCCACCCGGGGGTCGTGGAAGCGAACGGAAACGGGATGCGACATGACTACACTGTAGTCGCCCGAGGCTCAGAGCCGAACCGAACACAGAATGTCGCGCCAGAACGACGGCTGCCGCCCGCCCGGCCGCAGCGCAGATCGGCACGTCTGGGGCGCGGCTCGGGTCACTGGCGACCCTCACGGGATGCCCGCGGGCTCGGTAGCCGTGCGCGTCAACAAGCTCGCAACCTGAACCGCCGTTCTGCACTTTCAGGAGGCCAGGTATGCCGCCAAGGCGTCACGCACAATCTCGGAACGGGCCCGGCCTGTCCGCGCCTCGGCAGCTTCGAGAGCACGGGCCAGGTCCGGTGAGACTCGGGCCCTGATCTGGACCGAGGGGCCGTCGCCGAGTCGTGGCCGACCGCCAGCGCGCCGAGCGAGTTCATCGGCGGCCAGTTGGCGGAAGCGTTCGAGCTCGGGCCCTTCGGTTACGAGGCGCGCCCGGCCCGCCTCGATGTCGGCAGCCAGCCGCTCATGCCACTCGTCGGTGACGACTTTGGCCGCTTCCTTCCAGCTCCACTCCTCGCCGGCGGCGACCGCCGTGGCGATGTCGGCGGGCGAGGCCCCCATCAACTCGGCAGCCTCGTCGTCGGACATGGCATCGATCTCGGCGATCGACATGGGCGCAAGGCGCTCGGCCAGCGTGGGCTTTTTCTTGGTCATGGCAGGTACCGCCTCCGGTACTTCGGGGTCAGGGGCATGGCGTGGAACACGACCAGCCCATCGGGTGTCTGGCGGGCGAGGACTTCGAGTAGCTGCCCGGCGTGGTCGGGACCGAGGAAAAAGATTCCGTCTTCATGAGCGGGATCGCTCGCGATCACGTTCGCTATGGCGTGAAGAATGTCATCGTCGGCGAGCCCGTGGCGGCGAGCACTGCCCAGGACCCGCACCTAAGTATTGTACCACCTAACTTGGGAGGGGAGGGTACACTGGCCTTGCGAGCACAGAATGCAAGCAGTCCCTGCTCGCTATTGGCCATATCCGCCCGTCATCACCGTTCGAGATCCCCGGCGACGCGCAGAATGCCGCGCCAGAACGAGGGCCGTCGCCCGCCAGAGATGAGCGCAGAACGGCACGTCTGGAGCGCCCCTGGAGACATCGCTGCGCTCCGACTGCACTACCCGGGCAGCTTCGCAGCCGGAACTCTGCGACGGCTACCTACGATCCGCTATGTTTTTGGTCGTGGACGCGGCCGGGTTGTTGCGGGACGCCAGGCTCCGTGCCGGCTTGTCCCAGGTAGAGCTGGGCCGTCGGGCCGGGGTATCCCAGAGCGTGGTCAGCGCCTATGAGTCCGGTGCTCGCCAGCCCTCGGTCCCGACGCTGGCCCGACTCGTCGCCGCCACCGGGTTCGAGCTGGACCTACGTCTGTCCGAGCCTTCGGCGACCGAGCCAGCCAGCGGGGAGCTCGGCCATCGGGTACACCGGCATCGCGTCGAGCTGCAGGAGGTGTTGTCCCGCTACGGGTTGAGCAACGCCCGGGTCTTCGGCAGCGTAGCCCGTGGGGAGGAGAGCTCTGAGAGCGACGTGGACCTGCTCGTCGACGTACCCGAAGGTGTGGGCTTGGTGACCCTCGGGCGCTGCCAGGCGGAGCT
>JAKAQW010000130.1 GCA_021819525.1 Actinomycetes bacterium
GCCGCGGCACAACGCCGACAAAGACACGGCCGCGGACAACGTCATCGACCGCGATCGCCAACCTCGAGGCCCACGACGCCAACGTGATCGTGGCCAACAACGGCGACGTCGTGACGGCGGTCGGCGCCGGTGGAACGGTGGGCAAGGCCCCGACCGGCGGCACGCTCTCGCCGCTCGGGTTCCTCACCTTCAACTACGACCTCTACGGCAACCCGGGCGCCACCGAGTGGATCGTCCCGCGGGCGGTCACCCGTCTCGACTACACGCCGGGCGGCCCCGACCTCGCCCACCAGGCCGGCCCCCTCGTGACCGGGAGCGCGGCGACCAACGGCGTGGGCGACATCGGCGGCCACCCCGAGACAGTCACAGGCGTCACGCTCCAGAAGGGCTCGGAGATCCACGCGACATCAGGCGCCGCCTTCATCTACGGCGGGCCGGCCGACACAGTGATCTACGGCGGCGGCCAGAACGACACGATCCTGCTCGGCTACGGCGACAACTGGGTCTCGGGAGGCCGGGGTGACCAGTGCATCGTGGCGAGCGGGCTTTGCCTCGCGAGCAGGAACTCGACGACCTACGGCGAGCCCCTCTACGGCATCTCGAAGCTCGCCGCCGTCACACAGCTCATCGCCACCCCGGGGAACGTCCAGACGGCCATGATCAACGTGACAGGCTCGCTCAAGTACACCGCCTACATGTGGCCCTACAGCGTGAACCCGACAACGAGCTTCACGAACCCGACATGGGCGGACGGCTGCAAGACCAACGCCGCCTGCCCGCCGTATTGGGACCGCTACGGCCACAACATCATCTACGGCGGCTGGGGGTCCGACTCGATCCACGGCGGGCCGGGCGACTCGGCCATCTCGGGTGCAGAGGCTCCGACGTACGCCTTCACCGACAACTTCTCGAACACCTGCACCTTCACAGCGACGGCCAAGACAGGGGAGAGCTGCACAACGACAGACGTCCACCAGCTGAACACGGCCGCGATCCGGAGCGACTGGTACCACCCGTTCAACCCGGGCAACGTGCTCGGCTGGACGACGCCGACGACACACCACGGGCCGAACCCGCCCGACGGCAAGTTCAAGATGTTCACAGGCACAGACCCGCGCCGCAAGGTCATGCTCACCTCGACTGGCGCCCTCTGCAAGTGGGGGACAGGGTACACAGCGCCGACACGGACAAAGGCGGGCTGCCTTCCGTGGATCATGGACTACACGCCCGCCGACCTGGCGGCCGAGCCGGTCAACGCCACCTGGGCGAACGGCACATACGGGCCGACGCCTTGGAGCGGCACAGACGTCATCTTCGGCGACCTCGGCAACGACTGGATCATGGGCGGTCAGGGCCGCACGCAGGTCTTCGGCGGCTTCGGCAACGACCTCATCGACCTGCGGGCTACACTCACAGTCGACGGCGGCCTGAACGACGGCCCCGTGCCGAACCCGATCACCGGCACCTACGGGACGCCGGGGTGGGAGGGCCTCGCCTACGGCGGCGCCGGCCAGGACATCTTCTTCGCCGGGACCGCAGGCGACCGGCTCATCGACTGGGTCGGCAACCACAACACCTACTACGTGCCGTTCTCGAACTTCGGCATGCCGACGGTGAGCCGCACGCTCCAGCCGTCCCTGCCCCAGTTCCTCTACGCCCTGTCCAAGAGCGACGGCGCCGACCCGCTCCTCGGCCTTCGCTACGGCGGCGCGCCCACACGCAACGGCGAGCCGTTCGGCGAGCTGGGCCTCGTGCTCCAGCACGACGCGGCCTGGCACACGATGATGGGCCCGCCCTTCGACAAGATGCCCGAGAACCTCGCCGGCGTGGGCACCGACGTGCCCAAGACGGCCAACACGCTCCCGATCGGCTCGTCGGGCGTCGACACCGTCCCGGCGAGCGCGTCGGCAGGCGTGGTCGCCTTCGTGACAGGCATGGGCGCCGGCCTTCCCTCGGGCACCGACGCCACAGGGGCGGGCGCCGTCGTGAAGACGCTCCAGGTCACCGACACAACGAGGCGGCCGGGGTCCCCGACCGTGGCGCTCACACCGGCGAGCGACAGCGGCCCGTTCAACACGGACTACATCACCAACGTGACCACGCCGAGCTTCCTCGTCACCCCCGGGGCGACAGCGGTCACTACGACCGTCTACGTGAACGGCGTCCCCTACACCGGCCAGGTCCTTCCGACGGGGACCTACACGGTGTCGGCGGTGAGCCTCAACGTGGCGGGGAACCCCTCCTACACCGCCTACGCACCAAAGACCCTGGTGATCGACACCAACCCGCCGACGGGGAGCTTCAGCGTGAAGGGGACGACGATCGGGGGCGTCACGTACACGGACAACCCCGCGCTCTCCCTGTCGCTCGCCTTCTCCGCGGCTCCGGCGGGCCTCTCCCAGATGGCCTTCTCGACCGACGGCGGTGCCACCTTCGGCAGGGCGCTCGCCTACGCGACGAGCGCCGTCGTGAGCCTGCCGGACGCCACAGGGACCTACACGGTCGCAGTCGCCGTCACCGACCTCGCAGGGAACACGGCCGTCTTCACCGCGGTCGTCGACCTGGTACGGAGTGCCGCCACGATCTCCTCCACGCTCAGCGCGCCGACCAACGCCGGATCGTACGACGTCGGCCAGCAGATCACGCTCACCGCCGGCGCCACCGCCGCCGACCCGGTCGTGTCGGTGACCGCCACCCTGGACGGGAAGGCCTGGAGCCTCGGCACGGCGCTCGACACCGCCACGTTGGCCGCCGGCAACCACACCCTGGTCATCACCGCCACCGACGCCGCCGGCAACGTCACCACCGAGACGCTGACCCTCGCCGTGCACGCCACCGTGGCCGGCCTGGTCGCCGGGGTCGACTACGGGGTCGCCCAGGGCTCCATCAGGTCGTCGACAGCGGCCACGGCGCTCGAGACGGCCCTGGCCAAGGCCCAGAGCGCCGTCAGCGCGCACGAGACAGCCGCAGCCAGCACCGACCTGGAGCAGTTCGTGGGCGACCTGACCAAGTACAAGAAGGTCATCACCCCCTCCTACGCCAGCCTGCTCGCCGGCTGGGCCGACGACCTGATCACGCGGCTGTAGGCACGCCGCCGCGGCGTCGCGCGCACGAGGCGGTCATCTCGCCGACCGGTCAGCGGTCACGCGATCACGCGGCGAAACTTAGGGTACCCAAGCACAGAATATTAGGGTAACCTTATCCGCCGAGGAGGTCGTGTGATGACCGAGCCGGCGGGCGATCTGGCGGACGATCTGGCGGGCGATCTGGCGGACCAGGCTGCCGTCGCTCTCGAGAGGGACGGGGGAGCGGTGGCCGTCACCGCCGCGGTCCTGCGTCGTCGATGGCTGGTGCGGCTCGGCTTCCTCGCCACCTGGGGGACGGGCCTGGTGGTGATGCTGGCCGACACCGATGCCGGGTCGCTCATCACCGCGGCGCAGTCGGGCGCCCGGTGGGGAGACCGCATGGTGCTGCCCGAGATCGTCCTCATCCCCATCCTCTACGTGGCCCAGGAGATGACGGTGCGGCTGGGCATCGTCACCGGAAAGGGCCACGGCGCGCTCATCAGCGAACGGTTCGGGCGGAAATGGGCACTCTTGTCGGCGAGCACCCTGTTCCTCTCGGCGATCGGCGCCCTTTTGACCGAGTTCGCCGGCATCGCCGGGGTGGGCGAGCTCTTCGGGATCTCTCCCTTCGTCACCGTCCCCATCGCCACCGCGTTCCTGCTCTCCCTGGCGCTCACGGGAAGCTACGCGCGCGTCGAGCGGATCGGCATCGCATTCGGGCTGGCCGAGCTCGCGTTCGTCGCCGCCATGTTCCTGAGCCACCCCGCCCCCGGCGCCGTGCTGCACGGCCTGGGGTCGCTGCCGCTCGGGCACAGCTCCTACGTCATGCTGGTCGCCGCCAACGTCGGCGCCGTCGTCATGCCGTGGATGGTCTTCTACCAGCAGGGCGCGGTCATCGACAAGCAGCTCTCCACCGGCGCGCTCCGCCAGGCTCGCCACGACACCGCGGTCGGCGCCGTGCTCACCCAGGTCGTGATGATCGCGGTCGTCGTCGCGGTCGCAGCGACCATCGGCGTGGCCCACCCCGGAGCGACGCTCGACACCGTCGGCCAGATCGCCGGCGCCCTCACTGCGTACCTGGGCCACGCGACGGGGACCGTGCTGTTCGGCCTGGGCATGCTCGGTGCCGCGCTCGTCGCCGCCATCGTCTCGTCGATCGCAGGCGCGTGGGGCCTCGCCGAGGTGTTCGGCTGGGCGCATTCGCTCAACGAGCGGCCCAGCCGCCGAACCGCCAAGTTCTACGCGACCTACGCCGCCGTCCACGTCGTCGGCGCCGCGCTGGTCCTCGCCAGCGCCGACCTGGTCAGCCTCAGCCTCGACGTGGAGGTCATGAACGCGCTGCTGCTGCCGATCGTGCTCGGGTTCCTCCTCGTCCTCGAGTCCAAGGCGCTGCCCTCGGAGTGGAGGATGCGCGGCCCCTACAAGTACCTCACCTGGACCCTCTGCCTGATCGTGATCGCGTTCGGGCTGTACATGGTCCCCGCCACCTTCGGCTGGGCCTGACCGCTGTGATCGGGTCGGACCGGCATGCCGCAGGCCCGACCCGGTGAGGGCGAGGTCCGACTGGGTGGAGCCGAGCTTCGAACCTGGAGCAGACTGAGCCCGGAGCACACCGGCTGCCCAGGGCCGGGGAGGGCGAGGCCCCTTGCCATCTCGCTCCCAGCACGAGGAGACCGGTCATGCGACGTCAGGGCATTCGCAGATGGGGTGCCCTCGCCGCGTTCGCCGTCCTTCTCCTGGCCGGCTCGGGCGTCGTGCAGGCCAGTTTCTCCGTTGCCTCTGCGAGCGGGCTGCAGCCGGGCTCCGCCCGGGCGCTGCATTCCCCTCGAGGCGGGGAGCCTTCCCCTCGGGCTGGGGACAGGGGACCGGCGCCGGGGCGGATGGGTGCGGACTTCGCCCTGCAGCACGTCGGGCGCGTCCTGCCGCTGCGCTCGGTCGAGCATCCCCTGCCCGGCCGGGGGCCGGACCTCCCGGCATGGTCGACCGGGCCCCGTGCGCCGGCAGGTCGTGGCACGCCCGGCAGCGCGCCGGGCGGCCCGGCGGGCGGCCGTGGCGAGAAGGACGCCGGGGCGATCGCTCACGGCGCGCCGACGGCCTCGCTGAACTGGGCAGGACAGATCGACACAGCTTCAGGGCAAGCTGGCGCAGGGGCGGGGACCGGGACCGTGTTCAGCGCGGTCGCCGGGTCCTGGCACGTGCCGTCGGTGACGCCGTCGGCCGGGCCCGAGAACGTCTCCACATGGGTCGGCATCGGGGGCGTGGGGACGACACGGCTGATCCAGACGGGCACGACAGTCACAGTGAGCGGCGGCACGGTGCGCTACTTCGCCTGGGTCGAGCTCCTCCCCACAGCGCCGGTCTATGTCGACGCCGTGGTCCACCCTGGCGACGCGATGCAAGCGTTCATCGAGGAACGTGCGAGCGGGGTGTGGACGATCGAGATCGAGGACGTCACGCAGGGATGGCGCGCCGAGACAACGACAGTCCGCTACACAGCCGGAACCCAGACAACGGCCGAGTGGATCACGGAGCGCCCGCTCACAGTCTCGAGCGGGACGTTCACCACACTGGCGGACTTCGGCTCGACGCAGTTCACGCACCTGCTCGTCACAGGGACGAACCTGACCGCTGCTTCGCTGTCGAGCGTTTACATGACCAACACAGCGACAGTCGTCATCGCCTACCCGAGCGCGCCGACATCGTCGACAACAGGGAATTTCACCGACTACTACGGCACGCCGCTGCCGACCGTGACGTCGCTCACCCCGTCGCAGGGAAGCTCGAGCGGTGGGACGAGCGTGACCATCCAGGGCACATATCTCGTGCCGACACTGCTCGAGGCGGTGGACTTCGGGACATACCCGGCGACGGTGACGAGCAGCTCCAGCGGGGCGATCACGGTGACCACGCCGGCTGAGCCGCCCGGGGTCGTCGACGTGACGGTCACGACCACCGACGGGACGAGCGCGCCGTCGAATGCGTCCACGTTCCTCGTCGTCGGGCCCGGGACCACGCGCATCTTCGGCGCGACAGCCGACGCGACGGCGGCCGCCGAGCTCGAGCACCAGTTCCCGGCGGCCACAGGCCAGTGCCCTGGCACCACAGGCACACGGCCCGTCGTGCTCGCGACCGACGCGGCGTACCCCGACGCGCTCGCGAGCGCGTACCTCGCACGGGATCTCGGCACGGGCACCCTGCTCACGCCCCCCGCTTCCCTGTCTCCTGCGGCGCTCGGCGCGATCGCCGAAGAGGGCATCACCAGGGTGGTCGTGGTGGGCGGCCCGCTCGCCGTCACGACAGCGGTGGTGGACCGGCTGCAGTCCACGCCGGCCGACACCTGCGGCGGCGCTGCCACCCTTCCGGGCCCGGTGGACATCGAGGTGACCCGGGTCGCCGGCGCCACCCAGTACGGCACCGCCGCGAAGATCGCCGAGACCGTGCCGGCGACACAGGTGGGCGAAGCCTCGTTCCCAGGTGCCTACGCAGGGACGAACGGCTCCGGCGGGGAGGGCAGGTACAACGACACGGCCGGCGTCGCCTCCGCGGCGCCCTCCAGCCCCACAGCCCTGCCGACCGCGATCGTGGCCACGGGGAGAGGGCTCGAGGACGCGCAAGCGGCGAGCGCCATGGCCTACGCGCAACGCTTCCCGATCCTCCTCACCACATCTGCGGCCCTCTCCTCGGAGGTCACGTCGGCGATCGACACGCTCGGCATCCGCCAGGTGATCGTGGTCGGAGGACCGTTGGCGGTCTCGAGCGACGTGGTGACCTCGCTCGAGGGCCTCGGGGTCTCGGTGCTTCGGATCGCCGGACAGACCTGCTCGGGCACGTCGGTCGAGCTCGCCCGGTTCGAGACCGCGGGAGCGGGCGACGGCCTCGGCTGGACGGGGACGGGAGCGCTCACCGTCGCACGAGGCAATGGCTTCACCGACGGGCTCGCCGGGGCGGTCGTCGCCGCAGACGGGCCCTCGGCGGCGGCTCCGGAGCCGCTCGTCCTGACGGTCGGCCCGACGAGCGTCGGCACCGCGCTGGCCGCCTTCCTCCGCACAGCGGGGACGACGGGCATCGGCGGTGTCCGGGTCACCCGCTTCACGATCCTGGGCGGCCCGCTCGCCATCACCCAGACCACGGCGAACGCGATGGGGTCCGATCTCTAGTCGCAGAGCGATTGCACGGTCCGGATTGCACGGGCCAGGCCACGCACCCGGAGCCGGCAGGCCGTCCGATCGGCTACCATTTCGCGCACACAGGGCAGCGGACCCAGGAAGCCGGTGAGAGTCCGGCACGGTGCCGCCACTGTGACCGGGGAGCGAACCCCACCCATGACCACGGCCCGCTCGGGCTGGAAGGTCGGGGGGAGTGCCGATCCGGGAGTCAGGATACTGACCGCTGCCCTCCTGAGAACGGGGCGAGAGCACCCCGGAGAGGAGCAGCAGATGCAGCGCCGCGCAGATCGTGGGCTTCGTCGTCGTTCACATCCCCTCAGCGCGGCCGCGCGCGCGGGCGCAGTGGGGCTCCTGATGGCGGTGGCGGGCGTCGCCGCAGCTGCCTGTGGCTCGAGCGGTCCTTCGGCGACCGCATCGGCGCATGTGGAGGCGTCCGGGTCGTGCACCGGGGTGCCCGGGGCCCACCACGCCCGCCTGGTCGTCGAAGCCGCTCCGGGCAAGCTGGTGCAGCGCTGCGTCGGCTTCAGCGCGAAGGGGGGGATCCGGGCCATGAAGCTGCTCGCGGACAGCCATCTCGAGCTCGGGACGCAGAAGTACAGCTTCGGCGTCGCCATCTGCCAGGTCGACCACGTGCCGAGCCACTACACCCAATGCCTGCCGTCGGGGCAGGACTACTGGGCGCTGTTCCTCTCCACCGGCGGGCGCCGCTGGACGAGCCCCTCGGTCGGGGTGAGCGACATCACGGTCCCTGCCGGTGGGTCGCTCGGTCTGCGCTACGACCCGCCCACGGGCACCCCGGCGCCACCCCCGCCTCCGTCGCCGGCGTGAGCCGTCCGGCGGCGGTCGTCGTATGGGTGCTCGCGGCACTGGCCGTCGCGTTCTTCGACACCGACCCGCTCGCGCAGGCCGTGGTGCTCATCGGCGCCTGGGCGCTGTTGGCCCGGCGCCGGATCGAGGGACGGCGGCTGCGGTCCCTGGCCATCGGCATGGGCGTCCTCGGCACCGCCACCGTGGCGCTCAACGGCCTGCTGTCCCACACCGGGGCCACCGTCGTGGTCGTGCTGCCCTCCTGGCTGCTCGTCGCCGGCGGCCCGGTCACCGCCGAGGGCTTCGCGAGCGGCGCCTCGATCGCCCTCGGGCTCGTCACCGCGGTGTCGGTGACGGCAGCCCTGTCGGTGGTCATCGAGCCGACCGATCTCGTCGACGCGCTGCCCGGGGCGCTGCACCATGCCGGTGCTGCGCTGGGTGCCGCGCTGAACCTCGTGCCGGTCACCGCGGCGAGCGTCGTGGCGGTGCGCGAGGCGCAGCGCCTGCGTGGCTGGCGCGCGCGTGGGGTCCGAGCCATGGTCGACCTTGCGGTCCCGGTCCTGCTCGGAGCCATCGATCGCTCCGTCCAGCTGGCCGAGTCGATGGAGGCGCGCGCCTTCGGTGACGGTCGTCGCACGCGTGCGGCTGGCGGGGACCGCTCGCGCGCGCTCGTCGTGCTCGCGATCGCGGGGCTCGCTGCGGTGGCGATCGCCGGCGTCGCACGCGCGCTCGGCGTCGCGGACTGGTACGCCTATCCGGTGCCGACCGTCCCGTCGGTGGCTCCGCTGGCTCTCGCGCCCGCGGTCCTGATCGCTGCGCTCGGCGCGGTGCTCCCCCCCGAAGCGCAGAGAGACGTGGCCGGCGCCACCGCGGCCCGGTCGGGGGCCCGATGAACGCGCGGCCGGCCGACACGGCAGGGCCACCCGAGACGGCGCAACCGGCGAGACCGGCAGCCGCCGCGGCGAGCGTGGTGATCGAAGGGCTCACCTACACCTATCCGGCGTGGTCGGACCGCCCGGACCCGGCGCTGATCGACGTGTGCCTGGCGCTGCACCCGGGGCTGACGGTGGTGGACGGCGACTCGGGCTCTGGGAAGTCGACCCTGCTCCGCGTGCTCAACGGGCTCGTCCCGCACTTCCACGGCGGGGTGCTCCGCGGCAGGGCCGTCGTGTGCGGGCTGGACGTGGCGACGACGCCGACCCGGCGGCTGGCCCGCAGCGTCGGCTTCGTCTTCCAAGAGCCCGAGGCGGGCTTCGTGCGCGGGACGGTGGCGCGCGAGGTCGCCTTCTTCCCCGAGAACCTCGGGTTCCCACCCGCCACGGTCCGAAGGCGTGTGGGAGCCGCGCTGGAGCAGGTGGGCATCGCCCCCCTCGCGTCGCGCCGCCTTCGCACGCTGTCGGGCGGCGAGCGCCAGCGTGTCGCCTTGGCGGCCGCCCTGGCCGGCTCGCCGTCGATCGTGGCGATGGACGAGCCCATGTCCCAGCTCGACCGACGAGGGGCCGCGGCCTTGATGCTGACCCTCACCT
>JAKAQW010000131.1 GCA_021819525.1 Actinomycetes bacterium
CCACAAGCTGTCGGACCAAAGAGAGCAGCGGATCCACCAAGACCACCCCGTGGTCGGAGGGTTCATCCTCGCGCTCAGCAACGAACCGCAATCCACCACGGCGTGGGCCCGGGGAGCGACCGGGGAGCGCCAGGTCGCTGCGATGCTCGACCGTCTCGCCGGCGAAGGGGTAGTCGCGCTTCATGACCGGAGAATCCCTCGCCGGCGGGCGAACATCGACCATCTGGCCGTCGCTCCCTCGGGGGTGTGGGTGATCGACGCCAAACACTACCGGGGACAGGTGGCCAAGAGGGACGTGGGCGGCTGGTTCACCACGGACCTGCGTCTCTATGTCGGTCGGCGCGACTGCACCAGGCTGGTAAGGGCCATGGCCGGCCAAGTCGAAGCAGCCCGAAGCGCCCTCGGCCCCCACTGGGCGGAGGTCGCTATCCATCCACTGCTGTGCTTCGTCGGCGCCGAATGGTCGTTACTAGCCAAGCCGTTCACGCTCGAAGGGGTGACGGTCGCCTGGCCCAAAGCCACCGCCAGGTTGCTCCGCCGGCCCGGCACCCTAACGCTGCCCGAGGTCGCCCAGGTAGCAGGTCGCCTGGCCCAGAGCCTGCCGCCAGCCAGCTGAGATTTCCCTCTACCGGGTAGGTGGCGGTGGCCAGAGTCGCTCACCGGCTCGAGGCCATGCAGCACGCCTTGAACGGCCCCTCGACCCCCACCGGCACAGGTCGTTCCAGACGCGTAGATATGCGCTGCTCCCGGGCAGACAGCGGCTGTCGTTCTGGCGCGGCGTTCTGTACTCGGTACGTGACGCGAGATCGGCGATTCCGCGCTCAGGTCGGCGCCCTCCCGGCTAGGTCACGGATCGCGCAGAACGACCTGTTCGGTACGGTCCGACAACGGGCAACCCAGGCGCCGCTCGCGCTTGTCGCTGAAAGAACATGGCGCTCCGGTATGGCCATCAGCGACCGACGCTCCGACTGGGCACGGCGTCTGGCCGTTCTTATTTGGGGATCGATCTACGGGCGGCCGCCAGCCTCAGGTGAGACGGCGGGTGCTGGATGTCCATGTCCGCCTGTCGGTGATGATGGGGGGCGTGAGTGACGCCTTCCCCAGCCCAACACTCCCAGTCCCGTCTGAACCTCCCCGATGTCCCGGACGGCCGCGAGCGCCCACATCTGCGTGTAGGCCTGAGGGCCAGTACCGATGAGAACGACAACGTGTGCGTCCGGGGCTGCCAGGGCGGCTGCCGCGACGCCGCCGATCGCGCCAACGCGCCGGGGGCCGAGCTCGTTGCCGATCGCCATCGCCCGCAACATCCCCGAAGCCTCGTCGTGGACGACCACCATCTGGGCTCCCGGGTCGGCTCCGAAGCTGTCGTAGGAGCGGTACCCGAACCACGACCCGCGAAGGCGGCCCGTGGTGAAGACCAGCCGGCCGTCCCCGAGGTCGGTATGCACCCTCGGAGGCGCCACCAGCTCCCCGACGTGGTGGGCGTCGACCGCCTCGCCCATCCAGCCCACCGCGTCCGCCGCGCTCAGCAGCTCGACAACATCCTCATCGTGTAGGGTCGTCTCCACCACCACATCGTGGCTCACGCCGGGCGCGGCACCGGGGCATTGCGGTCGTGGACGGCATGAGGTCACCCGGCGGGTCCGCCCAGTCCGTCGCAGAACGAACACCGTAAGCCGATCCCGCCCTGGCCCGCCAGGTCGTGCGGAGCCTGATCGTGCCCGGTCGCCGGCGCCTTCACATGCACAACGAGACTGCCCGACATCGTCGTGTCATCGTGGCTGCCCTCGCGGACACTCAGATCGCGGCCACAGTCTACGACGCAGCCCGGAACTATCGGACCGACGTGGCCGCCCGCGCCGCGTGCCTCGCTGCCCTTGTCGAGGACCTGGCCGACACCGGTGACGGAGGCACGGTACTTGTCATTGAGCAGGACGATTCGCTCGTGCGATCCGACCGCCACGAGCTGTACCGGCTCGTTCGTCAGGGCAGGGTCACCGACGTTCTCGAGTATCGGTATCAGCGTGCCCATGAAGAACCACTCCTCGCGCTCCCCGACGTGGTGGCGTGGTGCTGGGTCCGCTCCGGCGACTGGCGCCGGCGGATCGGGTCGATCCTAACCAGCGTTCGCCGGATCGAACCCTAGAAAAGCGCAAAGCCCGAGCGCCGCCGCCATCAGGGCGGGGTCTCGGGCTCACTTCCCGCAGCTCAGCGCAACAGGCGCCCCCAGCATAGACCGGAGCGGCCCTGGGGCCACTCGACGCCGGTCGGTGTCGGCCAGGTTGTCCCCTGGCGAGCTGGGGACGGTGGAGTTATCCACGATGACGAGTTGACGCGGGGTGCCGCAAACGTGCTGGTCAGAGACCTGTTTTCGAGGGTCCCCTGTAGTTGACCTATCCTGTAAAAAACGGGCTGCAGGGTGTCGACCGCTGAGCAGAACCCTGACCACCAGATTGACGCGCTGCTGCGCTTGGGAGTCGCCCGCGAGAACATCCACATCGACAAGGCATCCGGCGCGAAGGCATCGCGGCCCAAGCTCGACCTGGTGCTGCAGCTGCTGCGCGAGGGCGACACCCTCGAGGTCACCCGCTTGGACCGGCTGTCCCGCTCGGTGCAGCATCTGATCAACCTCGGCGCGGACCTGCGCGAGCGGAAGATCGGCCTGCACGTGATCGAGCAGGGCATCGAGACCGACACTGCCGAAGGCCGCGCCATGTTCGGCATGCTCAGCGTGTTCACCGAGTTGCAACGCGAGCTCATCATCGCCAACACCAACGACGGGCCGGCGGCCCCGGCTTACCACCGAGCGGGCCACCCTCGCCCAAGAGCTGTACGACGCGCGGGTCAAGACTGTCCAGCAGATCGCTGGCCTGTTCGGCGTGCCCCGCTCCACCGTCTACGGCCACCTCGACAAGTACACCACCGTGCCGCGCCAGCCGAAGAAGACCGCTACGAAGCTGTGGCCGTCAGCTTCCGCTCAACCGCATCGGGGCCGTGGACGGTGGTAACTCGGCCCGGCCCGGCTCGCTATCGCCGTTGGCCGTTCGGTTACTGCTCAAGGGCCGCGAACCCTGGGCGGGCCATGGGGGCGCTGTCGGCAGCCCGGAGCACTGGCACCTTCGTCGCCAATCTGGCCATGGGGTTGCTCTACAGCGTCAGCGTGTCCCTGGCGTACGGGTATGCCGCCGCGCCGGCCGCTGTGGCCGGCTTCGTGGTGCTCGGGTCGCTGCCCACCCTTCGTGCATGGCAGCGACGCCGAGACGGGCCAGGATAGAGGCATCCGGCATCGCATGTCCACCCGGTGCTCACCATGCACGGGCTCCGAGCAACTCCTGGTGCGGAACTCCAGGGCGCCGAGCATCTCGCTGCCATGGGCCATCTATATGCGCAGCAGCGCAGCCACCGGCTTCGTGCTGGCGGGATGGGGTGGAGCTGAACCCTAAGGGCGGGTTTGGCCAAATACGGAAAAGGGTAGGTGACGGTCGTGACTTCGCCCCGATCCTCCGTTGCCGGAGCGCTGGCGCTGCCGGTTTCGTCAGGGCGTTCTGATTGAGGCAGACATGACGTCGGCGATATGGTTGACACGCGGCGTCAAGGGAGTGGCCGGCCAGGTCGAGCCGGGCGTGGCGAGCCAGGTTCGAGTTACCATGCCCCGGGGTGACGATTGCCCCACCGTGCCCGGGCTCGGGCCAGCCCGGATGGTGACTCCGGGGGCCACTTCCGTCTCCCGGCGACCGATGACCCTAGCCGGACGCTACTCGGTCGGTACGGTGTTGGGGTTCGGTGGGATGGGTGAGGTCTATTCCGGTAGGGACAGGTTTCTGAACCGACCGGTAGCGCTCAAGATCCTGCGGGCCGAATTGGCCAGGGATCCCGCTGTTCTGCGCTGGTTCGAACAAGAAGCCCGGATGGCGGCTCGCCTCGCCCATCCCCACGTGGTGTCCGTCTTCGACGTCGGCGAAGATCGCGGTGTGCCGTTCCTCGTCATGGAGGTGTTGTCGGGGCGTACCTTCGGTGACGAGATGGACTCCGGGCCTATGGCCGTCGAAGCTGTTCGTCGCGTCGCATACCACATTCTCGGCGCTCTCGATGCGGCGCACCGAGCTGGCGTGGTCCACGGTGACGTGAAGCCCAGCAACATCCTCGAAGCCGACCCGAGCTCTACGGTATGGAAGCTCGCCGACTTCGGTGTAGCCACCGACCTCTTCACCGTCGAAGCGGGGGCGGCCGCTCCCCGCCTCGGTACCGGCTTCACCAGTGGACCGTCCGGTGCCCGCGAGGTGGTCGGGGAGATGGGGAGGTCGGGTTCCGACCTGACTCTGGCCGAGCAGGTAGCTGGGCAGAGCTCCGACCTGACCCTGGCAGGAAGCATGGCCGGCACGGTGGCCTATCTGTCCCCTGAGCGACTTGCCGGCGAATCTCCCACCCCGTCGAGTGACATCTACGCGTTCGGCGTCGTTCTCTACGAAGCGCTCAGCGGGCACCGCAACCTCCGCGGAACCAAGAGCGCGTCGTTAGCGGGGAACCGCCCGAGCTTGCAGAGCCTCCGCTCGGATCTGCCAGGAGATTTGGTGGCCGTCGTCGAGGTGGCTACCGATCCGGATCCTCGTCGCCGCTTCGCGTCCGCTGCCGCCATGGCGGCGGTTTTGGCCGGAGCAACTCGTGACGCCGAACCTACTGCCGTAGTAGCTGCCGTTCTCGGCTCGGCAGCTGGCCTGGAAGCCGCCTCGTCACGTGAGGACTTGGTTCATCCCACGCGAAGAACGTCCCGCCGGCACAGGGTTCGCTATGGAGCGATTGCCGCCAGCGCTGTTCTCTCGGTCCTTGCGGCTGCCCTGCTCGTCTTGGCTCGGGGACATTTCGACACGGTGAAGCCGGTGCACGAGCTCGTCGGCACGAGCATCTCTTCGACCAAGGGATCCGGCCGACACAATCCATCGACAGAGAGCACACCACCGCCCACCACGTCGTCGGGACTGTCGAGCGCTTCGACCGTCACGGCTGTACCTGCGGCAACCGTGTCCCCGAAACCGTACTCTTCGCCGGTCTCGGTGGACTCCATCGTGCCGGTGGCCTCGACGCCTTCCGTCAAGTCGACAACAGGCGATACGCCAGGGACGTCGACGGCTGCGGCGACGTCGGGCTCGACGGGTAGCACCGGCTCGACGGAGACGTCTGGGACTCCGAGCACCGCCACGACACCGACGTCGTCCGGGACGTCGACTGCTCCGACGACATCGGACTCATAAGGAGTGACACCTTCAAGGGCCGCTTCCTGGGCCGGTAGTAGGGGGGCGACCATGATCGGTACGGGATCTAGCGGTGCGTCATCAAAGGCGCCTCTGGGCAGGGACGTTGGGGTTCCCTGAGTAGCGACGCAATTTCCGTTGTTAGCGGGGTTGGCGGCCCGGGTTAGCGGAGGGGTCCGGTGATGACGGTCGGCGAAGGGCTACGAGGACGTCTCGAAGCAGTCGCAGTGCGCGGTAGGCCACGACGAGGGCGATGATGAGCCCCACCGCAGGGTCCACCAGTCGTAACCGCCGGTCGCGAGGATGATCCCGCCCGCGGCTGCGACTCCTACGGCAGCGGCTGCGTCTGCGACCGTGTCGAGCAGAACGGCCCGCATGTTCAAGTCGTCGTTATCGTCATGGTCGTCGTCATCGACGTCGCCGCCCAGGATCAGTGCACCGACGAACATGACCATTGCGGCTATACCGCTGACGATGAGAACGGGTAGGCCATGGACCGATGGGGTCCCCGCGATGAGTCGATCGGCGGCGCCGGCAACGACCACCAGGCTCAGCGCCAGGAGCCAGCTGCCGTTGACGAGAGCGGCGACGGCGGTCGCTTTCGGGTAGCCGTGTGGTCGCTTCGAGGTGGGAGGGCGGCCCGCCAGGCTGATAGCGAGCAGGGACAGGCCGATTGCGGCCGCGTCGGCCACGTAGTCAGCCCCCTCGGCAAGGACCCCGAAGGAATGGGCGGTGATCCCGACGGCCACCAACCCCACTACCAGCAACAAGTTGAGGACCAGGACGACGGTCAGGCGGGCGGAACGAGTCACCTGCGCCGGCGGGCGGGGTCGGTGGCGGCCACGGGGCGCGCTACGGCTTCGGGACCGGGGCGGGCGTAACGCTCCAAGGACCGGACCGAGGCGTGACACATCTCCCCGAGGCCGGTGTCAACCTGCCTCGGCCCATGGCCAAGAGCGAACATCAGAACCTGCGGTCACTACAAAGGTACGCGCGACCGGCCGCCGAAGCCGTCGTAGTCATGACTGCAGCCCACAACCCCACCGCCCGTCGGAGGCTATGAACCGCCTACAAGACACGGCGAGCTCCAGCTACTGCCGCCGGAGACCTACTTGTCGGTTGGTGCCACGCTCCTTAACGGCACCCTGGATTGAAAAGTTGGAACCGCCCGGACGGGGCTTGAGACGCGCGGTGCTACCGGTTCACTCACGGTCTGGACTGTTGCCTGAAGCAGTCGCTCAGTACCAGTGACTGCGGCCGGCGAGTTGGTGACCACTGCGTCCGCTGATAGCCAGCACAGCGCCGATAACCAGGGCGATGACACCGAGGATCCAGATGATCGAGAGCCCGGCGATAAAGCCGATGATCAGCAGGACGACTCCGAGAATAATCATGAAGGTCCCCTTCTGTGTGTTGTGGTTTAATGATGAATAGTGGACTTGCTTCGGCAGTTGCGTTCTGCTCGGGCCGCGAAGGTGGCCGACGACGAGCGTTCGAAGTGGTCGCGGTTCGCCTGGAGCATCGCTGCGAACGGATCTCCATTCCTCAGCTGCCCGTTGGCGTGGGAGGCCAGTGCCGCCACCTGACTGAGCGCCGCGACCATCTCGCCTTCCTGGCGGGCGTCTAGGTGGCCGGCCACTGCGGGAAGTTCCTTGTGACGGTCCTGCTTCGGGGCGGACAAGGCTTTCGCCATCACGGTCTTGACCTGCCTGTGCTGTGCGGTCAGAACCTTCGCTACCTCGGACGGCTCAGCGGACATGGTGCTTCCTCTCGGTGTCGCTGTTCGGCGACGTGAACGCGTCGTTGTCCCGTTCGCTCCGTTGTTGGTGATCTCGGCGATCCCGTTGCCCAACTCCGGTAACCCGCCCGACCACCTCCAGAAGCGCGCTCCCTGGCTCACGTCCGGACTCCGGGTGGCTCTCCAGAGCTGACGACGCGCTCGGAAATCGGTGCGATGCCAGGTAACGCTGACTGATCGGCGGGCTAGCGCTCGACGCGCACCTCAATCCTCGACGGTCTGCTCGACGTTCTCGCTACCACTGCATAGGCCAGGGCACCTTCGAGCCAGCGCCATGGGAGGCGCCGGGCAGGACCGCGAAACTCCACGAAGTGGCTCCGTCCATCCCAGCCTGGTTCAGGAGCGGGCTGAGACGCTCAGCTGGTTGCTGACATCGACGACCCCGGGGGTGTCCCAGCAGTCGTCTCCGGCCGCTCGCTTCGCCACAGAGGAGGACACCTCGCCGGTCAGGATAACCACGCCCTTCTTGACGTCGACTACCAACTCGTGATCCTTGGTGTGGAGATTCTCCCGTAGGCGACCAACGACATTGGACTTGATCTCGCCGTCGGTTGGCTGGGACTGCTGCTGCTGGTCGTACCACCCGTAGTAATAACGGTCACCCGGATACTGCCACGGCGATCCACCCATCATGGTCATTTGGACTCCTCTGGGTTGCAGGCTAGGGGCTCACTGTCGAAGCGATGCCCAACGAACATGTACCCGTAGCGGACATCGCTCAAACCGGTCGCAGTAGCGACCGCCCTTACGGGCGGTCCACCCACAGATCCCAGCGAGCGCTACTAGGCCTGTGACGAGGATCGGGCAGGATCCTGAACGCGAGGCGGATTGGTTGACCGTTAGGCTTGGTCCTGCGCCCTGCGCCCGACGCCGGGGCAGCTCACTACGGGTATGTGGGTCCAACAAACGGTCATTGTTGAGACGGTGCCCCAGTCGGGCCGGGAAGGTGTTTTTTGTCGCGTTCAAACCCGACTCCACAATCATGGCCTCGGATCGCCCACAACCTACCGATTCTGCAGCAACTGCCGCCGCCGGACGGTGCCGAGCCCCCAGATAGCGGCTGTGGCCCAGCCCGGGCGACTGCCTCGTCCACAGACGTTCAGGATCCTGCACCGATCCTCGTCACAGCCCGGGCCTACCGTCGCGCTGCGCTTGGGCATCGACCGCCTCGGTCACACGGTCGTGGCGGTTTAACACCGCGTCCAGACCAAGCAGCTCGATGACCTTGCGAGGTAGTGGCTGCGGGCACACGAGGTCGAACCAGCTGTGACGGGCGATGGTCCTGCGCTGGGCAACGAGCAGCGCCGTCAAGCCGGTTGAACCCAAGAAGCTCACGCCGGTCAAGTCACAGACCAGCCCCTTGGCGCCGCGGCGCAGTGCTGTGCCGAGCGCCTCGGAAAGCTGGGCGGCGGTGGCGATGTCGACTTCCCCGGTGACGGAGACGACCACCGACGAGGCCATGGTCCACTCGGTGAGACCCAACCTCGGTGGGCCGATGCCGACAAACAATCTCGATGGATCGGTCTCGGCCCACAGCTCCAGCGCTGGGATGGCTCCGAGAGGAAGCGCGCTGACGAGCATCCGGTCCACCGCCGGCCTGGACTCGACATCGGGAAGGACAGCGCTGACAGCGCTCGCCCACGAACCACCCACGACCGCACTGGACGACCGTGCATCATCACTGGGTACTGACATCTCCGTCGCTCCTTTCCTCCTGGCGTCTTCCGAGCACACGCTCGGCGTCTGTGTCGCCAGGGTCTGGAGCAACGATGTCGCGGTCAGGGCGTACCGTGTCCCATCCGCACCTGCTGGGCCCCATACTACCACCATCGGCACTACCAGCATCGGCGCGCGACCTCCGCGAGGTCGACACCCTTTACGGTCAAGTGCTTCCGATGTTCGGTGGGCGACGCCGGCCCCACGTGGGTTCAGCGGCGCCGGCCCGGGCGGGTACGGGGCTGGATCACGAGCGCGTCAGCGGCGATCTCCCGGTCGATCACCTGGCGTGCCACTTCGGAGAGCAGGAGGTTGTGATGGCGGGCATAGCCGCGCAGCAGCGCGAAGGCCTTGTCCATGTCGATCTTCGCTGCCTCGGCGACGACGCCCTTGGCCTGTTCGAGGACCACCCGGGTGGTGAACGCCACCTGGAGCTGTTCGGAGACCTCCTCGCGTCGGGCGATGAAGCGCTCGTGGAGGATGCCGATGGTCGCCACGTCGGCCATCGCCTGGGCGAGGGCCTGGTCGGTGTCGGCCAGGCCGGAGGTCTCGTTGGCGAACAGGTTGAGAGCGCCGAGGCGCTCGTCGCGAAGTCGCATCGGTACGGCGTAGGCAGACGCGAACCCGGCCTCCAGGGCAGCGGGGGCGAAGTGCGGCCAGCGCCCGGTGGCGCTGGCCAGGTGGTCCTCGGCAACGGCCTCGCCGCTGCGCCAGCAGTCGAGGCACGGGCCGTCTTCGTGCTGGACTTCGAGCAG
>JAKAQW010000132.1 GCA_021819525.1 Actinomycetes bacterium
GAGAGGTAGCCGCGGTCGACGAGCGCGAGGCCGGCGACGAGGGTCCCGGTGGCCCCGACGATCACCTTGACCGAGGTCCGGGTCCGCGCCCTGCCGGCTTCGACCCGAAGGCGCATGGTGGCCTGGTCTCGTGCCGCCTGAGCTAGGGTGCCGAGCAGCTCGCCCAGGCGCTGGGCCTGGTGGTCTGCTGCAAGGACCAGGGCGGCGACGACAAGGTCACAGGTCGGGTCGGCCACCTCGTCGGCGAAGGACCGCAGCGCAGGGGCGAGGCGCTCGGAGTCGAGGCGCGCCGCCAAGGTGGCGACCTCGGCCCGGATCGGCAGCGGCGCCAAGGTGGCCGTGGCGACGATGGCCTGCTCCAAGCCGGCCGAGGCGGCCATCGTGTCGCGCAGCATCTCCGCCCAGCCGGCCACCGCCTCGATCCGCCCGACAGCCGCCTGGTGGCGGGCTGCGCCGGCGAGGAGCCCCGGGGCGCCCCATCCCGCCAACCCGGCCAGCACGGCGCCCACGGGCCACCCGGTGGCCGCACCGACCAAGACCGCTGCCCCGACCCCGAGCGCCAGGCGCAGGTTCACCCGCTCCACGCTGACTCGCTCCAGGTGCCGGGCGGGCCGGGGCAGCTCGACGCCCCGCCAGCCGGCGATCACCAGCACCACCCCGAGCCCGACGCCCGCGCCGAGGAGGCCGGCCAACGCGCTCATGTCTCCCACCAGCCTTGTGGGCGGTCTAAGAGCCCCGGGTCGAAGCCGACCGCTTCGAGCTGGTCGAGGGTGCCGGCCCGGACCGGGACCCCGGGGACGGCCCGGCCGTCTTGTCCGGGACGGAAGATCTCGTTGGAGACCACCATCGGGCCTTCGGCGTCGATCACCTCGCGCACCGAGGACACGTACCTGCGTCCTTGGTCCTGGGCGATGTGGACGACGAGGTGCACCGCGTTCGCCACCAGCAGGTTCGTCGCCTCCAAGGGAAGACGCTCGGGGGCCTGGACGGCATAGGTGGCGAGCTTGGAGAACGCGCCACGAGAGCTCGACGCGTGCAGCGTGGCCATGGACCCGTCGGTGCCCTGGCTCATCGCGTTCAAGAGCGCCAGGACCTCTTCGCCCCGCGCCTCGCCGACGATCACGCGGTCCGGCGACATGCGAAGCGCCCAGCGGACCAGCTCGGCGAGCGACACCCCGCCCTCGCCTTCCAAGTTCGGCTCCCTTGCCTCCAACGCGACGACGTCGGGGTGCAGGTCCCCGAAACGGTCCAAGCCGAGCTCGAGGGAGTCCTCGATCGTCACCAGCCGCTCATCAGGCGGGATGTCGGCCGCCATCGCCCGCAGCAGCGTCGTCTTTCCCGCCCCGGTCCCCCCGCAGATGATCACCGACTTCCTCGCGAGCATCGCGGCGCGGAGCAGCTCACGCAGCGCGAGGTCGAGGGTGCCGAGACGGACCAGGTCGTCGAGGGTGACCCGCAGGTAGCGGTGCCGGCGGATCGACACACACGGGCGGGCCGAGACCGCCATCAGCGCGAACAGCCGGGAGCCGTCGGGCAGCTGGAGTGAGAGCCGAGGCGAGCCCCGGTCGAAGCGCCGCTCGCCGATCCCCGTCCGGGCCGCCGCGGTGCGCAGCATCTCTTCGAGCTCGGCGTCCGAGGAGGCGATCGGCGCCGCCTGCTCCCGACGACCGTCCGCGTAGCGGACCCACACCTGGTCACAGCCGTTGGCATTGATGTTCTCGATCCAAGGGTCGTCCAGCAGACGCTGCAGGCGGTCCATGCGGAACAGCGCGTCGAACACGGCCCGGGCGAGGTCGTCCTCCTCGGTCGCGCTGAGCAGCGCGTCGCGGTCCCGAAGCGCCTTGGTGGCCCGGCGCTCCAGGGCCTCTGCGATCAGCTGGCGGCCGAGGGCCTGCTCGTCGGCCGGCCCGAGCGCCCGGCGCCCCGCCGCGGCGAGCTCCCGCTCGCGTTCGGACAGCGCGGCGAGCACCTCCGCCCGCAACCCGGCCACCACCCCTGCCTCCGCCGTCACCGGGCTGCCTCCCCAGTGGCGCGTCCTGCGGCGTGCCCGTTGGCCTGCGGGACGGTCTCGGCCCGCCAGGCCCGAAGCACCCTGCTCCCCACCGCAACCCGCCGGCCGCCAACTGGCTGCTCGGGGAGCGCCACGTCGTCGTCGACCGGTTCGACAGAAGAGCCGTCGTGGGCGAGACGCTCGGCGAGGGTGCGCGCCGCACGCACGAAGGGGGCCATGCGCAGGCGGCGGTCCGAGGCCCCGAAGGCGACGAGGGCATCGGGGGTTCCCGGGTCCCACGGGAGGTGCCCCAGGACGGGAAGACCCAGTGCCTCGCTGATCTCGGTGTCGGGATACGGGCCGTCGCCGACTACCACCAGACCCCCACCGGTGCCGGCCGGGTGGGCTTCGAGCCAGGACGCCACCGCCTGGAGGTCGGAGAGGCGCCCCCTGGTCACGAGCACCGCACGGCTCGCCCGATCGCCCTGGGCCGCCCGGTTGCTCTGGGCCGCCCGCTCGAAGATCCCGAGCACCGGCGAGGTGTCCTCCAGGCGCCCGCAGTCCACCAGCACGTCGGCGTCGAGCTCCCCGAGTCGCCCGAGGAGCGGAGCGAGCATCACCAGCGCGCTCTTGGCCTGGTCGCCTCGCGCCGGACCCGCGAGCACCGCAGCGCCACCGGGGAGGTGCTGGCAGTGCTCGAAGACGAGAGACGGCTCGGCGCCCCGGCGTGCCGCCGCGGCCAAGGAGACCAGCCCCGGCTCCGCCGGCCACCCCGCCGACGCCGCCAACGTCCCACCGGCCGGGTCGGCTTCGACCACCAGCACCCGACGCCCTGGTCCGCCAGCTCGGGCGGGCCAGGTGGCCGCGAGACCGAGCACAAGGGTCGTCACCGCGCACGAGCGCACCGAGCCGAACGCCACGACGCTGCCCATCTCAGCTGGCCACCTCAGCTGCCCGCGCCGATCTCGACCACCGACGCCTGGCCTGCCGCGGCGAGCGCGGCCACCTCGCCGGCGTCCCGGGCCGCCACCGCCAGCGAGACCACAGTCGGGGCCCCCGAGCCCACCGGGGCGCCCTCGACCGCGAGCACCGTCGCATCGACCGGGCTGCCCGCCGTCACCGATCCTGTGGCGCTTCCTGACGAGGGGACCGGGACGACCTCGACCCGGTCCCCGGGGGCAAGACCGGGCGGGTAGGCGCCGGGCTTCAGGCCGAGGGCGACCACGTCGGACCCCGCGCCGACCGGAGGCGCCGAGCCGACCTCGGCCGCGCTGAGCAGCGATCCGGGGAGGAGGGCAACCGCGGCCCGCCGACCAACCACGCTTCCCTCTGCGCCAACGGCGACGACCGCGAGACCGCTGCCGGTCGACACCTTGACCGCCCGCAGGTCGGCCGCGGTGAGCACCTGGCCGGCGGCGACCGGCTGGGCGACGACGAGCACCTCCTCACGGGTCCCGAAGTGCAACGACGCGTCGGCGAACCCGAGCGCGCAGCCCACCACCAGCAGCACGCCGATAGCGACGAGGGGGAGCTGGCGGCGCCGGCCCGGGCCCGGCACGTGGGTCGCCCGGCTGCTCTCGCTTGCCCGCTGCCCGTTGTGCCGGGCTGGCGCCGCCACCTGTGCCATGACGTGCCTCTCTCAGTCGCTCCCTGAAGCTGGGGTGTTGACCGCCTGGGACTCGGTCACCGTCACCGGCACCGTGGCCGGAGGGCCCGCCTGGACACCGAGGCCACCACCGCCTGCCGCCCCGACAGCCGACCAGGTGACCGACCAGAAGATCGTGGCGGTCACCGTGAACGAGCCCGGCTCGGGCCAGGTGTACGAGCAGTCCGTCGTGGCGTTCGGGGCAGAGGGGTTGTAGGGGGTGCCGGGGCCGTCGCAGGTAACCGACGCTCCGTCGCCCATGTCGAAGACCACCTTGGTCGGCGTGGCCGTTGCCGTCGTCGTCACCGGCCCGGCGCTCGCCGACGCCGACAGCGCCCGCCACTGGCCGGGGTCGATCCACAGCCACGACGCCAGGCCGACCAGCTGGGCCGAGCCGTCGGGCGGGGCCATCTCGATCGTGGGTGAGGCGAGGCCGAGCTGCCTGGCGGCCTGCTCGGCCACGACCACCGGGTCCACCTGGACTGCCCCTGCAGCTGGGACCGCGCCGCTCACCCAGAACGGCGGCATCGGGTCGATCACCCCGGGTCCCCGGCAGTCGGGGAACACCCACTGACCCGGCTCGGGCCCACCGACGCCGAGCGCCGCGGTCGCAGACGCACCGCCCGCGCCATACGTGCAGCCATAGGGCTGGTTCGGGTTCGGCTTCCCCGACGGCGGCGTGCTCTGCGCGCCGCTCGCCCACGAGCTGTCCTGCGGCGGGGTCCAGTAGGTGTGGCCGGCCTCAACGGTCAGCGTGCCGCCGGAAGCCTGCACCGACGTCCATCCGTACTGGCCGTTCGGGTCGTTCGCCCATGCTGGCGAGGCACCGACCACCACTGACATCCCGCCAACCGCGAGCGCGAGGCCGAGCATCAGGACCCGGGCGCGCATTTCCCGTCCGTCACGATCTGCTTGTAGACCTTCCACTTCCCGCCCGTCAGCACCAGGGTCGCGGTGACCCCGTCGTTCTCGGGCGGGGTGACCGGCGGGACCGGCTTGCCGGTTGACTCGTAGAACAGCTCCGCTTGGCTGTACGCGCAGTCGACGACAGTTGCCGTGGAACCAGCGATCGAGACGACCCTCGGGTGAAGCGTCGTCGTCCCGCGCCCGACCATCCCTTGACGCTGGTCGGCGAGGAGGTTCGCTTTGACCCGCTGAAGTTGCGGGTCGACCATGGTGGCAGCCAGCGCCGGGTCTTCGGGGTTCGCCGTGGCGAGGGCCTGCTCGAACGCAGCCCACCCGGCGCGGTAGGCGGCGAGCACAGCAACAGCGGTCGCCATCGTGGTCGTGCTCGTCGAAGTCGAGGGAAGCGATGAGGAAGTCGTTGCGGACGACCGGAGCGGTCGTTCCGTGGTGGAGGGTGACACCGAGGGGGTCCCACCGCCGCAGGCCGCCAGCACCGACCCGGCGACGACGAGACAGGCAACGACCCCGGCCGCCCGCCACCAGCGACTCCGGGGCACGGCCGGGTTGTGTCGCTGTGCCCCGGGCTCTTCCTCAGCTCCCCGGGCGCGCGCCGTGATGATCCTTGAGTCCCAACCCTTGCTTGTGGAGCTCTCCTTCATGTGATCGCCTTCACGTGACCCGAACCGTCCTCGACACAGAGCTGGTGCACCGCCGCTGGCGGAAGCAACCCGAGGCACGCTCGCCGGGGAGGACTCTTCGGCGCACGGTGACACCGGCCCAACCTGACCGTAAACCTGGGGCGGGTTGCTTCGCCTGGTGCTGTCACTGATAGTCCTGTCACTGATAGTCCTGTCACTGATAGTCCTGGCAGTGATAGGCCTCTGAGTCCTCGTCCTGGCAGTGCCAGGCGGGCGATAGGCTTTCTCGCATGCGGACCGCAGCGTCCGACCCCGCCAAAGAACGGCGGGCTGAGCTGGCCGAGTTCCTGCGCGCCCGGCGGGCGGACCTGCACCCAGGCGACCTCGGCCTCGACTCCTACTCGCTGCGGCGCAACACCCCGGGGCTTCGCCGAGAAGAGGTCGCCGCAGCAGCCGGCGTCAGCCTCACCTGGTACACGCGCCTCGAACAAGGCCAACCCGGCACGCCAAGCATCCAGGTGATCGACGCCATCGCCCGCACCCTGCGGCTCGACGAAGAGTCCCACCGCCACCTGCGACGCCTCGCCGGGCTCCCCGCGCCCGAAGATGACCAGATGACCGGCGACGTCGACCCACAGCTCACCCGCCTGCTCCTCGCCATCGAGCCCGCACCAGCCTGCCTGCTCGATCTGCACTTCGACTTCGTCGCCTGGAACCAGCCCTTCGACCGGCTCTGGGATCCAGGCTCGCTCCCCGCCGGGCGCTGCAACCTCATGTGGCTCTACTTCGCAGACGGCACCGCGACGGCCGCCGTCATCGGGCGAGAAGAACGCGGCCGCCACCTCCTCGCCCAGTTCCACGAGGTCGCAGCCGAGCACCCCGGCGACCCTCGCTTCGCCGAGATCGTCGACGAGCTCACCGAGCACAGCGAGCAGTTCCGCACCTGGTGGCCGAAGCGCCGCGTCGAGCAAGCCCTCACCACCCAGATCGCTCTTCGCCGACCGCATGTAGGCGTCATCCGGCTCGACGTCACCGAGCTGAAGGTGGCGGCCTACCCCTCGCTCACCCTCTGCGTCCAGGTACCACACCGCGACGTCGACCAGAAGAAGGTGCGGGAGCTCCTCGGAGCTACCTGAGCCTCCGCGTTCGTCGGGCGACGCGGCGATAGTCGGGCCGTGGACAAGCTGCGAGCACCGGCGATGTGGAGCACCCCGACCCAAGCGTGGGACTGGATCGCCGAGCGTCTCGGACCCTTCGCTACTTCGGTCACCTCGGTCGTCCCCGCTGGGTTCACTGCCTACGCCCGGATCCTGCATCCCGCCGAGGAGCCCCGACCTGCGACCGCCTGGTGTGCTGGTCGGAGGTGGCCAGATGGAGCGGCGTCGAGCCCAGATGCCCAGGTTCCACACCATTGCGCTGCCCGAGGTTCGCCCCGAGGGCACCGGCGCCCCGGCGAAGCCAGGGGCCCGCACACGGCCGCCTCTTCATGGCCGACGCGGAGACGCTCGCCGAGATCCTGTGATGCCACGCCACCACTCCGAGAGGTACTTCTTCGGGCTGTGGGACGGCTACGGCTTGGCCGGAGACTCCCGGCCAGCTGGCCCGCTCCCCGACCCGAGCCCAACCGCCGTCCGCCATGGGCCGCGCCTGCAGCTTTCCGGCGAGGTAGGCCACTGGCTCGCGAGGGACGGAAGCTGGCCTCAGCCTCAAGGGGTCAGCAAGCGGTCAGTACCGTCCGAGGGTGCCACGCTGCTTGGCAATACGCTCGCCGATGCCAAAGGCGACGACACCGGCCACGAGGTATGCGGTTGCGGTGGCGGCGAGCCAGACGAGACCGCCCATGCCCCAAGTGGCGAGGCCCTGATTGGCGATGAGCGCCCGGTAGAGGCCGGCGACTGCGGCGGTGAGGGGGAACACCCGGCTCGCCAGGGTCCACCAGCCCGGGACGTGCAGCAGCGGGATGGCGGCGGCGCTGAACAAGAACACGACCATGAGGAGCGTGTCGTTCACCAGCTGGATGCGTTTCCAGACCAAGGTGGCACCGGCGACCATGAGCGAGACCCCGGTGGCGGCGACGATGACCGCGCCCGCGGCGGGGAGGGCAGCGAGGCTCCAGGCAAGGTGGAGGGGGACGAGCACCGAGACGATGCCGTAGGTGGCCGCGGCGACCACGACGGTCTCGACAAGGGCGGCCACGACGCGTCCGGCCGCGGTCACGAGCCATGGTGGCAGCGGGGAGAGCTGGACTTGTTCGATGGTGCCGGACTGGATCTCGCCGAGGAGGCGCCAGAAGGTCTTTACGACCTGCATGTAGAAGAAGATGAACGGCACGAACCACACCACCATCACCGAGGTCCGGCTACTTTGCAGGGACCAGCGAAGATGGCCGCTGGCGATGGCGTGGCCCTGGCCGAGGGTGGGGCCGAGCAGCAAGATGAACACGGCGAACATCGGCAGCTCGATGAGGATCTGGAGACGCTCGGAGAACGCGTGCAAGATGCCCTTTCGGACCTCGTTTCCCAAGGCGACGACGGTTCGGCTCATCTCGAGCTGAGACCTCCCTGCCGGCGGGCCCGGCGCACGTTGGTGGAGTAGACGGCCATGCCGAGACCGAACGACCCTGCGGCATAGGCGACCAGCAGCGGCAGAGTCCCACTTGCCCACACAGAAGCGAGCGAACGGCCGCCCAAGCTGGCGTCGAGGGCCTCGACGCCCAAGGTGATCGGCAGGAACCGGGCGAAGGTCTCGAGTCCTGCGGGGAACAGGGCGACGGGGACGAGCATGCCGCCGAAGAACTGGACCGCCATGTTGGCGACGTGGGTCACCGCCCCGATGCTGGCCATGCGCACCGTGAGCCCGGTGATCACGAGCCCATAGCCCAGCGCGCCGATGACGCTGAGGACTGCCGGCACGACGAGCCCCGCCCCGACATGGAAGCTCAGCCCGAAGCCCAGCGTGAACGCCACGCCGAGCATGGCGGCGATCACCAGGCCCTCGACCGCCAGGGCGCAGAACCGGCCGAGCACCTGGAGCTCGGGCGGCGCGAGGCCGAGCTGGGACTGCTCCAGGGTGCCGGCGTTGATCTCCTCGGCGATCCCACCACTTCCCCCCAGTGCCGCGCTGACCGCTACCACCGAGGCGAGCAGAGCGGGCAGCGTGAGGACCATGAGCGGCCGCACGATGTGGCCGCCCCCGATGAACAGGCTGACGCCCAGGTAGACGACGGCCTCGGCGACCGCCGTGGTGAGCGCCATCGCCCGGCGTCGCCACAACAGCCACAGTCCCTTGGCGACCTCGTTCCCGACGAGACGTCCCCACAAGGGCGCCACCTTCCACTCCTGGCCGCCTGTGCGCCCGAGGTCGATCACCGGCGCGTTCATGTGGCATGCCCTCCACGTCCGCCGCGCGCATCGGGCGCGTCGTGCAGCAGCCGCAAGAAGACCTCCTCGAGCTCTGGCTGCGCCCGGCGCACCGACACGAGCGGAGCCTTGGCCGCACCGAGGGCACCGAGGAGCCGGTAGAGGGCGGCGGGCTCGGCGCTTGGTAGCTGCACCCGCCAGATGCCGCGCTCGGACGCCACGCGTGCCCCGTCAGGGAGCACGACGCCCAGAGCGTCAAGCGATGCCCCGACGGCCACCTCCATTCGGTCCTCGGCGTAGCGGGCGAGCAGCTCGTCGGTGGGGAGGTCGGCAACGATGCGCCCCGAACGGATGACCGCGATCCTTCCCGACAGCTCCTGGGCCACGTCGAGCTGGTGCGTGGTGAGCACGATCGTCTTGTGCTCCTCGGCGGCGAGGCGTGCCACCCAGTCCTTGAAGGTGCGCGCCGCCTCCACGTCGAGGCCGAGCGTCGGCTCGTCGAGCAGGAGCACCGGCGGGTCGGTGATGAGCGCCGCCGCCACCGCCACCTTCTGCTGCATGCCACGCGAGAAGCCCCCGACCGGCTGGTGGCGCCGGTCCCACAGGTCGAGCTCGGAGAGAAGCCGCGTCGCCCTCGGTGCGATCTCGGCCTTTCGAAGGCCCTTCAGGCGGCCGAAGTAGAGGAGGTTCTCCCACGCAGAAAGCGGCCAGTAGACGTTGCGCGACCCCTCCAGCACCGCGCCGATCTGCTGGACGGCAGCGGAGCGCTCACGCCCGACGTCATAGCCCCCGACGCGCACCGAGCCCGCGGTGGGCAGGATCAGCCCGGCGATCATCTTGATCGTCGTCGTCTTACCTGCCCCGTTCGGGCCGAGCAGGCCGAGCACCTCGCCCGCCGAGACACCGAGGTCCACTCCGTCCACCGCAGTGAAGGCCCCGGCACCTCTCCCGTAGCGCTTGGTGAGCGAGG
>JAKAQW010000014.1 GCA_021819525.1 Actinomycetes bacterium
CGCCTCGTAGGTGGCATCGGCCTTGGCCTCAGCCTCACGGGCGGCCATGGCAACATCGCGTGTGAATTCCGCCAGTTGCCCCAGGTTGTGCGGGATAGCCTCGTAATTTGCCTTTACCATGACGTGCTCCTTATTCGCTCTACTGGGATGATGTGCCGGTCAGATGCCGGTTGCGCTAGCCCAACAAGCGCTCGGTTTCTGAGACACGAACGCGTGGGCAGTCGACTCGCCTGCTGTCGATGCCGAGCTGCTGCCCCAGCACCAGCCCAGGCTGTAGTGCACGTACCACGGGTAGGCACTCGAGCCGCCCGGAGCGGGATCTGCCAGCAGACCAACGACCGTCGTCGTCGTCGTCGGCGCGGGCGCTACCACATGGGAGACGTGGGCAACGTGGACGTGGTGGGCGTCGATGGCCACCTGGTTGCGGATCGCGGTGGCCGCGGCGTGCATGGTCGGCACAACCGTAAAAGCCAGAGCCAGGGCGACAGCACCGGCCAACAGGATGTGAACAACGGTGACACCCTGCTCCCCACGGCCCCTTTCCTCTTCCTCGCGGGGCTCAGCTTCGGCTTCACACTCGGCGCAACAGGCCGTCCGTCCGGTGCCAGCGTCAAACGCAATGCCGCAGCCACAGGTACGCCAAAGGGGCCGGCGGCGAGCGGGTCGCCGGGCTGCAAACGGGTTGCGTCGTACTGCCGAAAAGTCCTGTGTGACTTCACATTTCCCCAATGGGGTTAGTAACATCATCACCGCTCTCCTTATCGGTCCGGCCCACCCGGTGGGCTCCCTCTCGTTAGGAGGGTGTGCCACCCGCCGCGACACCCTCCCGGCATGGAGACAAACGCACGCAATGAGCGACTGGCGAAGGCGACCGCAGACCTCGCGGCGGCGGTCGAGCAGATCACGACTAGCGAGGACTGGCTGCGATACTTGGACTTCCAGGCGAGGTTCACGAAATACTCGGCCGGCAATACGCTCTTGCTATTGCAGCAAGCGATGTTGCGCGGCGTGGAGGCGCGGCAGCTCGCCGGCCACCGCACCTGGCAGGCACAGGGACGCCAGGTCCGCAAGGGCGAACGAGGGTTCACCGTGCTCGCACCGGTCGTTCGCCGTGTTGCCGAGCGCGACCCGGATCTACCGCCGCCCGACCCACGACGTGCCGAGCCCGAGCCGGGTACCAAGGTGGTGCGAGGGTTTACAACTGCCACCGTGTTCGAGGTCAGCCAGACCGAGGGTGAGCCGGTACCGGAACCGGTCAAGGTGCAAGCACTCGAAGGCCCCGGACCCGAGGGCGCATGGGCCGGGTTGACCCGGCTGGTGCGGAGCGAGGGCTTCGCCGTGTCGACGTGCCCGGTGAGCGAGCTACCGCCCACCTGCAACGGGAGGACGGACTTCACAGCCCGGACCGTGGTGGTCCGTGACGACCTCGAGCCGGCCCAGCAGGTAAAGACACTGGCCCACGAGCTGGCGCACATCCGCCTCGGGCACGAGCGGGTGGCATCTGGCTTCGAGCACAGGGACGTGGCCGAGATCGAGGCAGAGAGCGTTGCCTACCTGATCTGCACCGAGTTGGACATGGACCCGACCGGCTACAGCTTCGGGTACGTGGCGAGCTGGTCAGGCGGCGACGTCGCCAAGTTCACCGCCACAGCAGAGCGGGTGCGCCGGGTGGCCGTCGCTACTCTCGACGAGCTGGAGGCAGTGCAGGAACGGAACGACTCACAGGCAGTCCCGCGAGAAGAGGAGGCCAGCGATGACGACGAGAACGACGACGCACTGGGGCAGGGGCAGTAAAATAGACGTCGTGGACCTCACCGGCGAGCAGCAGGCACTCCTGGACAGCCTGGCTCGTTACATCTGGTGGCCGTCGCCGGACGGATCACCTCATCCCTCGGTGCGCCTGCTCGCCCAGGTAATGGACATTGGTACTTGGGAGGACCTGTGTCGCATCGAGGCGACGTTCAGCGCCGAGACGCTCGCTGGCGTCCTGGCCGTGGCACAGCCGGGATGGTTCCGACCGCAGTCCTGGTCCTATTGGCACTACCGCCTCGGCATCATCCCAACCAACGAGGAACCACCGCCTCCACCGCGACGAGGATTCTATGATGAGCTTCGCTCCGCACTTTGAGGTGCTCGGAACCGAGCAGCGCGAGTTCTGGCGAGAGCTCGGCCCCGCCCGCGAACTCGGTCTTGTGCTTTATGGAGGCACAGCGATAGCCCTGCGCCTCGGGCACCGGCACTCAGTCGACTTCGACTTTTTCGGCGTCGGCCCGCTCGACAAGAGTGCGCTCCGGTCAGTGATGCCCATCCTCGCGGCCGGTGACGTAGTCCAAGACGCGCCCGATACCCTCACCGTCATCGTCAACAACGTCAAGGTGTCATTGTTCGGTGTTGGTGTCTCGGTTCTCAGCGCGCCGGATGAGACAGACGACGGTGTGCTGTTGGTTGCTTCACCGGTCGATCTGCTGGCTCACAAGCTGAAGGTGATCCTCCAGCGCTCAGATGCGAAGGACTACATTGACATCGCTGCGTTGCTTGCGGCCGGGGTACCACTCGACACCGGGCTGGCGGGAGCGAGATCACTGTTCGGTGCGACGTTCCCTCCGGCCGAGGCCCTTCGAGCACTGACATACTTCGGCGACGGAGATTTGGAGCGCGTGGCCGATCCGGTTCGCGATGTGCTCAGAGACGCCGTTCGGAAGTCTCGACTGATGTTACAGGTGGACGAGGACGAGGACGACGACTCACTGGGGCAGGGGTAGGGTTAGCCCGGTCAGGCTCGGGGATCGGCAACCGGGTCCCAGTCCCAGTCGACCCGGGGCCAGTAATCCCCACGGCGAGCTTCGAGGTCTTCGAACGTGATCCCCGCTGCCCGCTCGGCGTCGATCTCCTTCAGGAAGGCCAGAACCTTCTCCCTGGTGTCGAGCGCACGACCGTCCCAGGTGATCGACACGTCATCTGCGGTGGGGGACGGCGCTGTCCGCATGGCCTCGGCCAACTCTTCGAGGGTGAGAACCGGTTCTGCGCCACCCTGGCGCTGGCGACCCCGTGTTTCGCTCACAGAGCCAGCCTACCGCTTCTGTTCTTCGCGGGGCTATCCCCTCGGCAAGTCCGTCCGGTGGCGGGGAATCAGCGTGTTCACGCAGTTGTCGAGCAGGTCGCAGTTCCGACGGTGACGGTGATCGGCATGCCCGTCGTCGTGTGGTACAGGCGAATGTCCGCGTAGCCGCTGCTGTCGGTGTGCTCACTCCAGGTGTCGCCGGCATCGGACGCGGTGGCGTTGGTCTCGGGCTGGTTGGAGTGAACATAGACCTGGTAGTCGCCGCTGTAGCCGTCGTTGGAGAGAGCCGCCGAGGCCCGACACCACGCAGCAGCGGTCGGTTCTTGAGGTGTCGTTGGCGCCGCGCCCGAAGCGACCGGTTCGGATGGCGTGGCAGCCGATGGCAATGCTGAGGCGCTCAGCACCGTGATGGCCCACACAGGGTGGATCTCCATCCAGCCGTGGTCCGAGTCGAGCACATAAGGTCCGGTCAACCTCACCTGGGCACCCATCGGTGGTGTGGCGATGTCGGCTCCGGTACAGGTCCCGTAGTCATAGCTGCTCGATCGATAGGCAGTGGGCGGAAGTGGAGGCGGTTGGCCCGGGGTACACCCTGGCTGGTCAGCCGGAACGATCTCGGTGACGAGCTGGCCGTCTTCGTAGGTGTCATTGGCGGCATCGAGGAGGAGCGGCTCGCCCACGGGCAGGGTCAGGTTGACGTGCACGTCTCCGTCGGCTTCGGAGCGGATGGCGGCGACTGTGCCGGTTACGGTCATGCAGGCGTTTTGGACCTTTAGCCGGTAGGGGTGGTAGACGTTGGCGAGCGGATCACCCGAGCGACAGGTCCCGGCGCTCGCGTACGGTGCTGCCGCCGACGATGCACCAGGCGTTGGTGAAGCGGTTGACGACGATGTTGGTGAGGCACTCGGTCTGCTCGGAACTGCAGAAGACTTCGGAACCGCAGAAGACTTCGGAACTGCAGAAGAACCGGTTGAGGCCGAGCCCGATGGGGTACGCGGGCGTGGTTTCGGAGAGGTTTTGCAGGACACGACCAGCATGGCAAGCAACACCAACAAGGCGACAGACCAGCGCCTCTTCGAGCTGACACAGTATATCGTCACTGGCCACCAAACCGATCTCTCTGGTTCCTCTGCGACGGCACGATCATGCGTTGATCGCCGAGACGACCCGGCGGCGCACTATCAGCGCATGAACAATGCCGACCATCCACATGATGGCGAGGATCCCACCTGCTGCTGCAGACAGCCCGATTCCCCCCAACACAAGCCCCACGATGAGCACAACGGCATATCCAACGGCGGAGCACTGCAGATCGACCTGCTTCGCGCGGCGTCCCGCATACCAGAACGCAGCCCAGGTCGTCAGGCCGATCGGCAACGTCAGCAGGAGCCGCCACGACTGAAGGATGGCTCCTGCGGAGAGTACGACCTTGGCGCTACGACGAGCTGCGACAAGAGTGCTCGACCCTTCGCTCCATCGGGATGCTCGATCCGCTGGGCGATGAGCCTCGTGCCCGGACGGAGGCCCGAACGCGTGCAATGGCAGAACTGGCTTGTTGCGGTCCAGTGCTGCCAGCTCCGATTCAAGACCAGCCACCAATGGGCCTACATTTCCTTGTGCCTGTGCGACCGCGATCTTGACCGCACAAGGGACTCGGCCAAGTGGGTCTTTCGGATAGCGAAAGGTTACCGGTCGTCCCTTCGGAAGTGACACCGCGATCCGGCGCATTCGAGGATCGACGCTTACTCCCGACGCGGTCCTAATCGGTTGGTCGACAGTGCATTTCGGGCCTCGGAATCCGATGCGTCGGTTCGTGACTCACAAGACGCCGACATCCGCTGTCACTTGGACGTCATGGCCTGGGACTTGGTACGTGCGGGTGGTTCCGGTGCGTTGTCCGCCTCCAAAGACGCTGCGAGAGTATCTACTCGTCGTCTGCCGTTCAGTGTGGCCGGGGGTTGTGACCCATAGCCGGAGAGACGTGCCAGGAATCCTTGCGATGATGGTTTCGCCCGCACTGCAGGGGAAATCGATGTGATGTTCACCACGCCCGCCGCGCGCCAGGTCAAGTTGGGACTGCTTCAGCGATCGAGCCGCCTCCCAGTGGGCTAGTTGCCGCTGATACCGCCTGATCACACTTCGTTGGCGACGGGTCCGCGGGTTCGGGACAGGGGCGGGAACCAGCGGCGGCAAGTCGCGGACGAGTCCCTCCAGATCCACCAGCGTTGTCGCTACGAGCGCTCGGCCAACTCGGTCAGAGAAATCCGAGGTGTCAAGATGGCCGGCAGCCATGTGCTCCCGAAGGATCGACACGAATCGCTCCCGATCCTCCTCGGAAGCTCGACGGTCGGGCTCCCGCTCAGTCATGGCTTTCCTTCGCTGCACTTCCGACAGAGGATACAGTATCACCCACCACCTATCCTTGCCCCATGACCGTCCCACGCCGCCCCACGCCCCGCCGGCGCTTCGGTCGCCTCCGCCGCCTCGCCTCGGGACGCTGGCAGGCCGGCTACAAGGGACCGGACGGAGTAGTCCGGTACGCCGAGCAGACCTTCCCCACAAAGGCGATGGCCGAGCGGTGGTTATCGCTCACCGAGGTCAACCTCATGCGCGGCGAGTGGGTAGCACCCGACCGACAGGGAGAGACGGTGGCCGAGTGGGCGCAGCGGTGGCTGGACCGCTCCGTGCACTGGAAGCCATCGACCCGGGCCGGCCACGAGTGGATGCTGAGGGCCAGGACGCTGCCCAGGTGGGGCGAGGTCGAGCTCACCGCGGTCACCCGCCGCGACGTCGAGGCATGGGTAGCGGAGATGATCGCCGCCGGAGCCCAGCCCGACGTGTTGCGACGGTCGCTCGAACCGCTCCAGGCCATCTGCCGGCTCGCCGTCACCGAAGGCGCCTTGGGCGCCGACCCGACCGCAGGGGTTCGCCTGCCACGCCAGCCCAAGCGCAACCTCACGGTGCTCACCGTCGCCCAGGTCGAGGCCCTGGCACGCGAGATCGAGCACCCGGTGTTCAAGCCTGCAGGCCACGGTGCGCGGGCGGCTGCACCGGACCACCGCCCCGACCTGGCACTGGCCGTACGCCTGGCCGCCTATGGCGGACCTCGAGCTGGCGAGTTGTGGGCACTACGTCGGCGGTCGATAGACCTGGCCGGACCGGCGCTGCTCATCACCGAGTCGGTCACCGAGGTCAGGGGCAAGCTGGTGGTGACCCCGCCCAAGACCGGGGTGAACCGACGGGTGCCGCTGCCAGCCATGCTCCGAGAACCCCTTGCTGCGCAGTTGGCGACCCGGCCCGAGGACCCCGCTGCCTGGCTGTTCGTCGGGCAGACCGGGGAGCTCGTACGCCACCTGGCGGTCTACCGCCGCCACTTCCGCCCTGCTGCTGCCAGGGCTGGGGTGCCGGGCACCAGGTGGCATGACCTGAGACATACCTGTGCCAGCTTGCTCATTGCCCAAGGCGGGCACCCGAAGGCCGTCATGGAACGCCTCGGGCATTCGAGCATCACCGTCACCCTGGACCGCTACGGCCACCTGTTCCCGACGCTCGACGACGCACTCACCGCTGGGCTCAACGAGACGATCCGAGTCGCCAGTTGCACGTATGTTGCACGCCCGGAGGCCCCTAAATCCAAAAATGGCCTCTGACCTGGTGCCCCCGGCAGGAGTCGAACCCGCAACCTGGTGGGTAGAAGCCACCCGCTCTATCCAGTTGAGCTACGGAGGCAAGTCACGGACGAAATCGGTGCCGTTCCCGGTCCCGAGACCGCTGACGGTGCCCGCCTGTCCATGTGTCGTGTCAGGCGACAAAGACCGGCTCCGCGGGGAAGCTTACCGCTGGCTGCTCCCCTCGTGCAGTTGTGCCATGCTGAAGGGACCGTGGTGGCCGTAGCTCAGTTGGTTAGAGCGCCAGGTTGTGGCCCTGGAGGTCGGGGGTTCAAGTCCCCTCGGTCACCCTCGTTCCTTCCCCCGTTCGCCGGGAGGGCCGGGCTGCGTTCCCCGGCGAACGGGAAGGATCGGTGTGCGGGAACCAGCGTGGTTTCGCGTACACTCGACGGCGCGCCTCTAGCTCAATGGCAGAGCAACGGACTCTTAATCCGCAGGTTGGGGGTTCGAATCCCCCGGGGCGCACGGAAAGGACCCCGGTGAGAGACGCTGTCATCTGTGAGCCGCTGCGGACCCCGGTCGGCGGGTTCGGTGGGACGCTGCGTACCGTTCCCGCCGCGGACCTGGCTGCTTTGGTGGTCCGATCCCTGGTCGAGCGCACTGGCATCGACCCCGAGCGGGTGGACGATGTCGTGCTCGGCCAGGGATACCCGAACGGCGAGGCACCTGCCATTGGCCGGGTGGCTGCGCTCGACGCCGGAATGCCGGTGTCGGTACCTGGGATGCAGCTCGATCGTCGGTGCGGATCAGGGCTCCAGGCCGTGGCGTACGCGGCCATGGAGGTGCAGACAGGGGCCGGGGACCTGGTGATCGCCGGTGGATGCGACAGCATGAGCCAGGTCGAGTACTACAGCACCGTCGTACGCTGGGGGGCTCGCTCCGGCCACGGCGACCTGGTCGACCGGTTGGCCCGTGGCCGGGTCACTGCCGGGGGACGCGAGCACCTGGTCCCCGGTGGCATGATCGAGACCGCCGAGAACCTCCGACGCCGGTACGGCATCTCCCGGCAACGTCAAGACGCCCTGGCCCTCCGGTCGCACCAGCGGGCCGTGGCAGCCCAGCGCGCCGGCATCTTCGCCGAGGAGATCGTGCCGGTCCCAGTGCACTCCCGCGGGAGCACCGTGGTCGTCACCGACGACGAGCACCCCCGTGCCGACACCACCATGGAGGCACTCGCGGCGCTGCGTCCCATCATGGGTCGTGACGATCCCGATGCCACCGTCACTGCCGGCAACGCGAGCGGTCAGAACGACGGCGCAGCCGCCTGCCTGGTGACTCACCCCGACCTGGCCGCCGAGCTGGGGTTGGAGCCCCTGGCCCGGCTCCGCTCCTGGGCAGTGGTGGGAGTGGACCCGGCCCACATGGGCATCGGCCCCGTGCCAGCTACGGCCAAGGCGCTCGAGCGTGCCGGCCTGAGGCTCGCCGACATGGATCTGATCGAGTTGAACGAAGCGTTCGCCGCACAGGTGCTCGCGTGCACCGGGCAGTGGGGCCTCGACGACGGCGCCGAGCAGCTGAACGTGCACGGCTCGGGGATATCGCTTGGACATCCCATCGGCGCTACCGGCGCACGAATTCTGACCACCATGCTACGCGAGCTGCGACGCCGCGACGCAACGTTCGCCCTCGAGACCATGTGCATCGGTGGCGGCCAAGGGATCGCGGCAGTGTTCGAGCGAGCCGGGTGACCGCGCGCGACGAGCCACGCGGCACACCCCCGACCAGCCCGACGACCGCAGGGAGGGCAATCTCGTGACAGGCGCACAGCGCTCCAGCCCAGATGCCCCACCGGGCTCCGCATCAGGCTTCGCACAGCGCTCCAGCCCAGATGCCCCACCGGGCTCCGACCCGCCGCTCGAGTACGACGAGATGTCCATGTTCCACGAGAACGCCGCCGAATTCGGGATCGAGATGACCCATCCGCCTGCCGTCCGACGCGTCAGTGTCCCCGTCGACGCCAGCCGGCGCCTGAGCGCGCTGGTCTGGGGAGAAGGTGCCGCTGAGCTCGTCTTGCTCCATGGCGGCGCGCAGAACGCCCACACGTGGGACACCGTGGCGCTCGCTCTCGACCGCCCCCTGGTGGCCCTGGATCTGCCCGGGCACGGTCACTCCGACGACGCAAGGACCAGCTCGGTCGACGTGGTCGGCAACGCCGAGGACGTCGCCGCGGCCGTCGATCAGCTGGCCCCCAAGGCACGGGTGGTGGTGGGGATGTCCCTCGGAGGCCTCACTGCGCTGGCTCTGGCGACCGCCCGCCCAGAGCTGGTGGGTGGGCTGGTGCTCGTGGACATCACCCCCGGGGTCACCGCTACCAAGTCGGCATCGATCAGCGCGTTCGTCCGCGGCCCGGCCTCGTTCCCCAACTTCGACCAACTGCTGGCCCGCACCATCGAGCACAATCCCAGTCGATCTGTCTCGTCGCTGCGCCGAGGCATCCTCCACAACGCCGAACGGCAGCCCGACGGATCCTGGCGGTGGCGCTACCGCCGCGACACCGACAGCGGGCCGTTCGCGGAGGCCGACCAACCAGGGTTCTCGGACCTGTGGGAAGTGGTGTCGGGACTGCCCATGCCCGTCATGCTCGTCCGCGGCATGCGCGCCCAGTCGGTAGTCGACGACGCCGACGAAGCCGAGCTGCGCCGGCGGCTGCCCGATGCCACCGTCGTCCACGTAGCCGGCGCCGGGCACAGCGTGCAAGGGGATGCTCCGCTAGAGCTGGCCCGGTCGATCGAGCGCTTCCTCGACCAAATGACTGCCGGCTCGGAGCGCGAACCACGTCGATCCGAGGCCCGATAGCAGGCCCCGGCATCGACCGGGCGCTGCCGGGCTCCACGGCCAGCTCGTGCGTCAGGCAGGTGCCGATCCAGCGGTGATCCCCCACTGCCCGAAGAACGACGCGCCTGGATCGAGCACTACCAGGTCAGTACCGCTGCGCAAGGCATCAGGTGGGCACGTCATGGGCTCGACGGCCACCGCGCTGCGGCGTCGCGCCGCTGGTTCGACCGTGTCGGCAGTGAATGCCATCAGGTACCGAAACGAGGCGTCCACCCACAAAGAGGCCGACCGCTGCTCGTCCGGGCTGGTGAGCGTCGCAGTCGCCCGGCCGGTGGCGTCCCGCACCAATTCGCTGTAGGCCGTGTCGAGCCGGGTCGGGCCGATGGTCCGCCGCGCGGTGAAGTCGTACTCGGTTCCAGCGATCGCCGAATCGCCAGTAGGTAGCCCGCGGTCGTCGGTGACCAACCGGCGGCGGGCCGGGATGAGCAGCCGAGCCCGGTCGACCGGCACCGCCCCCACCGTCAGGTAAGGGTGGAACCCGAGCCCGAAGGGGATCGGCTCGTCGGGCGAGGGGTTGGTGGCCACCGTGGTCACCGTCAGGCCGTCGCGCCCGAGCCGGTACTCCACCTGCAGGTCGAGGAACCACGGGTACGCCGGCTGTGGGTGCACCCGACAACGCATGGTCACCACGTTCTGCGCGCTCGAGGCCACCGTCCATGCCATCCACCTGACCAAACCGTGGATGGCATTGCGACGCTCCGGCTCGTCGAGCGCGGCACGTCCGGTCCGCCCGCCGAATTGGTACCGCCCGTCGCCGAGGCGGTTCGGCCACGGCGCAAGCACCTGGCCGCGCCCCGAGGGGCACAGGACCTGGAGATCGAACCCATCGACCACGTCGGCTCCGTCGACCTGGTAGCTGCGCAGGGAGGCGCCGATCTCTGTGACCACGGCCCGCTGGCGACCGTGCCCGATGACGTGCTGCGCTCCCGAGGGCGCCGGCGGCGCGGGGGCGGCGAGCGACAGCGGCGCCGTGAGCCGTGCAGATGGTTGATCGGCGGGGGTGGGCATAGTAGGTGTCGTGGTCCTCCGGTTCTCGTGCCGCCCCGCCGGGAAGCCGGCGGGCACCGGTATGGTAGGGCACAGGCGGCGAGCGAGGTGGAGGGCGCGGTGCGGATCTTGGTCACCAACGACGACGGGGTGCGAGCCCCGGGGATCGCCGCTCTGGCCAGGGCGGCAATCGAGACCGGCCACGAGGTCGTGGTCGTGGCGCCCATGGTGAACCACAGCGGCGCAGGTGCCGCCGTCGGACCGGTGCACTCACGTGGCGGCGTGGACTACGAGGGTCATGTCCTAGCTGAGCTGCCCGACGTGGCGGCTTTCGGCATCGACGGACCACCAGCCCTAGCCGTCATCCTCGCTTGCGTGGGCGGGTTCGGCGCCCGTCCCGATCTGGTGCTCTCAGGCATCAACGACGGTGCCAATGTCGGGCGGTCCGTCCTGCACTCGGGCACCGTCGGCGCCGCGCTCACCGCAGCGCACTTCGGACTACGCTCGCTGGCGGTGTCGATCCGCTATGGATCGGACCCGGTGCCCTGGGAGACGCCAGCTGCCCTGGCCAGTGCCCTCGTGCCAGCCTTGGTCGACGCACCGGCTGGCACCGTGCTGAACCTCAACGTCCCCGACGTGGCTCTCGACGAGCTGCTCGGCATCCGCCACGGTCACCTGGGAAGGAGTGGCGCCATCCGGTCGGCTGTGCTCGATGGGTCGTCCACGTTCGACACGGGCACGGCTCTCATCTCGGAGCCCGGCCCTCCTTCGGGCGCGTACCACGGCTCCGGCCCCGAGCCCGGCAGTCGTCCACGCCCCCACGTGGCCTTGCCTCCTATGGACGGTGGGACCTTGCGCCTGGACCTGGCACCACCTGCCCGCGGCAGCGCCACCGACGATCTGTCCACCGACTCCGCGCTCGTAGCCAACGGCTACGCGTCGCTCACCGCGCTCGTCGGAGTCCACGAGGCCGACGGAGCCCATGTGCCAGCGATCGAACCCTTCGTAGAGGCCGCACAGACAGCCATCCGCGCCTTGCAGGCTCCCGCTACCTGACCGCCCCGCTACCTGACCGCCCCGCTACCTGACCGCCCCGCTACCTGACCGCCCCGCTACCTCGCCGGCTCGAGCGCTGCCAAAGCGCCGGGCCTGCGCCACGTCACGCCGGCGACATCTTCCCGCTCCCTGTCAACGGCCGCCGCACCTGCCCACGGCTGGCCCGCGACGCCACCAACCATGTCTGAGCTGGCCCGATGGGGAAAAGTTGTGTTTGACATGTCCACCCGGTAGCCTGGGGACACTTCCAACGACAACTAGGTGGAACCCGACCGGTTCAGCGCATGCTGCCGGGCGGCCCCCGACGAGCGGGGCCGTAGCCGTGGACCACTGACCGCCGCTTCGATGGCGCTGCTCGGTCGTGCCCCAGCACACCACAGCTGCTGCTCGCGGCCTCGACCGTGGAGACCCCCTCCTGTGCCCTTTCGTACCCATACCCCTGCCCTAAAGGGAGCCGCCTAGCGCCTGAGCCCAGGGTTGCCCCGTCCGCACCTCGTCCGGACCCCTGGTCCAGGGCCGCTCGCCTTCTCCGGCGCCGGTACCGCGAGCCGCATGCCTCCACGACGGGCACCCGCATTCCCATGCCGACTGGAGCCCTCCGGGGACCCGCGACTCAAGGAGGCGCAAGATGCGGAAACACCGACTCTCCGGCGTTGCCATCCTCACCCTGCTCGGCGTTGGCGCTGCGGCCCAACGCCCCTTGTTGAACTCCCATCCACCTCATCCGAACGACACGTCCACTGCCTACCACCCCCTGCCACCCTCGACCTTGACGGCGGCGGTGCGCCTCGCAGACGACGCCAGCGGCATCAAACCGCAGGACTTCTTCCTGGTGGACTCCGGTTCGCTCGGTGACGCTGGCGGTGCCGGTGGCCATCCGATCACCGCCCATCCCCCGATCCCAAGGGAGGCAGAGCTGCTGGCGGCCGTCGTGCCGCAGCCACCAAAGCCGACACCCGCTGCACCGGCGCCGTCGTCGCCTCCTGCGGCAGCTTCACCCCCTGTGCTGACGCCGCCACCACCACCGGCCACCAGCAGTTCGGCGACGCCAGCGGACTGGGCAGCCCTCCGGATGTGCGAGTCGGGTGACAACTACTCCATCGATACCGGTAATGGCTACTACGGTGCCTATCAATTCTCGCTCGCGACCTGGCAAGGCCTGGGGTACGGCGGTCTGCCGTCCGCAGCTTCGCCAGCTGTGCAAGACGCCGCTGCCCAGACGCTCTACGACGCAGCCGGATGGAGCCCTTGGCCGGTCTGCTCGGTCGAGCTCGGCTTGCGCTGAGCGGCTCGGAGCTCCTCCCGACCTCGTGAGGCTGTCGTTGTCTGCCCAGGTCACCGTGTTCCAGGCGGCGCAGCACATGTCGACGCGAGCGCACGGAGATGCACGTCACCCAGGTAGACGCCGATACCGGTGCATCCAGGGGGAACTGCGGAGCAACCGTAGGTGACCGCTCGGTCATCGCCGACACGATGAAATGTACCAGGACCACCACACGCCGACCGCCAGGCGCCGTGACCAGCAATCGACCTTCCGCTCCAAGTGTACGGGCATGTACCTGCTCCGAGGCTCCAAGACGGCCTTGCTGGTCACCGTGCATCGTACCCTGGCGGGTATCGTGGGGCCGATGGGGGACTTCGGGGAGTCTTGCGAAGGCGCTCTTCCCGGACCGGTGCCGGCACAGCCGACCGGTCGCACTGGACTGCGCCTGCTGGTGCCGGTGGCCACGCTGATCGGCTCATGGCGCCTGGCCGGCGCCCGCCTGTGGCCCGGACCGACGGTCCTCGCCGGTGCGCCGGCGAGCCCTCGCCTCCACCCTGTAGACCCAGCTGACAGCAGTGACCCAGCTGACAGTGGTACGGACATCGGCACCCACGCCGACCGTATCTCACCGGGCCCGCTGGAACACTGCCTGCGCAGAGCAGCCGGTGTCGTGCGCGCCGCCGGCGCGGCTGTCGAACGGCGCCCGTTCGACGAAGAATGGTTCGACGTCGACGGTCTTCGGCTCCACTACGAGACCCACGGGCACGGGAACCGGGTCGTCCTCCTACTGCACGGGATCCTGTTCGACAGCCAGATGAACCGGCGCCTGGCGGCGGATCTCGCCGATCACGGTTCCCGGGTAGTGCTCCTGGATCTCCCCGGGCACGGCCGATCGGACAAGCCGCGCCACGCAGCAGCCCACCGGATGGACGCCTATGCAGACGTCGTGATCGCGCTCCTCGACCATCTCGGCGTAGACCGAGCCATTGTCGGAGGTGTCTCGCTCGGGGCGAACGTGGCCCTGTACGTCGCGTGTCGCAACAGTGACCGGGTCGCCGGACTTGTCGTCGAGATGCCGGTGCTCGAATGGGCCGTTCCCAGCGCCGCAATGGCCTTCGTGCCGCTGCTCGTCGCCACCCGAGTCGCTCGAGGACCGCTTCGGGCATTCTCCGCCACTGCCCGCCGGCTACCTTCGACACGGGTAGCCGTTCTCGACTCGATCGTCTCCGCGCTGCGAGCCGATCCCGACGAAGTCGCCGCGGTCCTCCATGGCGTGCTCGTCGGACCGGTAGCACCGACGGTAGCCGACCGGCGCGCCATCCACCATCGGGCCCTGGTGATCGGCCACCGCCTCGACTTCATCCACCCCTTCGCCGATGCCGCCCACCTCGCTCGGCAACTTCCCGGTGCCACCTTGATCGAAGCCAACTCCATCGCCGAGCTGCGGATCGCCCCGGCTCGCCTGACCAAGGCCATTGCCGATTTCGTGGCCGCGGCATGGGACGACGCCTGAGCCGTCTCACTCACCCACCGCTACGCCCCACGCAGCCGACCATTCCCCTCGCACGTCCGCGTCCTTCGCCCGCGTCCCCGACATCGCATCGAGCGCAGCCCCCACGCGGAGCAAACCTCCCCGGGCAGAGGCGCTCAGCCTCGGGCGCTCACCACCCGCCGGATGCGATCGACCAGGATCCGGGGGGTGAGCCTCTCTTCGCGCATGTTGGCCAGGCGCACCAACGCCATGCGCAGCAGCTCCCGCACGTCGGTGGCCTCGTCGGGAAAGCGTGCCGAGCCCCAGCTGAAGGAGGCCGGGACCTCGCTCGAGGGCAGCTTGCGCACCAACCGGTCGACTTCTTTGGGGCGCCCTCGTTCCACCACTACCGCCGCCAGGCCACGCCCGATGTCATAGCACGTGCCGCGATCAGCGAAGCGTCGAGCCAAGCTCCGTAGCAGATCCCGGAACGCCGAGTCCTCGGTCGCGGTCACATCCGTGGCATCAGGCACACCCAACGATGCTCCCGGCACCTCGTCGAGACCTACGAAGGTCACGCTGAGCTCCACCTTCTCGTCGACGAGTCGACATACGTGGGTTTCGAAAGTCGCACGGTCGGAGACCGACACGCCGCCAGCAGGGCTCGATGTGATGGACGCTTGGCTCTCCCCGGCTGCGCGAGGCACGCTCGGCGACGAAGCCGGTGCCTGCGCGGCGCCGAGGTCAGCTCCCTCCTTCGTACCCGATCGGGGTGCCGAAGCAGTAGGGTGCTCCGCTTCACGGGGAACGGCCACCACCTCGAGCTCGTCGGGCCATGGCGTACCAGAGATCCCCGGAGCGCCATCGGAGCTCGCGGTGTCCTCTAGCTCCGTCGAGGGAGACGGCTCGCCAGGGAGCCTGGCCGCAGCCGACGTCGCGTCGACCCGGGCCCAAAATGGCGGTGGAGCGGCGGATGTGCTGGCCTCTGCGAACGATTGGGGCGTCGCCACCTCATCTGGTGCAGCAGGCTGAGGTTCTGGCAGTCCACGACGCCCACCTGGCAGATCATCGGCAAATGGCTCGGCGTCCGTGCCTGCCAGGTTCATTTCGACCGAGGGCTCTTCGGGCAGCGCAGGGGTCTCGGGCTGCTGCGCCGCAGTGGCATCTGGCTCGGGCACCGCAGGCGCCTCGGGCTGCGCCGCAGTGGCATCTGGCTCGGGCACCGCAGGCGCCTCGGGCTGCGTAGGCGTTCCAGGTTCGCCGGCGAACAGATGTGCGATAGCCGCGAGGCCGTACTCGGATCCCCCGTCACGTAGGACCTGGTCCAGCACACCCAGACGCCATGCCGAAAGCACCCGGGGCCCGGCACCGAGGAACGTGGTGGCCCGCAGCTCGAGCTCGATGACCTGTCGGTCCGGATCGGCAAGCTCCTCTGTCAGGGCGCGGGCCACTCCCATGGACAGCGCGTCGGGCCATGGGCGCTCCACGTCGCCTCGGCGTCGACACTCGGCCCTCCACATCCCGACTAGATAGGTGGCCACATCCTCAACGCTGCCGGTCGCGTCAGTCACCCTCACCCGTCCTCACTCGTGCTGGCCTCCCCCTGGTCCGCGCGCCACGCCATCGACGACAAGCTCGCTCGGCCCCCCGGTAACCGGTCCACACCATTGGTGTCGTCGGGCTCGTGTCCCCGATCCGGTGCATCCCTGGCTTGCGTAGCGCGTCATCCTGCGGATCCGTCGGTTCCCGACGCCGTGGTCACCCCGCCGTCTGGTGATCGCCGCGCGGCCGCGGCCCCAGACCGCCAAACGGCTTCGACCCCGTGCTCGGCACCGGCGCTGGGGTCGGGCTCGACGCCGCGTCAGCGGCCGGTGTCGTGACCAGCGCTACGGCGTCGCGGTCGAACAGACGAGAGACTTGTGCTTCGGCCTGCTCGTACGCCTCGGCAGCGTTCTTCATCAACGTGGCGATGCCGATGACGGACTTGTCCAGCTCGTTCGCGCTATTGGCCCAGCTCTGGCACAGGGACGAGAACTGCTGCTGGGCGCCGCCACTCCAGTCCGACGCTATTGCGTCGATAACGCGCATCACGTCGTCGACAGCTGCCTTGATCTTCGCTGCGCCCCTCTCCACCTGCGAGGCCGCAAGCTGCAACTGCTCGGGGGATACCTGATACCCGGTGTTCGCCACGTCGAATCCACTCCCCTCGTCGGAGCACGAGCTCACCCGCGCCATCCATGGAGCGCCCGACCACGTCCAGTGGGCCCACATGGCCGGCGACGCCCTCGTTCCGGGCGGATCGTACCAGGTCGAAATTTTGGCAGCAGGACTACCGGGTCAGCTGTCGCGACCAGCACGACGAGTGCTCTGGCGGCACAGTCCGCGTACCAGCGGGATGCACACCAGGATCACCAGCGGGAGCAGGAGGCCGCTGTCGCGCCCGGTGCCGAGCACACCCGCCAGGAAGATCAACGCCACCACGAGGGGCACGACCACCCGCCGGAGCCCGGGTCCACGATCGACGCAAGCGGGCCCCGTGGCAGGCACCGGGACACCCATCAGCCCCGGCACGGGCGTTCCAGGAACGGGCGTTCCAGGCACGGTCCATGCCGGCAGGTCGGCCATGACCACAGCCAGGTCGCCGTAGGTCTGGGCCCGGTACACCCGGTCGAGCCGGTCGTCGAGCTCGGCGACAGATATCCGACCGTCGCCCAGGCTCTCGCGCACGACAGCCCCCGCGCGGTCGCGGTCAGCATCTGAGCAACGCATGTGCGGCGGATAGGGCACACCTACAGTGTGCTCCTCTTCGCGCCCGTGCGCCAGCGCGGTAATGACACCATCCATCGAGGTGCGGTGCCCCACGCCGCTAGCCGGGCTTTCAGCACATGGCAGGCTGATGGGTGCTCGAGCGCTAGGGACGGCGTGACCAGCGCCGGCGGGGCCGGTGCAGCTCGCGACGTCACAGCCTCGTGCTCAAATGACGGCCATGACCTTGGCGACCGCTGGTGGCAGCACCTCAGCACGCGTCCTGGGCGGCTTCCATCCGGTGGTGGCGACCTGGTTCGCGCAGCGGTTCCCCGACGGCCCCACCGAGGCCCAGGCGGCAGCGTGGCCGCTGGTGCGAGCCGGACGCCACGTGCTGGTGGCTTCGCCGACCGGGTCGGGGAAGACCCTTGCCGCCTTCCTGGTGGCCATCGACGATGCCTACTGGGAGGCTGGACGAGGCGAGCGGCGCGTCGGCACCTCGCTCGTGTACGTGTCGCCGCTCAAGGCACTGGCGGTCGACATCCATCAGAACCTCGAGGTTCCCCTGGCGGAGCTGGCCGCAGTGGCCCGGGACCTCGGCTTGCGATCCCCCGAGCTCCACGTCGGTGTGCGAACAGGCGACACCACGCCCAGCGCCCGGGACACGATGGTCCGGCACCCCCCTCGGATCGTGGTCACCACACCTGAAAGCCTCTACTTGATGCTCACCGGCCAGCGGTCCCGTCAGATGCTGAGCGGCGTGCGGACGGTGGTGGTCGACGAGATCCACGCCCTGGCACGAGACAAGCGCGGCTCGCATCTGGCGCTCAGCTTGCAGCGTCTGGCGCACCTGGGTAGCGGGCGCCCGCTCCAGCGGATCGGGCTGTCTGCCACCCAGCAGTCCGTGGAGCGCATGGCAGAGCTGCTGACAGGAGCGGGCGCCGGCAGGAGCCGATCGGGCACCGCCATCGTGGACCGAGGATCCCAGCGGGCTCTCGACCTCCGAGTCGAGCTACCCGACAGCGCCCTGGAGGCCGTCGCCTCTACAGAGCAGGTGCAAGAAGTCGTCGATCGGCTCGCCGTCCACATCGAGCAGCACCGCACGACACTGGTCTTCGTGAACACCCGGCGCATGTCCGAGCGCCTGGCCCGCCTGCTCGGCGACCGTCTCGGCCCCGACCAGGTCGTCGCCCACCACGGCAGCTTGTCAGCCGATCGACGGTCGGTGGTGGAGCATCGGCTGCGAGCAGGTGATCTGCGGGCCCTGGTCGCCACCGCCTCCTTGGAGCTGGGCATCGACATCGGCCCGGTGGAGCTGGTCTGCCAGCTGGGGTCACCCCGCTCGATCTCCACGTTCGTGCAGCGTGTGGGTCGATCGAACCACCACCGCGGCGGGGTGCCGCGAGGGATCGTCTTCCCCCTCACCCGCGACGAGCTGGTGGAGTGCGTGGCGCTGGTAGCGGCTGCCAGGGCCGGCCGTCTCGACGCGGTCGAGCCCCCGGTCGCCCCGCTCGACATCCTGCTGCAGCAGGTGGTGGCCGAGGTGGCTGCTGCCGGCGAGTGGGACGAGGAGGCCCTGTTCGAGCTGGTGCGCGGCGCCGACCCCTACCGGCACCTGGACCGTGCCGTCTTCGACGAGGTGCTGGCGTTGGCAGCCGACGGCGTGCGCACTGGGCACGGAAGGCGCATGGCCTACCTGCACCGCGACAAGGTGGAGGGGGTGGTGCGGCCCCGGCCTGGCGCCAGGTTGGCCGCCTCGACCAGTGGTGGTGCCATCCCCGACACAGGTGACTACCGGGTCCTCCTCGACCCTGACGACGCCGTGCTCGGCTCGGTCAACGAGGACTTTGCCGTCGAGTCCATGGTGGGCGACGTGTTCGTGCTCGGCACCCACAGCTGGCGGATCCGGCGAGTCGAGCCCGGTACGCTCCGGGTCGTCGACGCGGAGGGCGCCGCACCCACGATCCCGTTCTGGACCGGTGAGGCGCCGAGCCGGAGCCGCAAGCTCTCCGAGGAGATCTGCGACCTGCGCCGCATGGTGGGCACCTTCGCCGATCGTCACCAGGCGGTCTGCGAGGTCACCCGGAGGTACCAGGTCGACGCCGCTGCCGCCGAGCAGGTGGTGGACTACCTCCTGGCTGCGCGGGCCCAGCTCGGCGTGATCCCCACCACCGACGACCTCGTGTTCGAGCGGTTCTTCGACGAGTCCGGAGCCATGCAGCTCGTGGTCCACGCGCCGTTCGGCGGTCGGATCACTCGGGCCCTGGGCCTGGCGCTCCGCAAGCGGTTCTGCGCCACCTTCGACTTCGAGCTGCAGGCCGCCGCCAGCGACGACTCGGTGCTGCTCTCCCTCGGGGTCCAGCACTCCTTCCCCCTCGGCGACGCCCCGCGCCTGCTACGTGGGACCAGCGCGCCGGAGGTCCTGGCCCAGGCGGTGCTCACCGCTCCCATGTTCCCCGTGCGCTGGCGACACACCCTCACCCGGTCCCTGGCCGTCCTCCGCCACCGAGGTGGCAGGCGGAACCCGCTGCCGATCCAGCGCATGGAGTCCGATGACCTGATGGCCGCTGTCTTCCCCGCGTTGGCCGCCTGCCAGGAGAACACCGGCGCCGGCCCGCTGTCCATCCCCGATCATCTCCTCGTGCGCGAGACCCTGGACGACTGCCTGCACGGCGCCATGGACGTCGACGGTCTGGTGGGTCTCCTCACTGCGATAGAGAACGGCCACGTGCGCACCCACCTGCTGGACGCGACCGAGCCTTCGGTTCTGGCCAGCGAGATCCTTGCCGGAAAACCGTTCACCTTCCTCGACGATGCGCCCCTCGAAGAGCGCAGAGCGCGAGCCGTGCCGACGCGCCGCGGCTTGCCCGAGCAGCCCGGTTCCCTGGCACGACTTCGCCCTGAGGTGCTCGACGAGGTTGCCGCCGAGGTCAGCGCCGCGCCACGGACCAGCGACGAGCTCTACGACCTGCTCTTCCAATGCGTCCTCCACCTACCGGTGCCGGCGTGCCAGGATCTGTTCGAGGCGCTGGTGGCGAGGGGAAGAGCCAGCCGCTGCCGCTGCGCCGGCGACCCCACCGAACGCTGGTGGGTAGCCGAGCGACGTCCGTGGATCGACGCAGCGTTTCCCGATGCCGAGCTGTGGCCCGACGTCGGATCGACGCTGGATGGCTGCACCCCCGACGCCGACGCGGTGGCCACTGATATCGTCGACGCCCATCTGGCGCGCCACGGCCCCACCACCGTCAGCGCTCTCAGCGCGGCCAGCGGGCTCTCTGCTGGTCGGGTGTCGGTCGGTCTCGCCCGGCTCGAAGCTGCAGGGTCGGCCCTCCAGGGCCAGTTCGACGACCGTCTCGGCGACACTGCACAGTGGTGCTGCCGGCCGGTCCTGGCTCGCGTGCACGCCCGGGCCCGCCGCAGGCTGCGGGCTGACGCCAAAGCGGTCACCGCCCAGGACTTCGTGGCCTTCCTGGTCGACTGGCAGCACCTTTCGCCACCTACCCGCCGATCCGGGCGCGCGGGCCTGTTGGCGAGCATCGTCCAGCTCCAAGGGTTCGAGGCGGCGGCAGCAGCCTGGGAGGACCACCTGTTCCCCAGCCGGGTCGAGACCTACCACCGGGCATGGCTCGACGACCTGTGCCAATCGGGCCGGGTCAGCTGGGGACGGCTGGGGCTGCGCTCCCCTGAACCAGAGGACCATCCCCGCCGCGGCGCCGCCACCCCGTCACGCTCCACTCCCATCAGCTTCACCCGCCGCACCGACCTCCCCTGGCTGCTCAGCGCGGCCCGAGGTGACCTCCTCGCCGAGGACCCCGCCCACGGCGCCGCCGCCGAGATCCTCGCCGCGCTGCGACGCCACGGCGCATCGTTCCACAGTGACCTGGCCGAGAGCACTCGGCGCCTTCCCGCCGACGTCGAAGCCGGAGTGTGGGATCTCGTCGCACGAGGACTTGTCACCGCCGACGGCTTCCAGGCGGTGCGCAGCCTGCTCGATCGGCGACCGCCGAGCCACGGCGCCCGGGCCCGGCGGCGGCGCCGGCTGCCTCGGTTCGACGATCTGCGTGCCGGGAGCGACGGTCGCTGGTCGCTGCTCCCCCAACCTGCTGACCAGCCCGACGACGAGCTTGGCGAGTTGGTCGCTCGCCAGCTGCTGGCCCGCTGGGGTGTCGTGTTCTGGGATGTGACCCGCTGCGAGAACCTGGCTCTGGCCTGGCGTCACGTGCTGCGTGCCCTGCGCCGGCTCGAGGACCGAGGCGAGGTCTGCGGCGGGCGGTTCGTCACCGGCTTCGCCGGCGAACAGTTCGCCGACCCGTCCGCCGTGGCTGCTTTGCGCGGCATCGGGGACCGGCCCCGAAGCGGCCCACCGATCCGCCTGAACGCCACCGACCCGCTGAACGTCGCCGGGCTGCTGCTCCCCGGCCCGCGGATCCCCGCGGTCCGCACCCGGCACCTCGTCGTCGTCGACGGCCTCGTCCACGAGCCCTGACCCCGGTCGATCTCGGGTTCGAGACCCCATGGCGTCCGGCTCGGCGCATCCTCTCCGGCGGGCTCCGTCGTCGATGGCCAGCTCCGCCGTTCTTCCGCCGAGGCCCCAGGCGACGGACCGGCACCACGACCGACAGCACCACCACCACCGACCGCAGTACCACGATCGACCCCAGTGCCACGATCGACCGCAGCACCACGACCGACAGCAGCACCACCACCGACCGCAGTACCACGATCGACCGCAGTACCGACGTCGACCGCCGTGCCGCCATCCACCGAGCCTGCGAGCGGCCGGTTCCACGGAAAGATCGAGCTCCCGACCCTCACCGCTGGCGCAGCGGCACCTCGATCGTCACTCGAGTCCCGCGCCCTGCGCCAGGGGCTCCGCCGGTTCCGACGTCGGGGCTGCCCGACACCCCCTCGCCACCGCCGACCGGGCTACGGGAACCGACCTCGGAGGACCGATCCGCCATGGTGATGGTGCCACCGAGCTGGCTGGTGACGAGATCCCGGACGATGGAAAGCCCGAGGCTCGCGGTCTTGTCGATGTCGAACCCCGGGGGTAGCCCGCAGCCGTCGTCGACCACCACCACATGCAGACGCCGGTCCGCGCTGGCCAGTTGGAGCTCGACCCGACCTTCGGCGTCACGCTCCTCCCCGAAGGCATGCTCCACGGCGTTTTGCAGCAGCTCGGCCACGACCACGGCCAGCGGAGTCGCCACGTCGGCCGGCACCGCGCCGAGATCCCCGGCGACGTCGATGGACACCGTATGGGCACCGATCGAGGAGTCCTCGGCCATACGCACCAACGATCCTACGATCTCGTCGAAAGGCACCTCTTCGCCGGGCTCTCGAGACAGCACCTCGTGGACCACCGCGATCGAGCGGACCCGCCGCTCTGCTTCGCGCAGCGCGTCCTGAGCACTGCCCGGACCGAGCCGCCGGGCCTGCAGGCTGAGCAGCGACGAGATGGTCTGCAAGTTGTTCTTCACCCGGTGGTGGACCTCCCGGATAGCGGCATCCTTCGACAGAAGCAACCGGTCCAGGCGCCGCAGGTCGGTGACGTCCCGCATGAGCACCATGGCCCCGGTCACCTCACCCTCGGCGACCAGCGGCGTGCAGTGCACGAGCACGATGACGTCGGGGCGGCGTTCGACCTCCTCGATCACCGGCAGGCCACTGCTGAGCGCCCGGTCCACCGCCGCATCCTCCACGCCGAGCTCCCCCAGGCGGTGTCCTTCGGGCACCGATGTCACCCCCATGCGGTGCAACGCGCTCATGGCGTTGGGCGACGAGTACACGATCCGTCCGTCCGCGTCCATCAAGACCAGGCCGTCACCGACCCGGGGGGCGTCCTCGCCGAGGACGTCCTCGCCGGGCGAGGGGTACCGGCCCTCGGCCACCATGGCCGCCAGGCGGTCGTACAGACCGCGGTAGACGCGTTCCAGACGGCCGCTGCGCCGGCGGTGCTCGATGGGTTCGAGCCGCACCACCGCGGCCACCGCCACAGATCCCAGCACCACCGGCACCGCTTCGACGCGGACCTCGCCAGGCACGGCCGGCACCTCGCCAGTCTCACCTGGGCCCGGCGCAGGCGGGGGGGCGACCAGCAGCTCGATGGGCGGCATCTGGTTCACCCCGGACCGGATCTCACGCTCGGCGAGTGCCTCGACCGCCACCGGCCAGTCCCCCGCCGGCGTGAGCGCACCCACCAGATCCACCGGCAGGAGCGTGGCCGTGGTCGTCGGTCGCATCTGCCCCAGCACCACCAGCTTGCCGGCTTCGGCCCCGCCTTCAGCGGTCGGCGCCATGAGCAACAGATCCGACAGCGACAGGTCGGCCAGCGCGCCCCACGTGCCGAGCAGCCGCTGGAGATGGGCCAACGCGTCACCGTCGAGCGCAGTGTGCTGGGCGGCGAGCTCACCGGGCGTGCTCACGGCTGCGGCTCCGTCGGAGCCTGGACCCGGCTTCTCGCGCCATCCAGCGCCAGGACCTTGGGCTGGCGGCGACGGTACGCCTGCAGGCGCTGGACACCGGCGCCTGCCAGACAGATAGCCAGCTCGTCGAACCGGTCGGCGACCTGAGCACCCCCGTGGGCGTCGGAGGCTGTGGTGAGCGGCACACCGCGCTCCACCAGCCGTGCGAGCAGCGCTGGGGCCGGGTACGCCTCGCCGGCCGGTTTCCGCCAGCCGGCGGAGGACACCTCCACCGCCATGCCCGAGCTGGCAGCCGACTCGGTCAGGCGGTCCCACCACTCCTCGGGGGCAGGTGGGCGATGGCCGGCCACCTTGACCAGATCGAGGTGCGCCAAGACATCACACGTGCCGGTGGCGGCCAGCTCGTCGAGCGCTCTTGTGTACGCCGTCCACGCCGACTCGATCGAGTGGGTCCTCCAGCGGGCGTTCGACACCGGGTCCTCGAGGTCGTCGAAGCGCCAGGTCCCCAGCCAGTGCACCGAGCCGAGCAACACGTCGAACGGGTAGCTGCCGAGCAACGCTGCGACCTCGGCCATGCGACCCGGGTAGTAGTCGACTTCCATGCCGAGCACTACCGGCAGCCCCGCTGCCTGGCAGTCGAGAACACCCTGCACGTACACGTCGAGGTCGGCAAGGGCGTGCTCGGCCCAGTAGCCGGCCATCGACCGGCGCAGGGCGTCGTCCGGCTCGTCTCGCCACCACCCCCCCAGCACGGCGTCTGCCTGGCGGAACCGGAACAGGTGCTCGGTGATAGCCACCTCGACCACCCCAGCTCGTGCGGCTTGGGCACAGTAGGCGGCGACGTGGTCGACCACCTCGTCGCGGTGGCGCTCGCCGTGCGGCCACAGGTGCAGGTGGTAGTCGATCATGGTCGCTCGTCGGTCATCGACGGTGACCGATCCGGCAGTGGCCGGTCCGAGTGTGACCGATCCGGCAGTGGCCGGTCCAACAGTGGCCGGTCCGACAGTGGCCGGTCCGAGCGCGGTCGACCAGATGGCAGTCGACCAGATGGCGGTCGGTCGTGGACAGCTTCGAGCACGGCGGCACCCTCCTCACACCCACAGACGCTCGCCAAGGCGCAGCAGCCCGGCCAGGTCGTAGACGTCGGTGTCGAAGTAGGGCACGCTCACCAGCACATCGGGCACCCGGGCCAGCTCCGACCGCTGCTCCGACTCTCGCTGCGCGACCACCCGGAAGTGCGAGAAGCTCTGGCCGATGGTGTGCAGCACCCGGGCCAGCAGCTCGCCGTCGACCTCGGGCATGGTGGTCGCCAGTGCCTCGGCCAGCCACAGGTAGTCGCGCACCAGCCGTTCGGCCACCTGGGCGCCGCTGTCGTCGAGGAGGTAGTCGGGCAGCACCTTGTTCAAGACCATGGCACCGAGGTGCAGGCGCCGCCGGCGCAGCTCGGCTGCGAACACCTCGGCTTCGCGCGCCGGGGCAGCTTCGAGGGTCGAGACGATCACGAAGGTCGTCCGGCGGTCGGCGAGCAGGCGTTCCACCGCCCGGCTTCGCTCCACGAACCCGTCGTACATCGACTGGAACAGGATGAAGAACTCGGCGATGTCGGAGAGGAACTGGCTGCCCAGGACACGGTCGGCCACCTGGTAGAAGGGCTTGGAAGCCAGGTTCACCAGTTTGGAGCGGTACGGCACGATCAGCCAGCGCAGCAGCCGGCTGGAGAAGAACTCGGCCATCCGCTCCGGCGCGTCGAGGAAGTCGAGGGCGTTGCGCGAGGGTGGCGTGTCCACCACGATGAGGTCGTAGGCGCCGCTCGAGTGCAGCTCGAAGAGCCGCTCCATGGCAATGTAGTCGTGGCTCTGCACGAAGCGGCCCGAGATGTTGCGGTACAGCGGGTTGGCCAGGATCTGGTCGCGCGTAGCGTCGTCGGGCGCGTGCCGGCGCACCAGGGCGTCCCAGGACTGCTTGGTGTCGAGCATGGCCGCCCACAGCTCGCCGGTGGGCTGCACCCCGGCATCGACGAAGGCCCGGTCCGGCACTCGCCGCTCGGCGTTGCCGATACCTTCCAAACCGAGGGCGTTCGCCAGACGTCGCGCCGGATCCACGGTCAGGACCAGCACCCGACCACCGAGACGGGCGGCCGCGCACGCTGCGGCCGCGGCTGCAGTGGTGGTCTTCCCAACCCCACCCGATCCGCAGGTCACCACGATCTCTCGCGCGCCAAGCAGCCGTTCGAAGGATCCCGGCGGGCTCATGTGCCCAGCTCCTCACCCAGATGGGCGGCGACCTGGCGCACTGTGCGCAGACCGTGGCTGCGGGTGAACAGCTCCGGCAAGTAGACCACGGGCACGCTCGGGTCGATGCCGGCCCGAAGCCGGTCGAGGTGCCCCGCTCGGGTGCGGCGCATGGTGACCGCCAATCGGGCCGCCTCGAACACCGGGGCCGGATCGCCTTGCAGCAGGTCGCCGAGCGCCGCCCGGGGACCCTCTGAGATGAGCTCGTCGAAGGCGGCTTCCTCGGCCCGACCGAACAGCTCGGGGAGGACCCGGTTCACCACCACCGCGCGCAACGCAACCGTCGTCTGCTCGCGCAAGCGCTCGGCCAGCTCGATGGTCTCGCTCACGGGCATCTCCTCGGGCGTGGTCACCACGACCAGGCCCGTGACCGCCGCATCCGACAGCATCTGCAGCATCCAGTCGGTCTGCGAGCGCACCAGCCCCACCCGGACCAGCTCGTTTATAGCCTGCGGAGCGGTGAGCTGACCGACGACATGTCCGGTCGCCGCCGCGTCCACCACCACGAGGTCGTAGTGGTCTTCTCGCACTTCGTAGCAGAACTTGCCGACTGTCAATATCTCGCGGACGCCAGGCGCTGCAGTGGCCACGAAATCGAACGCTTTGGCCAGGGGGCCGATCCGCCCCACCATGGGCACCTTCAGCTGCAGCTTCAAGTACTCACGCAACGAGGCCTCGGTGTTCATCGACATGGCCCACACGTTGGGCAGGACACGGCGGGCTTCGAACCCGGTGGGATCGGTCTCGAGCTGAGCGGCCACGTCGCCTTTGGCGTCGACCTCGCACAGAAGGGTGCGCCGACCCTGCTCGGCCGCGTAGACGGCCAGGGCAGCCGCCACCGTCGTCTTGCCCACACCCCCCTTCCCGGTGACGAACAGCAGGCGGCGGTCGACGAGGCTGCTCAAGGGGCCCCGAAACCTACCCGCCGCTCGGTGACCGGTGCCCCCACCTCGACATAGGCCAGCTTGCCGACCGGGACACCGACCCGGCGGCCCTTCCGGTCCGTCAGCCAGAGAACGCCGTCGCCGCGGCCCAACGCCGCGTCGATGTCGGCTATCACCGCATCGCGCTCGGCGTCGTCGGGGAGCTCGACCTCGAGCTCCTTCACGCTCTGGGCGATCCCGATCCGTACGTCCACGTGGCGCGCTCCTTGCCTCGGGCCCGTGATCGGGCTCCTTGCCAGTGGCCCGCGCGACCGGGCCGACCCCCGACGATACAGCGATGGGCCACACTGGACGTCAGCCGCCACCGACAGCAGCGGTCCTACGACACCCGACCCGCCCGCGTGAGGCCATGCCATGCTCGAACCCGATCCCCTACCCCCAGATCCTCTCCCACTCCCCTTGCGGCGCGACACGGTCGTCGATCCGGCACACGCGCCAGGGTCCAGCCGGCGATGCCAGTGGGCGGCGACGATGCGGGGCATCACGTCGTCCTCCGGGCTGGTGGTCGCCCATGCGACCTCGGCCAGTCGGGCGGCGGCAAGCGAGCCGCAGACCTCGAAGGCGACTGCGACAGGCCACGAGCTGCCGGGGGCAGTCACCACCGGCACGGCTGTCGTCGGCTTCGGCCCACGTCCGATAGACCGGGCCGGGCGAGAAGCGCTCGAGGACGCCGTGCTGGCAGCTGGAGCTACCCGGGCCGTAGGAGGTGGCCGACGCGCCACGCCCGAGGAGCCCGACCCATGGCGGACCTGCTTCGAACGTGACCGCGACCGAATCCTCCACGCCGCCGCCTTCCGTCGCCTGGCGGGCAAGACCCAGGTCTTCGTCCACCCCGCCGACCACCAGCGGACCCGGCTCACCCACGCCCTGGAGGTCGCCCAGGTGGCCACAGCGGTGTCTCGAGCCGTCGGCCTGAACACCACCCTGGTAGAGGCCATGGCTCTGGGCCACGACTGCGGGCACGGACCCGGCGGGCACGCCAGTGAAGACGCCTTCGAGGTGTTCGTCCCCGATTTCCACCACGCCCGGTGGGGCGCTGACGTCGTCCTCGCACCGCTGAACCTCTGTGCCGAGACGCTCGACGGCATCCGCCACCACAGCTGGTCTCTCCCGGCACCAGCCACCCCCGAAGGCGAGCTGCTCAGTTGGGCCGACCGGGTCGCCTACTGCACCCACGATCTGGAGGACGCCGTGCGAGCCGGCATCGTGGCTGCCGAGGACGTGCCCGAAGCCGTGGTCGCCTTGGTGGGAAGCCATCGATCCGTCCAGCTTCGTTCGTTCATCGCCGCGCTGGTGGACGCCGTGCTCGAACACGGCGTCGTCGGCATGGCGCCCGAGCCTGCCTCGGCGCTCGCCGCCTTGCGTTCGTTCAATTACGAACGGGTCTACAATCGTCCAGCGTCGATCGTCCAGGCCAATGCCGTCGTAGCAGTGCTCCGGGCCCTGGTGGAGCACTTCGCCGAGCACCCCGAGCGCCTGCCCGAGATCGCCGAGCCGGTCGCCGCTGGCACTTCGCCGACCCTCGTCGACGCGGCGTACAGCCCCCTGCATCGGGCGGTGGCCTACGTGGCAGGCATGACCGACCGGTTCGCCTTTGCCACCGCGGTCGAGCAGCTGGGATGGGACCCAGGCCGCTTGCCGGTCGCCGTCGACGCCCGTCCGGCAGGCGTCACCTGACCCACACCCCGTGCCTTGCCTGCGTCGAGAGCCGGGTGACACGGCGCACCGAGCAGCGAGAGCCAGATGACACGGCGCACCGAGCAGCGAGAGCCAGATGTCACAGGCCCCTGGCCTACCGTGGGATCATGGCGAACCGGTCCAACCCCCGGCGCGCGTACCGGTACGGCACCGGGCGGGCGTACAGGCATGACGACCGGCGGGCGCGACACGACAGCGAGGAGGGGCGATGAGCGACGTTTCGCAGGGACCCGGATGGTGGTTGGCGTCGGATGGCAAGTGGTACCCGCCGCATACCGCCCCCCGTGCGACCGTGGCGCCTGACCACGACACAGCCACCGCCGAGCGTGGGGCAGCTGCGGTGCCAGCGGACCCGGCGGCCGCGTCGACGGCTCGGCCGGCCACCGTCGACACCCGGGCGACCGCCAACCCCCAGGGCGCCCAGGCCTATCCGCCGGCTGCATCTGCCGCCGGCCAGCTCCAGGCCACACCCATGAGCGGGTTCCAGGCGGCTCCCGGCCCCACCTCTGGGACCGGGTACGCGACGGGGTACGGCGCGCCGATCGGGCACTGGCCCGGAGAGCCCAGCGGGTACGGAGCCGGGCCGGGAAGTGGCGTCCCCGCCCAAGCTCCCACCCAGGTGACGCCCGAGGTCCGCCCGGGCGCTCCCCGGCGGCACTGGCAGCCGTGGCTGGCGCTGGTGGGAGTGGCTCTCGTGCTGTGGGGTGCCGGGCAAGGCCTGCTGGCCTGGTCCGAATGGCATCTGGTCCGGACCGAGCTCTCGCCCTATGGCACCGTCACCCCCGGACATCTGGGCATGGTCCTCTCCGCTGCGGGCATCGTAGTGGCCGGAGCGGCCACGCTCGCCGTCGCCCTGGTGCTCGACCGGCGCTGAGCAGGCCGGGGAGGCCCAAGCGATCTGTCGGCTGGGCCGGTACCCTGAGCCCGCCGGTACCCTCAGCTCGCCCCGAGAGGTGCCGATCCGACGGCACCGACCTGGCGATAGATCTCGTTGCCCCCGTCGCGGAACTCATCGGCTTTCGAGCGCAGGCCGACAGCCACCGGATCCCCCACCCCCATGGCGCGGATGTCGTGGCTGATCCGCATGGAGCAGAACTTGGGCCCACACATGGAGCAGAAGTGCGCCGTCTTCGCCGGCTCGGCCGGCAACGTCTCGTCGTGGTAGGACCGGGCCGTCTCGGGATCGAGCGCCAGGTCGAATTGGTCCTCCCACCGAAATTCGAAGCGGGCCTTGGACAGCGCGTCGTCCCACGCCTGTGCCCCGGGGTGCCCCTTGGCCACATCGGCAGCGTGAGCAGCGATCTTGTAGGCGACCATACCGGCACGGACGTCGTCACGGTCAGGCAGGCCCAAGTGCTCCTTGGGGGTTACGTAGCACAGCATGGCCGTGCCCGCCATGGCGATCACCGCGGCACCAATGGCCGAGGTGATGTGGTCGTAGCCCGGTGCCACGTCGGTGGTGAGCGGACCGAGGGTGTAGAAGGGCGCCTCGTGGCACAGCTGCTGCTGGAGCATCACGTTCTCGGCCACCTTCTGCAGCGGTACGTGACCAGGCCCTTCCACCATGACCTGCACGCCGTGACGCCAGGCGATCTCGGTCAATTCACCCAACGTGGCCAGCTCCGAGAGCTGCGCCTCGTCGTTCGCGTCGGCCACCGACCCGGGCCGGAGCCCGTCACCGAGCGAGAAGGCCACGTCGTAGACGGCCAGCACCTGGCACAGCTCCTCGAAGTGGGTGTACAGGAAGTTCTCCTCGTGGTGCGCCAGGCACCACGCCGCCATGATGGAGCCGCCGCGACTGACGATGCCGGTCACCCGCTGCACGGTCATCGGCACGTAGCGCAGCAACACGCCCGCGTGCACCGTCATGTAGTCCACACCCTGCTCGGCCTGCTCGATCACCGTGTCACGGTAGACCTCCCAGCTGAGCGCGTCGGCCCGCCCGTCGACCTTCTCGAGTGCCTGGTAGATGGGCACGGTCCCGATGGGGACAGGGGAGTTGCGGATGATCCACTCGCGGGTGGTGTGGATGGCCGGCCCGGTGGAGAGATCCATGACGGTGTCGGCGCCGAAGTGCGTCGCCCAGCGGAGCTTCTCCACCTCTTCGGCGATGGAAGAGCTGACCGCCGAATTGCCGATGTTCGCGTTCACCTTGGTGAGGAACCGCTTGCCGATGACCATCGGCTCGGACTCCGGATGGTTGACGTTCGCCGGCACGATGGCCCGCCCGGCGGCCACCTCGGCGCGCACCAGCTCAGGCTCCACCCCCTCACGCACGGCCACGAACGCCATCTCGGGGGTGACCACCCCCTGCCTGGCATAGTGGAGCTGGGTGACCGGCGTGACGCCCGCCGCGCGCAACGGCTTCGCCGGCGCCGCCGGGAACGCCTCGGCGCTCAGTGCCCCACGCGCGACAGCCCGCCCGTCGTCACGTGCCGACACCGGCCGGCCCTCGACCTCCTCTACGTCACCCCGCGCCAACACCCACGGACGCCGCAACGCCGGAAGCCCCCGCTCGGGATCAGAGCCGGGTCCAGAGGTGTCGTACAGGCGGAGCGCCGGGTTCGCCACCGGGCCGTTGGGTCCCGGCGAGGGAGACAACGACACCTCGACGAACGGGACGCCTGCCCCAGCCGCTTCGCACGGCACGTACACCTTGCTTCGCATGACAGCCTCCCTCCGCCGGCATTATCCGGTTCAGGTCCCACGGTCGGCGCCGGTCAAGGCACCCTCTCAGCCCGGTCCCTCCGAGCTCCCGTGGCTACCATGCTGGCACAGATCGGAAGGTGAGGTTCGCCAGCACCCCGGATCGACGGGGAGGACTTCGACGGGAGGACTTCGACGGGAGGACTTCGACGGGAGGACTTCGACGGAGCTCCGATCAGAGGACGGGACCAGACGTGACCGAGGACCAGACGTGACCGAGGACCGGACATGACCGAGGACCGGACATGACCGAGGACCAGACGTGACCGAGGAGCAGGGCGGTCCCATCCGGCTGCTGCTCGTGGACGACCACCAGGTGATCCTCGACGGGTTGGAGGCCATGCTGCGCAGCCAACGACTCCGGGTTCGCATCGTGGCCCGGGCCACCACCGCTGCCGAGGCGCTGGCTGCCGCTGTCGAGTACCTTCCCGACGTCGTACTGCTCGACGTGCGGCTACGGGCGGAGAGCGGGCTCGATCTCGGACGGGACCTCCTGGGGCGTCATCCCGACATGAAGGTGGTGTTCTTCACCGTCTACGACGACGAGCAGTACCTGTTCCAGGCGCTGCGCCTCGGTGCCGCCGGCTTCCTGCTGAAGCAGGCCCGCGGCAGCGAGCTGGCCGACCAGCTGGAGCGCATCATGGCCGGAGAGATCGTCATCGACCCCACGTTCATGGGCCGGGTCGCGCTGACCGCCGCGCGCCTCCAGGCCGGGGAGTTCTGGCCAGGGGCGCACTTGGGGCTTTCCCAACGCGAGAGCGAGGTGCTCGAGCTGCTGGTACGTGGCCTGTCGAACCGAGCGATCGCCGGCGAGCTGGTCATCGGGGAGGAGACCGTGAAGACCCACCTCGGTGCCCTCTATCGCAAGCTGGGGGTGAGCGACCGCTCGCAGGCCGTCGCCGCTGCGCTGCGCGAACGGCTGTACCGATGAGCCCGACGGTGCCGCCTCCCGACCACCACGAGCACCAGCCACCCCCGGACCGCCAGCCACCCCCGGACCGCCAGCCACCCCCGGACCGCCAGCCACCCCCGGACCACCAGCCACCCCCGGACCGCCAGCCACCCCCGGACCGCCAGCCACCCCCGGACCACCACGAGCACCAGCCGCCTCCGGACCGACACGAGCACCAGCCACCTCCCGAGCACCCCGACCGCCAGCGGCCCCCCGAGCACCAGCTCTTGCGACCCGCGGCGCAGGCACCCGCACCCCACGTCGCGTCGGCGATGGGGCCGGTGCGCCAGGTCGAGCTGTTGCGAGCCGTGCTCGACATCACCTCCTCCGATCTCGACGTCCACGTAGTCGTGCAGAGGGTGGCGGAGCTGTTGACCGGGGTCGCCGGCTCCGACGTGTGCTTCGTGCACCTGGTGGACGAAGAGCGCCGCACCTTGGTATTGGTCGGGGCCACCCCGCCTTTCGACGAGCTGGCCGGCACCATCGAGCTTCGGCTCGGCGAAGGGGTGGCCGGGTGGGTGGCGCTCCACGGGCGCCCTGCTGTCGTCCCCGACAAGTGGTCCGATCCCCGGTATCGCTACCTGCCGGCACTGCGCGGCGAGGACTACACCTCGCTGGTGTCGGTACCGATGATCCGCCGCGGCACCCGGGTGGTCGGGGCCCTCAACCTCCACGCGCGCCAACCCCGCCAGTACGACGACGCCGACGTGGCGCTCCTCGGCGACCTGGCGAACCTCGTAGCCGGCACCGTCGACAACGCCCGGCTCTACCAGCGGCTGATGCAACGCGAAGAGACCCTGGCCCGCTTCGCTGCGCGCACCATCGAGGCGCAAGAGCTCGAGCGGCGCCGGCTCGCCGGTGACATCCACGACGGCATCAGCCAGCGCCTGGTCAGCCTGGCCTACCACCTCGACGCAGCCAGCTCGGTGGCAGAAGCAGTGTGCCAGTCGGTGACCGGCCCAGCGAGCCGCACATCCGGCCTCGCAGCGAGCCCGCCGCGCACGACCCCGACCGCGACACCTCGGGCCACCTCGACGGCCGCCGCCGCTTGCGGTCCCGAGGTCAGCACCGGTCCCGAGGTCAGCACCGGTCCCGAGGTCAGCACCGGTCCCGAGGTCAGCACCGGTCCCGAGGTCAGCACCGGTCCCGAGGTCAGCACCGGTCCCGAGGTCAGCACCGGTCCCGAGGACGACGCATCCCAGGTGCTGGCGGCCGAGCTGGCCGCGGCACGCAAGCTGGTCGACGACGCGCTCGACGAGGCCCGGAGCGCCATCCGGGGCCTGCGGCCAAGCGTCCTCGACGACTTGGGGCTCGCTGCCGGCCTCAGGGGACTGGCCCGCGAGCTCTCGGAGATCGAGATCGACGTCGACGTGGACGTAGAGCCAATTTCCCTGGCTCCACACGTGGAGACCGCGTTGTACCGCGTCGGGCAAGAGGCCCTCCAGAACGTGACCAAGCACGCCGCCGCCAGCCACGTGAGGGTGATGCTGCAACGCCGAGGCGACCACATCGTCTTGGAGGTCGACGACGATGGGCGAGGGTTCGAGACCGGCGCGTCGACCAGCCCCGGCTCCTACGGGCTAGAAGGCATGGCCGAACGCATCGACATGGTCGGGGGCCACCTCGTGGTCCGCTCGGGCCCAGGACACGGGACGGTCGTCACCGCCACCGTGCCGGCGTCACCCGCCACGGGCAGCTCGCCCGACGACGCTGTGCCGCACCGGCGCTGAAGGTACGGCAGTCAGGCAGCGACACTTCCGGGGTCACCATGGCGACTGTCGGCTCCACCGGCGCGGCACGAGTCTGCTCACGCCGGCGTGAACGCGACCGGCAGGGCGATGGGCGAGCGGAACGCCAGGCCCCGGATATGGAGATCCTGTCCCGGGCCCGGGTCGAGCCGGAGATCGGCGAGGCGGCCCAAGACGGCGTTCACGGCCACCTTGGTCTCCATCCGGGCCAGGTGCATCCCGAGGCAGACGTGCACGCCAAACCCGAACCCGACGTTCTGCCGGCACTTGCGAAAGAGGTCGAACCGATCCGGCTCGGGGTACCTGCGTTCGTCGCGGTTGGCCGCTCCCAGCATGAGCCCGACGTCAGCTCCTTCTTCGATCGGCACCCCGGCCAGTTCGCTGGGGCGGGTGGCTCGCCGCAAGATCATGGTGACCGGGGGCTCCCAGCGCAACGTCTCCTCGAACGCCGGCACCACCAACCCTCGATCAGCCTGCACCGCCTGCAGCTGATCAGGGTGGGTGAGCAGCCCGTACAGGAGGTTCCCCGACGCCCGGTAGGTCGTCTCGACACCCGCTGGCAGCAACAGGCGCAGGAACGAGAAGATCTCCTCGTCTTCGAGGCGCCGGCCCTCGATCTCGGCGACAGCCAGCTCGCTGATGAGGTCGTCGGCGGGCCGGCGGCGCCGCTCTGCGAGGACTGCGGCGAAGTAGTCGCGCAGCGCCGCCGACGCGGCCATGCCCCGCTCCCAGTTCGACGAGACGCTCGTGATCTCGAGCGCCCAGCGTTGGAACGCAGGGAAGTCCGAGCGGGGCAACCCGAGGATCTCGGCGATGACCTGCACCGGGAAGTGGAAGGTGAGCTCTTGGACCAGATCGGCCCGCCCCCGGTCGACGAGCTCGTCGAGCAGCTCGTCCACGACACGGCGGACCAACCCGTGCTCCCAGCGCTCGAGCATCTTCGACCGGAAGGCGGGGGTGACGAGCATCCGGTGCGTCCGGTGCTCGGGCTCGTCCATCTGCAAGATGGTGCGGCCCATGACCATGCCCACGACCCCCTCGTAGACGCTCGACGAGTACGTCTCCCCGTCCCGCAGCACCTCGAGCACCTCGTCGAAGCCCAGTACCGTCACCGGCCGGGGTCGCGACGGGTCGGGCTCGCGCGCTCCGGCACCGAGATCGACGGGCCCGACGTGCACCGCGCTCTGGCGTCGCAGCTCGCGCATGATCGGGTAGGGATCGCGCACGTCGCCGGACACCGTGTCGCTCAGCTCGAAGGGGTCGAAGCGAGCCACCTGCCTGCCCGGCGACGGCCTCCGGCGCGCCGAAGCCGCAGCGTCGCTCGCGGGGTGGGAAGGCGTCGAGCCGTGGGGAGGACGCAGGGGCCGGCTCTCGCTCGTCTGCTCGCCGGTCACCCTTCGCACGGTCCCAACCTCCTGGTTCACTGGTGCTCGTCCTGCCCCTCGCCGACCCGCCCGCGCACCGACCGAGCACTGATCCGACCGGCCTCGACCGCTGGTCGGTGGCCACGCCCGTATCGGAGATGACACTGTAATCCAACGTTCGTTCGGATACCAGCAAACGTTCGTTCCGTTCCTGCTTTCGACGTGGGCACGCTTTGGATCGACAATGGGGGCGTGCCCACATTCGCCAGCGAACCGGTCAGCCGGCCCGAGGGAACCACCAAGCGCCAGCTCATCTTGGACACAGCGCTCTCTCTCATGGCGCAGAACGGCGTGGCGGGCACCAGCATGCGCGACCTCGCGGCGGCCACAGGCTTGAACGTCGCTTCGCTCTACCACTACTTCCCGTCCAAGCGCGACCTGCTCGTCGCAGTGCTCGACGACCGAGGCTTCCTCTCCGACCTCGCCACGGCCTCCCCGTCAGCCATGGCCGACAGCCCAGCCACGGGTCTCGGGGACCTGCTCACCGACATCTTGCAGTCCATGCTCGACGTCGAGGACTTCATCCGCCTCATGCTCGGCGAGGTCCTGAGAGGCGACGAGACCGCAACTACCGTCGGGAGCGACCTGTTCGCCGCCACCCAGGCTGCCCTCGAGCAGTGGCTCGCCACGAACCGCCCCGACCTGTGCGCCGCCGGATCGCGCCCGGCGCTGGCCCGGGTGCTTCGCTCCCTGCTGATCGGCCTCTTCTTCGAGCATGTTGCCGGCGTCCTCGCCGAAGACGCCGGCAACGCTTCCGAGGTGTTCCGGGCTCGCGCAGCAGAGGCCGCCTCTCTCCTCGAACCAGGCCAGCGCTGGCACGGGAATCCCTGACACGAGCACCGTAGAACAAGAGGGCCATCCATCTTGATGCCCGACCTTCCATCAGCGCAGGTCACAGGCCTTGGTGGCATGATCATGAGCCTGGTGGCAGCGCCATGACCTGGGGTCATGGCGAACCGGGCAGTGACATGGACAGCCCTCTGGAACAGCGCGGCACGGGTCGCGATCCCGAGGCCACGGGTGTACCTGGCGCCGGTCGAGACGGTCCTCGGAGGACGGAGCTGACACCACCGAGTCCTGACCTCCCGGCATGATGGTGGATCCACCCACAGCGCCGGAAACCTAGGCTTCACCGTGCACTACGGCCGGGGGCACGACAGGGACGAGCACAGCCGGGGGGCGTCGAGATCACGAGCACGACAGGGACGAGCACAGCCGGGGGGCGTCGAGATCACGAGCACGACAGGGACTTGGACATGAGGAGGGGTTCCATGAGGACCGACCAGGTGGTCCGCAGGATCGGCCGGATCTTCTCGGATCGGTTCGCCCGACCGGCTGTGGCGGTGGCCGGCTCGTTGCTGCTGGCCACCGTTCTGGCTGCCTGCTCGAGCACCTCCACCTCCTCCACCAGCAGCTCGAGCTCCAGCAGCTCGACGGCGCCAGCTCCCCCCTCGACCGCTCCCGGGGTCACCGCCACCACCATCCGGGTCGGCGTCATCTCGTCGCTCACCGGCGCCATCGCGGCCGACTTCGACGGCTTCAGCCCCGGGATGCAGGCCTACTTCGACATGATCGACGCGAGGGGTGGTGTCGACGGGCGCAAGCTGGTGCTGGCCTACAACCTGGACGACGGCTCGAACCCCTCCCAGTTCACCCAGCTGAGCCACAGCCTCCTCGAACAGGACCACGTCTTCGCGGCCGGCGTCTCTTCGTTCTTCTTCACCCCGGCGCTGTTCGTCGCCACCCACACACCGACTTACGGGTACAACGTCAGCGGCAACTGGCAGGGTCCGAACAACCTCTTCGCAGCGGGCGGATCCGTCGAGAGCTTCAACGCCGGGGTGGCACCGGTCGCCTACCTGGCGCACCGGACCCACGCGACCTCGGTCGCCGTCATCAGCTACGGTCCCGCTATCACCTCGTCGTACGACGCCTGCAAGGCCGACGCCGTGGACCTCGCCGCATCCGGGGTCCACGTAGCCTACGACGCGCTCGACGCCCAGCTGGGCGGCAACTACACGCCCGCAGTGCAGCAGATGCAGCAGAAGCACGTCGACTTCGTCATCAGCTGCCTGCAGTCCTCGGACAACATCACCCTTTCGCGAGACCTGCGCCAGTACGGGGTGAACGCCACCCAGCTGTGGCTCGACGGGTACGACCAAGCGCTGCTCGACCACTACACGTCCCTCATGCAAGGGGTGTACATCGATCTGAACGGCACCGTTCCTTTCGACGTGGTCCACGCCCTGCCGGGCGGCTACCCCGGCATGGCCACATACCTCGCAGCGATGAAGCGCTACGAGCCGAAGTTCGAATTCTCGAGCGTGGCACTGCAAGGGTGGCAGTCCGCCGCGTTGCTCGCCGAAGGCATCAAGCGGGCCGGCAAGAACCTCACCCAGGCGAACCTCATCGCCGTCACCAACCAGATCACCAACTTCACCGCCGGGGGGCTCACGATCGTCGTCAACTGGGCCCGGGCCCACACCACCCAGACCTACCCGGCGTGCAGCGACTTCGTGAAGGTGAAGGGCAAGACCTTCCTCCCGGTCACCATCACCGGGCACCAGGTGTTCGCCTGCTTCGACAAGTCACCCAACCTGAAGGACCCGAAGCTCGCAACACCACCAGCCGGAACACCAGGGACGTGACCCGGACCCGACCTTCGGGGGCGTGCCGGGCCCAGCGGTCCAAGCTGCGACAGGCGCCGACTGGCAGGCGATGTGCCTGGCCGGACCGGCGTGCAGAGCTCAGCCGAACGGGGCGGTCGTCGATCGACCCGGCGGTCCTCCCGAGCGGCGGGGATCCGAGGGTGGCCACTGCGACGGCTGCACGGGGCGAGCACCTGAGCCGCACGTCGGAGCGGCGGGTACGTGCGCTCCACGATCCCGGCGGGCGGTCGTCGACGGCCCGCTCGGAGCAGACGCGGGCACTGGGCTAGCCTCGCCTCGCATGGGTGAGCCCACGGAGCGTATCGACGACCGGCTGAGGGCCTTCATCGAGGCACAGAAGGTCTTCTTCGTCGCCACGGCACCGGTCGGTCCAAGCGGGCACGTCAATGTGTCGCCGAAGGGCCTCTCCGACACGTTCGCCGTGCTCGACCCGGTGACCGTCGCCTATCTGGACCTGACCGGCAGCGGCGCCGAGACCATCGCCCACCTCAGGCAGAACGCCCGTATCACCCTGATGTTCTGCGCTTTCGAGGGACCTCCCCGAATCGTACGCCTCTACGGCACGGGCGAGGTGGTCCTTCCGGGCACCGCGTCCTGGGACCAGCTGTCGGCTCTCTTTCCGGGGCGGTCCGGTGCCCGCGCGGTGGTCCGCGTGGCCCTGGAGAGGGTCAGCAGCTCCTGCGGCTACGGGGTGCCCCTGTACTCCTTCCAAGCCGAGCGCGACCAGCTCGAGCGTTGGAGCGAGCGCAAGGGGCCCGACGGCCTCGCTACCTACCGGCGCGACAAGAACTCCTCCAGCATCGACGGCCTGCCCGCTCTCAGCCCTACGGGCGACTGGATCGGGGCCCGGTCGATCCCCCGGCAGGTGGCTCCGTGATGGACGTGAGCGTGCAGGTCGACCGGGCTGGAACTGCTGCATGATCTGCCGCGCGTAGCGCTCCACCAGCTCTGGCGAGCCGTCGCGCACGATGTGGGGGATGGCGATGCCGTGGGTGAACAGCGAGGCGCCGACACCGCTCGACCCACCGCCGGCAAGGATCTCCTCGGTGACGATCGCCGAGTCGATGGCGTTCCCACCGCTCCCGCCGGCATCCTCGGGGAAGCCGAT
>JAKAQW010000015.1 GCA_021819525.1 Actinomycetes bacterium
GCCGGCGCTGCGCGCCCGGGCGACGCCTTCGGATCGAGGGGCACGCACCGTTGCCCGCGCCGAGCTCGCCTGGTCCGATCCACCCGCGACCCAGCTCGACCCCGAGGGCGAAGTGGGCCGTGTCGAGGGCGAGGGCGAAGCGGGCCGTGTCGAGGGCGAGGGCGGAGCGGGCCGTGTCGACCCGGGCCGATGCCTGTCGAGCGGTCCGGCACTGCCCTGTCGTGCACCGGGCACCGCCGGCCCGGGCTGCACCGATCCCGAGGTGCCCTCGAGGAGATCCAGCCTTCCAGCGCCGTCCAGCCGCGGCACGGCCACGAGAGGCGCTCGTGGGAGCCCCACCCGGCGGACGCCACCCCAGGCGCTGGCTGCGAGTCGCTCCGGGCTGTCGACGATGTCCATCGCCGACCGCTCGAGGTACAGCTCGCCGCGGGCTCGAGACCCGAGCGCCGAGGGGACGATGCCGGAGCCGGGCCGGCTGGGCACCGGGGCGCTGGGCCAGGTTCCCCCCAGCCCGCGTAGCACCATGCTCCTGCTCATCGCTCCGATGCTCCCGTACAGCCCTCCACCAATCCCCCGGCGCCCGGCCGCCGAGCCGGCGCCAGCTGCAGGGCGGCCCTCGCCGAGGGGCCGAGCCCCAGGCTGGAGTGCGCTGCCAGCAGCTCCGGGGAGCAGCGCCCGGCCGGAGCTGTCAGCGGCGGGTGACCCCCGGCCCCCGAGCGACGTGCCCGGCCGGCCCGAGCGGTGCCGGCGAGCTGGAGCCCAGCGGTCTCCCAGACGCTGACGAGGAGACGGCCCGTCGGGCTCCGACCCGGCGGGCCGCCACGGCGCCGCATCCGCGCGACCCTGCCGGCTCGTGGAGCGCGACACCCCGGCTCTCCGCAGCTCGCCCGTGCGATCTCCTGCCCGAGAGCGCCGCAGATCGCCGCCGACGCGAATCCCGCCAGACGCCCGCGCAGCATCCGTGACCGCACCGGCAGCCGACAGACCAGCCGCCGCCACCCCGCCGCGTCTCACCGATCGCGCTGCAGTCGACGCCACATGGCGCGCCGAGCGGCGACGGCTGCCGGGCGGATCTCGGAGGACCACGCCGGCCTCGGCGACATGGCGAGCGCCGGCGGCGGCCACAGCCAGCAGCTGGCGCGACGAAACACCGCCACCGGCCAGCACCGGTGCACCAGCACCACCCATCAAGCCTGCGCCAGGACGCCCTGCGACCGGGATCCGCGCGCCAGCGTCCGAACCATGTCCAGAGCCGTCGGGCGCCGAGGCCGGCGCCGCTCGACCAGCTGGTGGCGCCGGTGCCGGCGGCGTGCCCCCAGAGCGGTCGGGAGGCACAGAGCGGTCGGCAGGCACAGAGCGGTCGGGAGGCACAGAGCGGTCGGCAGGCGCAGAGCGGTCGGCAGGCGCAGGGCGGTCGGCAGGTGCCACGGGTGCCGCGGGGGGACCCCCCGCCGGCGCGCCCGGCGGCGACAGCAGTGCGTCGACCGAGGGAGCTGCGGGGATCGTCGAGACCCGCCGGTTCACCCGCGATGGCGGTCTGCTGCTCGGCATCGCCCGAGAGGCCGCCGCGTCGGAGACCCATCGGCGCTCGCGATCCGTGAGCACCGAGCCCACGGCGCGGACATCTGCCGATCGCGTCACCGCCAGGACCTCGCCGTGAAGGCGCTGGGGCACCGAGCCCGGCGTGGTAGCCGGACCCGCCGGCGAGGCAGCGCCGAGCTGCGTCGATCGGGGAAGCCCACGAACCGGCGCCTGCCAGCTACGGCCCACGTCATGCCGGAGGCCGCCAGCTCCAGAGGTGCTCCCCATGCTCGCCTGTGAAACGGCGCTCCCGTCGACCGTGGCCGCGACCTGGTCGGTCGGCCGGCGCCACCAAGCGGCCAGCAAGGTGAGCGTCGGTGGCGGCACCGGGAGCTGAGCTGACCACCCTGCACTGCCCGACGCGGCGCGCCGGTGGCCCCCCGCGTGCGGCGCGCCGAGCGCCCCACGGATCGACAGCGGTCGAGCCAGCAGCTCGGTGAACGCCACGGTGGCACCGGCGAGACGGCCGACCGCCATAGTCGGGCGCGATCGAAAACGCCGGTGCCAGGCGAGCCGTTCGGCTACCTGGCGCCCGAGCGTCGCGGCGGGCTGCGCCGTGTCACCGCCGGCAGGAGAAGCGGCGGGCGGCGCCGCGTCACCACCGCCGGCAGGAGGAGAAGATGAAGAAGAAGAGGCAGAAGCAGATGGGGATGGGGATGGGGATGGGGATGGGGATGGGGATGGGGATGGGGAAGGCGACGCCGGCGGAGATGGGGAAAGAGCCGGTGTGGGCGCCTCGGCGCCGTGCTGCGCGGACGACGTCGGTGGGCGGTCAGGAGACGGCGAGATCGGGGCCATGGTCTTAGAAGGTCTTCGACCGGAAGCCATGGTGGGCCAGCTCCAGCTCCTCGGCGGCGAGCTCTTCGCCGTCCGCGGCCAACCGGGGCCCGCTCCAGCGCACAGCGAACGCCCCGTCGAAGTTCCACGCCCGCAGGCGCTCCCCGGCGGAGCCGACCAGGGTGACCGCGGCCGTGCTGCGCTGGAGCTTGTTGCCGTTCCTGGCGAAACCGGGACCCGCCGACTTGTTCACCCAGTCGAAGAGGGCGTCGCTGTGGGTGATGCCGCGCCGTAGGATCAGGTTCGGCCAGGTCATCCGTCCGGGCAGCTGGTGGACGTAGCCGTTCTCCCCACCTTCGGCGTAGGTGGCCACTTCCACGTGCACCTCGAGCCCCGACACCTCCGCGAAGGTGCCGATGACCACGCCGTCCACCTCCAGCAGGAAATTCGAGGCCGTCGGCCAGTGGCCGCCGAACCCGGTGTCGTTCTGGGTCATGGCTGGCGAGCCTCCTCCCACGCCCGCGCGTTCAACGATGCCACCCCGCGCACCAGCCGCACGCGGTCGGCGTGCTCCAGGTCGAGCAGGCTGTCCATGTCCCAGTGCAGGTGGTAAGCCAGGTAGATCACCTCCTGCCAGAGGGCGTCCACCGGGTACTGCATCATCGGACGTACCGCTTGGTCACTGCTGTCTCGTCTTCACCCTTGGACGACGGAGGCGCGACCGCCGCTCACGGGCACACCCCGCCGGCTGCGACCTGCGTCGATCACCGCACCGCGCTGCTCGGCACCTCTTCGATGGCGCCGCGCCGACCACTTCGGCGCCCCCCCTCCGGTTCGCCGACGGTAAGGACCTCGGCGCGAGGTGAAGCCGCCTCCTGCTCGCCACCTAGTGACTGCCGGTCGCTGTCCGCGGGGATCCCGCTTAGGCCTGTCCCTGGCTCTGCTCCCGGCATCGACGGGCTCGTCGATCTGGACGCTGGGCGGCCTGCCTCCTGCTGAGCGGCGAGCAGCGCATCGATGTCCTCGTCCGAGCCGAAGTTGACGACGCCGTAGAAGTCCTGGAGGTAGGCGAGATCGGCGGCGAACAGCCCCTCGATCTCGTGCGTGGTCACGAGCTCGTGATCGCCCAGGCGCTCCACCACCCGGGCCAGCACGATGATGGTGAGCCGGGGGTCGTCGGGCCCGGTAATGGTCGGGTCGCGCAGCGGCTCGAGCTCGTCTCGCGCCGTGGCGAGGCGCATCACGCCACGGCGGTGCACCGCCCCCGAATCGTCGATGTAGCCCCGGGGAAGGACGAACTCGAAGCTGGTGCGCACCGAACGCCTACTTCTTCCGCTCGAGCTTCTCGTAGACCAAGGTGATGCTCTCGGAGTACTGGTTCGCCTGGTTCACGTCGAGCCCGTCTGCCTCGATCTTCGACGGCCACGCGTTGTAGAAGTTCCAGCGGGAGACTTCCTTCATGGCCGAGTCGTAGAGGACTACGGAGCCGTTCCTGCGGGGCTTGGTCCGACCTACCACCGCCATGCCCTTGTCCCTTAGGTCGGTGAACCACTTCCACAGCGGATCAGAGGTGGAGTCGAGCGGAGCGATGCGCTTCAGCTGCAGCTCGCCGGTCATCTTCGCCATCGACATCACCTTGTGCTGGTAGACGTGGCCGTTGGGGCCCCGCTCGTTCACGTCGACCGTGTTGATCTCGGCGGCGAGACCGTTCACCGAGGTGAGGTTGCTCATCTTCTCCCCGTCGATCTCCAGGAAGAAGTTGGTCGCGATAAGTGGATCGTCTTGGGTCAGGTCGAAGGTTGGCATGGCTCTGTCATCTTTCTGCTCCGTCTTTCTGGTTGGCTACTGGGTGGGCTGATCACACGGTCGCCGGGTGCGGCTATGCGGCGACCTGCTTCTGCTGGCTGATTCGGAAGATCACGAACTCCGCGGGCTTGACGGGAGCGATCCCCACCTCCACGACCAGGCGTCCCTCGTCGATGGACTCCGGCGGGTTGGTCTCGGCGTCGCACTTCACGTAGAACGCCTGGTCCGCCGAGGCGCCGAACAGCGCCCCGGAGCGCCACAGCCCGGTGAGGAAACCGGTCAGGGTCCGGGTGACGCCCTCCCACAGGCCCATGTCGTTCGGCTCGAACACCGTCCACTGCGTGCCGTCGAGGATGGTGGTCTCCACCATGTTGAACAGGCGGCGCACGTTGATGTAGCGCCAGTCGCTGTCGGAGGACATGGTACGCGCGCCCCAGATCCGGATCCCGCGGGTGCCGAAGGGGCGGATGCAGTTGATGCCGACGGGGTTGAGCAGTGACTGCTCGTTCTTCGTGATGGAGCGCTCCACGTCGAGACAGCCCCGGATGGTGTCGTTCGCCGGAGCCTTCCACACCCCGCGGGTGTCGTCAGTGCGTGCCCATACCCCGGCGATGTGGCCCGAGGGCGGGACGAAGATCTCGCTGTCACCGTTGCCGGCGATCGGGTTCTCGACCTTGATCCACGGGTAGTAGAAGGCGGCGAACGCCGAGTCGTACATGGCCACGTCGCTTCGCCACTCCTTCACCTGCTGGGGGGTCATCCTCGGCGGCGCGTCCAAGATGGCCATGCGGTTCCCCTGGAGCTCGCAGTGCGAGATGAGCGCAGTCTGGACCGACTTCCACAGACCGAGGTCGATGGTGCCGTCCTCTTTGGTGGCCGCGGTGACCAGGTCGGGCACGATGACCATGGTGACGTCGTCGGCGATGGCCAGCCCGTTGATCCCGGTACGGGACGACTCGGACCCGGCGAACTTCCGTCCGCTCACCGGCACCGGCACCGGCGCAACGGGGACCAGCGGGTACGAGCCCGGCTTCAGCACGTCGATGATCCCTGACAGGTCGACACCTTTTTGCAGGTCGACCTTCACCTTCACCCTGGTGGACTCGGCGTTCACCACCTTCTCGACGTTCCGGTCACCGGGGGTGATGGTCACCTCGGGGAACGACTCGACCTGGGCGCCGCCTTGGAGGACGGTCAGCGTGAACGGCGCCGGCTCGTCGCCCTCCTCGTCTCCACCGCTGTCGACCTGCTCGATGACCACCGTCAGCTCGGCGTCGGGCTCGACGCTCGTGATCGACAGGGGATTGCCGAGCGCCCGGTCGGCGGCCGGCAGGGTCGCCCGCGCCGGCTCACCGGCAGGCGCGGTGTTCGGGATGCGCACGATATAGGCGATGCTGCCGCCGTTCTGGAAGAACCCGTAGACCGACAACGGCAGCATGCAGCCGGGGCTGAAGCTCCCGTAGAGCTGCTCGAACTGCGTCCAGCTGGTCACCAGCCGCGGGCGGAGCCCGATGGGGTCAGCGGGATCGTCGGCCGGGGCCCGCTCGGTGAAGCCGACGAACGCCGCTATCGCGGTGGCAGCCGCCGACAAGCTCTTCTGGGCCGATACGACCTCTTCGACGTAGACCCCTGGGGCCGTGTAGGTGGGCACGTGCAGATCTCCTCCCTCCCTATGCGATCTCGCCGTGCAGGCTCGACCCACAGGTGCGCGATACGGCCCCGCCGATCAGAGGGGCCGAGATTGTTCCCGATAGCACCGGAGTGTATTACCACAACGCCGAAAACTTTGCCAGGATAACTCACTACCGGCAGTGGCACTGTGACTTTTTCATGACATTTCTGGCAGGCGCCGACCCAGGCGGTCCTCTGGGCGCCTGCCGATCCTGCGACCGCGCGACCTGGAGCAGGCCATTTTGGGCGCCCGCGCGGCCTCCCGGGCAGGGAACAGGGGACCGAGCACCAGCTCCAATCGGCTGTCGGGAGCATCGGGCCGGAGCAGGCCATTTTGGGCGATGACGGTCGCTACCGCCCTCTCGGGCGGCCCGCCGCACGGATCCCAGCGTGCGCCGCCGGCGCACTTCGTGACAGCCTGCTGTTCGGTGCTCATTCGACGCGACGGGTCTGCGGTCACTCCAACGTGTGGGTGCTGCCCGGCATCAGGATCTCCACGACCCCGCCGTATGCGCACACACAGGTCGACCCTGCCACCAGGGCCGGGCTGCCACCGATGAGGGTGGTGCTTACTGGGATCCACGGTGCCAGCATCGGCACGCAGGGCATGGGGGTAAGAACGCCGAGTGCAGCAGCGGTGGCCGCGGCCACCTCCGGGTTCGCCAGGCTGGTGCACATCCCGAACGTCGCGACGTTCACCATCTCACAACACGTCACGTTGGCGGCCGGGCGGCCTTCGACGTTCACCATGTCCACCGGCAGCACCGCCAGCGACGCCGGCGCCAGGCCGAAGCTGCACTGCACCAGTGCTCCGGCCACCACCGCCGGGTCAGCCATCGTTCCTCCCTTTGCGCCTGCCAGCACCTCGACGCCTCCGGCCGCACGTCACAGCTTCGACCCCTGCACGTGGCTATTTCGACGCCGCCGGCTGCACGTCACAGCTTCGACCCCTGCACCGAGCGCCGCAACGGCTTGCCCACCGTCTCTGCCACGCACACCACCGTCCGGTCTCCTGCCGCCCAACTGCGCACCGACGGCAGGAGATAGGTGAAGTACAGCGACGAGTCCTGGTACGGCACACCCACGTAGGCGGCAAAGTGGTCCAGGCACTGCGCGTTGGCGAACGAGTCCAGCGCGGTCGCAGGAGGGTAGGTCGAGCCGCCGTGGTCACGGACCAGGGCGTACACCTGCTGGGTGTGCGGCGTCGTGCACGGGACCTCTTCGATCGAGGTCAGCTCGGCTTGGATCTTCTTCGGGGTGATGAGGCAGTCACCCGGGCGGAGCCGGAACACCGACACCGAGCGGGAACCAGCGGGTCCACTCGACGAACAGGCCGCCAGGGTGAGCGCGGCCAGGAGCACCCCGACGAGCACCTGTGCCAGCCAGCGGAGGCACCGAGCAGGCTGCCGCGCAGCACGGTTCGAGCAGCTGGCGATCTGGTCTTTTCCCGGCGAGCCGTCCTGCTCTGGGCAAGTCCGCGACAGCCGGAGAGAGCGGCGGCGTGCACGGAGCGACAAGGGCCACGACGTCAGGCGACATAGATCGAGCACGGCGACCCGAGGACGAGGCACGGCGACCTCCGGACGTAACGGCACGGCGAGCTCAGGACGTAACGGCACGGCGAGCTCAGGACGTAACGGCACGGCGAGCTCAGGACGAGGCACGATCGCCGCCGGCACGGACGCGGTCTCGACCCACCACCGACCACCGGCTGGCCCCTCGACGTCGGGGAGCAGCAGCCGCAGCAGGAGCCGCCGTGCTGCTCTGGTCCTCGTGAACCGCCCGATCAGCTGGCTGGTTCACCAGCGGGTCGACCCGTTCAGCTGGCCGGTGCTCCTCGGGGTCGGCCCGCTCGACGCGGTCGAGGCGCTCCACCAAGGCGTCGGTGACCTGGTGCAGGCGACGGACTTCGGCGACCAGATCCCGCACCACACCTGCCAGCTCTTCGACGCAGGGAGATCCCGGCGAGCCTCGTTCGTGCGCCGCCTCGCCGGCGCCGGCTGAAGCGCAGCCGTCGCTGGTCCCCAAGGCGCTTTTTCGCCATAGCCCCGCCAGATCCCACTGCCGTGCACCGGTCGGGCCCTCGGGCAGCAGACCTGTGATGGCGGCGGTCCACCTGGCGCCCGTCACCTGGTCGGCTGACCAGCCCGCCAGACGCAGCGCCCACCGGCGCTGCACCTCGGTCGACTCCGGGGCTCGGCTCGCCCTCGGCTCGCCTGCGTCGGCCTCGCCATCGCCAGCACAGGCATCGACGCCGGCACCGACGAGATCTGACCCGGCCATGGCTGCGCTGGAGGCGCCGCGTTGCCGGCGGATCCGATCATCGCCCCGACCACGCCGTGAGCTTCGGGCACGACCTTCCGACCACGAGGCCCCGACCAGCTGGAACCGCGCGACCGCCCCGGCCCGAATCAGCGCAGTCCAGTGCAGACCGGCCGCGTTCGAGGCCACCAGCTCCCCCGCGACGTGGTCGGGATCGCCGCAGTCCATCAGGGTGCGCACGGCAGCCACCGGGTCCGAGAAGTCCCGCATGGCTGTGGGCACCAGATCCCCGATCCGGTAGCAGGCGACAGTCCACGAGGTGGCCGGTGCACCGGGATCAGGACGCAACAGGGATCGCAGCTCGGCTCCGTCCCCGCCGTCAGCCAGCGCCACCACCGCCCGGGCTGCGGCCAGCGCGGCATCCTCGGGCACCTGGCCCCGCCGGCTGCCCGTCCGTGGCGAGACGGTGACGAGCCCCTCGCCATCTCCACCGCCGCACCAGGCCAGACGGACCATGGCCACCCGGAGCGCTGCCGCAGGATCGGCTGTGGCGGCCCTTGCAGCCGAGGGGCGCTCTGGCTCTGAAGGCGTCGGCGCTTCCCCCGCCACACCAACCCCCGGCACGCCTGCTCCCGGCACGCGAGCCGCGCCTGCGTCCGGCACTGTCCCCTCCGGTACGAGAGGCGGGGCCGGCGCTCCACCCGCTGAGGGCGCTGGTGTGCCCGCTGATCCCGGCTCGTCGGGCACCTCGAGATCACACCGGTCGGCACCGACCAAGCCCGTCGAGTCATCGGAACCCTGCTTGGCGCCCATGGCCGGCGCGGCTCTGGGACCGGACATCGGTCCGCCGCCGCTCGATCGACCCGAGCCAGGCGCTGCAGCGTGCCTCGTCGCGAGGCTCGAGGCCGGTGACCGACCGTGCGCCGGCACGCCATCGGGAGCGGCAGCCTGGTCCAAACGGTCACCAGTACCAGGAGCGGCAGCCTGGTCCAAACGGTCAGCGGTACCGGGACCAGCAGTCGCGTGGGACCCAGCCACCTCGCCCGGTCGAGCCGGCGCCTTCTCCAGTCCAGTGATCACCACGGTGGCAGCGAACCGCCCTCTCCCCCGACGACCGGCAACGGCGCACCACCTGTGCGCGGTGCCTTCCGGTCGCTCAATGCGCGAACAGGGTACATCACCTTCACCCGACCCGACAGAGCCGACCTGCCATGAGCGACCAGACTGTCGCCGAACCCTTCCGAGCACATAACGAGCTCGTCTCTTGGTCGCAAAACCGCCCGTTCCGGGCCGTATTGCGACAGCCTGCTAGCACCGAAGCTCCATAGATCGTCTGGGTTCGCATTGCACGGAGCAGCTGACACCTTCAGCGACCAGGAGGGGCCGTGACAAACCAGCGGGTGCCTGCAAAAGGCCTGAGAAACGATGGGTCCTCGCAAATCCTGAGAACCGATGGGTGCGCGGGAAAAATCCAGCTCGGACAGGTACGCCTTCGAGCGCCCCTCGGCCCATGACGTCCGTGTCCCGCTTCACACGCCCGCGGTGCTCAAACCCGCCGACCTGAAGGATCTCGAGCAGAAGTACGGGAACAGGGTCGTCTTGACGCTCGCCGCCCACCGCCTGGAACAGGTCAAGCAGAACGAGCCCATCAACCCACAGGAACCGGTGGAAGTGATCGTCGAAGGCCCCGTCGCCGCCTACAACACCACGGCCTCTTCGAGCCAAGAACCTCAAAGATAAAGACTCCCCTGCCGCCAACTGCAAGAAGGCACGCGAATACTCCTATACGGCGGGCTGTCGCGAATTGGCTCGGAACGGCCCATTTTGTGGCCAAAAGACCTCGTCGCTGGCTGCTCGGGGCGCATTGCGCGACAGCCTGACGGACGAGACAATTGATTCGTTCCTTGCCTGGCTTTCCAAAGGTCAGTGGACCGATAGCTCGCGAATATTCTGGGTTCACTGCAGTGTTCGCCCTGCCGGTGGCCGGGAAGAACGGCTCGTGGCAGGGCTTCATCGAGCCCCGAGAAGCCGAAAGCCAGCTGCTGGTCCGTTCCGTGCTGGCGCTCGAGGTACCCGAGAGCCGGCGCACCGAGGTCACGCTGTACCTGACTCGAGCCAACTTCGGGCTGGTGATCGGGAACTTCGAGATGGATCTCGACGGTGACGAGGTCCGGTTCAAGACCGGCGCCGATCTGGCTGACGTCGAGCTGACCGAGGCCACGGTGGACCATCTGCTGCTGGCTGGGGTGGTGACCTGCGACCAGTACCTCCCTGGGCTCCACCAAGTCCTCGACGGCACCGACTCCGCCGCGGCCATCCGTGCCATCGAGGAGAGCTGACCGCTCGGACCCTTCCCGACCGCGGGCGCAAAGAGCGGCTCCTCTTCCACGACACAGCGGCCTGTCGCGAAGTGCATGGCGAGCACACGGCAAGCTGGTCCGTTGCTCCCAAGATGGCGCGCTTCGGGCCATCTTGGGACAGGCTGTCCGGCGCCGGCTCCCCCCGGGAGGAAGGCCTCGCGCGCCGACGCGTCGACGATGCCCCCGTCACGTCCTTGGCCGCCGTGCGCTTCCGGTGCTCGGCGCTGGGCCTCACGCCAGCTGGCGGACCACCTCGGCCATCTGGTCGGCGGCCTCGGTCGGGTTCATGGCCACCGTCACCCCCGCCGCGGCAAGCGCCTCCATCTTGGCCTTGGCCGTCCCGTGCGAGCCGGAGATGATGGCCCCGGCGTGGCCCATCTTCCGCCCCGGGGGGGCGGTCACCCCGGCGATGTAGGCCACCACCGGCTTCGTCATCCGCTCACGGATGAGCTCGGCGGCCTGCTCCTCGGCCGACCCGCCGATCTCGCCGATCATGAGCACCGCCTTGGTCTCCGGGTCGGCCTCGAAGGCGCTGAGCACGTCGGTGAAGCTGGTGCCGGGCACCGGGTCGCCGCCGATGCCCACCCCCGTCGTCTGGCCGATCCCCTTCTGGGTCAGCTCGTAGAGCGCCTGGTAGAAGACGGTGCCCGACCGGCTCACGAGGCCGACCGGCCCGCCGGGCAGGGCGATGTCCCCGGCGGTGATGCCGATGTTGCACGTGCCCGCCGAGATGATCCCCGGGCAGTTCGGGCCGAGCAGCCGGGTGCCGGGGAAGTCGCGGCGAAGCACGTTGTACGCGCGGGCCTCGTCGTGGGCGGGGATCCCCTCGGTGATGCACACCACGAAGGGCACCTGGGCCTCGGCTGCCTCGACGATGGCCTCGGCCGCGAAGCGAGGCGGCACCGAGATGAACGAGGCATTGGCGCCGGTCTCGGCCACCGCCTCGGCCACGCTCGCGAACACCGGGATGCCTTCTATGGTCTCCCCGCCGCGCTTGGGGTTGGTGCCGGCCACCACCTTGGTGCCATACGCCCGGTTTCGCAGGCCGTGGTAGAGGCCCTGGCTGCTCGGGCTCACCCCTTGGATGACGACCCTGGTGGTCTCGTCGACGAAGACGCTCATCGGTTCGCTCCCTGTGCCAGCTCGGTGGCCCGGCGGGCCGCTTCGATCATGGTCGGCACCGACACCACCCGGTCCGAGACCTGCTCGGCGAGGATGCGGCGTCCCTCATCGGCGTTGGTGCCGTCGAGGCGGATGACGATCGGCACGTCGATGTGGACCCGGCCAAGCGCCTCCACCACCCCGTTCGCCACCTCCTCGCCTCGGGTGATACCGCCGAAGATGTTGATGAAGATGGACCGCACTTTGTCGTCGCTGGTGATGACCTCCATGGCGTTGGCCATCTGCGCCGCGTTGGCGCCGCCGCCGATGTCGAGGAAGTTCGCCGGCTTGCCGCCGACCTGCTCGACCACGTCGCAGGTGCTCATGGCCAGGCCCGCCCCGTTCGCGATGATGCCGACGAACCCGTCGAGCCCGACGTACTGCAGCCCCTTCTGCTTCGCCAGCTGCTCGCGGGGGTCGAGGGTGTCGGTGCCGGCGTACTCCTCCCACTCGGGGTGACGGAACGCGGCGTTGTCGTCGAGGGTCACCTTCGCGTCGAGCGCGTGGACCCGCCCGTCGGTGGTCAAGATGAGCGGGTTTATCTCGGCCAGGTCGCAGTCGCCTTCGACGTAGCAGGTGTAGAGCTTCACCAGCAGCTCGGCCGCCTGGGTCCGCGCCTCGTCGTGCAGGCCGGCCTCGGTCACCAGCTCGCTCGCCACCTCGAGGCTCATGCCGTCGACCGGATCGATATGGCGCCGGGCGATGGCGCCGGGATCCGTGTCGGCCACCTCCTCGATATCCACCCCGCCCTTGGCCGACACCATGCACAGGTGCAGCTTGGCGCTGCGGTCCAAGGTGAAGCTCGCGTAGTACTCGTGCGCGATGTCGGAAGACCGCTCGATCCACACCCGGCGCACGGTGTGGCCTTTCAAGTCCATGCCGAGGATGGCAGCCGCATGCGTACGCACCTCGTCGGCGTCTGCTGCCAGCTTGATGCCGCCGGCTTTGCCCCGGCCTCCCACCTTCACCTGGGCTTTCACCACCACCGGGTAACCGATGTCCTGCGCCGCTGTCACCGCCTCGTCGACGGTGTCGGCCACCGCGCCGGGCGACGTGGGGATGCCGAAGCGGGCGAAGTACTGCTTGCCCTGGTACTCGTAGAGATCCACCGGTGGGTCCTTCCTCGTTCTGTGCGGCCGGCCAGGTCGGTTCGGCCCGGCCTGGCTCGTGCGGCGCGATCCGTCTGGTCTCGCCCAGCCCGGTCGGCGCAGCGCCCTTTCCCGGTTCCAGCTGCGCTCGCTTGGTGTGGTCTGTTCCGTGTCGTTCGGTTCGATGCCTCTGGCCCGGCTCGGCCATGTCGGTCTGGCCTACTCCCTCTGGCCCGGCTGGTCCAATCCGGCGTGAAGGGCTCTCCGGTCAGCTACGGCTAGGGGGGACCGCATGTCCTGGTTGGGGGCCGCACGCGGCAGCCGGGAGAACCTGGAACCGTAAGTGACTGGAAAGCCCGCCCGGAGTGATCTCCCTGGAGCGGCCTCGCTCGGATCCGGTCGGGCGCGAGACGGGTCGATCGGGTGTCGCCGGGCTGCTCCTCACGGCGGCTGATCCTCTCGTCGGTCGGAGGTGGTGCCCAGCTGATCCTCCCGCCGGTCGAGGGCATCGGCCAGCCAGGCGGCGATGTCGGGGAGCGGTGCGCCGGGAGTGAACACCTCTGCCACCCCGCACGCCTTCAGCGCCGGGATGTCGGCCTCGGGGATGATGCCGCCCACCACCACCACCACGTCACCCAGGCCCTCGGCCGCCAGGCTCTCCATCACCCGGGGCACCAGGGTCAGGTGGGCGCCCGACAGCAACGACAGCCCCACTGCGTCGGCGTCTTCCTCCAGAGCGGCTCGAACCACCTGCTCGGGGGTCTGATGGAGCCCGGTGTAGATGACCTCGAACCCCGCGTCACGAAGCGCCCGGGCGATCACCTTGGCACCGCGGTCATGACCATCCAGCCCCGGCTTGGCCACCACCACTCGGTACGGACGCCTCATCGGGTGCCGAGTGTAGGCAGGTCGACCCCGCCCTGCGCCAGACGGCTCGAGCAGGCGGCGGTCACCGACCCCGCGCCGCTGCAAGCGAAGCTGAGCGACCAGCGCTCGAGTCCCCCTGCGATCCGAGACCTTCCCGCGCTGCGTGCGGCACTGGGCCGCGACCCGGCGGTCACCCGGATGGCTGGTGGCCACCCAGCGGGCAGCGGCAGCCCAGCAGCACAGTCGGCAGCCCAGCAGCACAGTCGGCAGCCCAGCAGCACAGTCGGCAGCCCAGCAGCACAGTCGGCAGCCCGTCGGCGCGACGATGGTCCGAGGTGGGTAGCGTCGAGCGGGTGACCCCGGCATCGCCGTCGCCCTCCGGACCCGCCACCAGGCTGCCGTCGGCCATCGGACGCGCCCGTCCGGTCGTGAGCGGCATCGCCCCCTGGATCGACGGCGGCCAGGTCCCGCTCAAGCGGGTGCCCGGCGAGCCGGTCTCGATCAGGGCCGACGTCTTCGCCGACGGTCACGACCTGGTGGCAGCCGCCGTGCGGTGGCGTCACCAGGACGACGGCGAGTGGTCCAGCACCGCCATGACAGCGCTGGGCAACGACCGCTTCCAGGGCACGTTCACCGTGGAGCGGCCGGGCACCTACCGGGTGACGATCCGAGCCACCATCGACCGGCTGGCCACCTGGGCCCGGGCGGTGCGAGCCAAGCTGGCCGCCGGCCAAGACGTCCGCCTGGATCTGGCGGAGGGAGCCGAGCTGATCTCGGCGGCCGAAAGCCGGGCCAGCGGCGACGACCGCACGGCGCTGCGCCAGTGGCACCGAGCCGTCTCCCAGATGGCCGAGATGCTCACCTACGACACCAGCCCCTCTGGCACCAGCCCACCGCGGAGCACCAGCCCACCGCGGAGCACCAGCCCACCGCGGAGCACCGACCCAGCGCAAAGCGCCAGCCCGGCGCGCAGCACCGACCCAGCACCGCGCTCCGCTGCCTGTCACCCTCCCACGCCAGACGCCGTGGTCGGGCTGGTCGACGACCACGAGCTGCACGCTGTGGCCGCCCGGTACCCGGACCTCGAGGTGGCCACCACCGTCGACGCCGCCACGGTGCTGGTCGAGCGACCACTGGCCGGCTGCTGCTCCTGGTACGAGCTGTTCCCCCGCTCCGCCTCGCCTGATCCCACCCGACCTGGCACCCTGGCCGACGTCGTGGACCGCCTGCCCTACGTGGCCGGGCTGGGGTTCGACGTGCTGTACCTGCCTCCCATCCATCCCATCGGCACCACGAACCGCAAAGGCCGAGACAACAGCCCCGTTGCCGAGCCAGGCGATCCGGGCAGTCCGTGGGCCATCGGATCTCCGCAGGGGGGCCACGACGCCGTGCACCCGGAGCTGGGCACGGTACGCGATCTGCGGCGTCTGGTCGATGCGGCCCGTGAGCATGGGATCGAGGTGGCGCTGGACCTGGCCTGGCAGTGCTCGCCGGACCACCCGTGGGTCACGGAGCATCCCCAGTGGTTCCGCCGGCGCGCCGACGGATCCATCGCCCACGCCGAGAACCCCCCCAAACGCTACGAGGACGTCGTCCCCTTCGACTTCGAGACCGACGACTGGCGGTCGCTGTGGGAAGCGCTCGCCGACGTGGTGCGCTTCTGGATCGCGCAGGGCATCGGTGTGTTCCGGGTCGACAACCCCCACACCAAACCGCTGCGGTTCTGGGAGTGGCTGATCGCCACCGTCCGCTCCGAGGCCCCGGAGGTGATCTGGCTGGCCGAGGCGTTCACCCGCCCGCGGGTGATGGAGCACCTGGCCAAGGCGGGGTTCTCCCAGTCCTACACCTACTTCACCTGGCGCAACGCGAAGTGGGAGATCGAGCAGTACCTCACCGAGCTGACCGGCACCGACCTCGCCGAGTACTTCCGGCCCAACTTCTGGCCGAACACCCCTGACATCCTGCCCGAGGTGCTGCAGGTCGGCGGCCGAGGGGCGTTCGTGGCCCGCCTGGTCCTGGCCGCCATGGCGAGTGCCACCTACGGCATCTACGGGCCGGTGTTCGAGCTGCAAGAGCACGAGCCGCGTCCGGGCGCCGAGGAGTACGCCGGCTCGGAGAAGTACGAGATCCGCCACTGGAACCTCGAGGACCCCACGAGCCTGGCGCCGGTGGTGGCCCGGGTGAACGCGGCGAGGCGGGTGCACCCGGCGCTGCGCCACAACCGGACCCTGCGCCTGCAGCGGGTGGACAACGACTACCTGGTCGCCTTCACCAAGACGGCGATCACCGACGACGGCGCCGACGTCGTGCTGACCGTGGTGAACCTCGACACCCGCTACCCCCAGTCCGGTTGGGTCGACCTCGACGTGGACCTGCTCGGCCTGGGGCCCGGCACACCCCTCCACGCACACGACCTGCTGACCGATGCCCGCTACGAATGGAACGGCCCTCACAACTATGTCGCCCTCGATCCGACTGTCATGCCCGCCCACGTCCTGCACCTCCAGCGAGCCGTCAGCCACCCCTGAGACAGGACCACCCTCGAGCTCGAGAGCCCACCGCCGATGACTGCACCCACCGATGCCCAGAGCCCACCGCCGATGACTGCACCCGCCGACGCCCAGAGCCCACGGCCGACGACCGCATCCGCCCATGCCCGGTAGCCGGCGCCGGAGCACTCCCCGCCCCGACGCCGACGACGCCACGTCGACCCACGCCGCCGCCGCCCGGGCCACCACTGACGGCACCCGAGCCAGCGGCGGCACCGCCAAGCCGGCCGTAGCTGCCGCCACGGCCACTGCCCCCACCCGATCCAGGGCCGCCGCGTCGCGCGCCGCCACCCGGGCCGCTGCCGCCGCGGCCACAGCCACGACCACTGCCCTCGCCGCGGCGGCTACCGCCCCCCCATCCCGGGCCAACGCCCCCGCCGTCGGGCCCGTCGACGACTGGTACAAAGACGCCGTCATCTACGAGGTGCACGTCCGGGCCTTCCAAGACAGCGACGGGGACGGCATCGGCGACTTCCGGGGTCTCATCAGCCGCCTCGACCACCTCCAGGATCTGGGGGTGACGGCGCTGTGGCTGCTGCCGTTCTACCGGTCACCCCTGCGAGACGACGGCTACGACATCTCCGACTACCGCCGCGTCCACCCCGCGTACGGCACCTTGCGCGACTTCCGCATGCTGCTGCGCGAGGCGCACCGCCGGGGGCTGCGGGTCATCACGGAGCTGGTGCTGGCCCACACCTCGGACCAGCACCCCTGGTTCCAGCGCGCCCGCCACGCGCCGGAGGGCAGCGTCGCGCGCGACTTCTACGTCTGGAGCGACACCGCCGAGCGGTTCTCCGATGCCAGGATCATCTTCTCGGACTTCGAGAGCTCCAATTGGCAGTGGGACCCGGTGGCCGGCGCCTTCTACTGGCACCGCTTCTACTCGCACCAGCCGGCCCTCAACTACGACAGCCCGGCGGTGCGCCAGGCCATCTTCGACGTGGTGGACTTCTGGCTGGACATGGGTGTCGACGGCATGCGGCTCGACGCCGTGCCCTACCTGTACGCCCGCGAGGGCACCACCTGCGAGAACCTCCCCGAGACCCTCGCCTTCCTGCGGGATCTTCGCAGCCACGTCGACGAAGGGTTTCGCGGCAGGATGCTGCTGGCCGAAGCGAACCAGTGGCCCGAGGACGCCGCCGCCTACTTCGGCGACGGCAAAGCCTGCCACATGGCCTTCCACTTCCCGCTCATGCCACGGATGTTCATGGCCGTGGTGCAAGAGGACCGGTTCCCCATCTTGGACATCCTGGGCGAGACGCCGCCGGTGCCCGACTCCTGCCAGTGGGCCCTGTTCCTCCGCAACCACGACGAGCTCACCTTGGAGATGGTCACCGACGAGGAGCGCGACTACATGTACCGCGCGTATGCCAAGGACCCTCAGGCGAAGATCAACGTGGGCATCCGCCGCCGGCTGGCGCCGCTGCTCGGCAACGACCGCCGCCTCATCGAGATGATGAACGGCTTGCTGTTCTCCCTGCCGGGCACGCCCATCGTCTACTACGGCGACGAGATCGGCATGGGCGACAACATCTACCTCGGGGACCGCGACGCGGTGCGCACCCCCATGCAGTGGTCCGCCGACCGCAACGCGGGCTTCTCGAGAGCGAACCCGCAGCAGCTGTACCTGCCGGTGATCATCGACCCGGAGTACCAGCCCCCCGCGGTGAACGTCGAGTCGCAGCGGGCCAACGCCAGCTCGCTCCTGTGGTGGACGATGCGGTTGATCGGCGTGCGCAACCGCCACCGCGCCTTCGGGCGGGGCAGCTTCGAGGTGCTGCAGTCGGACAACCGCAAGGTGCTGGCCTTCCTTCGGGTGCTCGACGGCGAGCACCTGCTCGCGGTGACGAACCTGTCGCGCCACGCCCAGGCGGTGCAGCTGGATCTGTCCGCCTACCGCAACGTCGTCCCGGTGGAGCTGTTCGGGGGCAGCGACTTCCCCCCGGTCGGCGACCTGCCGTACTTCATCACCCTGGGCCCCTACGACTTCCACTGGTTCTCCCTCGAGCGGCGCGACGAGGCCGGCGCCCGGCCCCGGCCGTCGCTGCACGTGGAGCCGCCGTGGACGAGCGTCCTCTCTGGGCGCTCGCTGGCTCGGCTGCAGAGCCTGCTCCCGGCGTACGTGGCGGAACGGCGCTGGTTCCGGGACAAGGCCCGCCGGATCGCGGCCGTCACCGTGGCCGACGTGATCGCAATCGGCGCCAACGGGCGGAGAGCCGACGGGCGAGGAGGGAGCCTCGGGACCAGGCCCGGCACCGGAGCCGGCGACGCGCCCGGAGCGGCACAGGGAGATCCCCAGCTGGTCTTCTTGCAGGTCGAGCTGGCCGAAGGCAGCCCCGAGACCTACCTGCTGCCGCTGGCCTGGGCGGGAGGCACCCAGGGCGAGGAGCTGAGCCGCTACCACCCCCAGGCGGTGGTGGCCGACCTGAGCGTCGGGGACGAGGCCGGCGTGCTCTACGACGCCATCTGGGATCCGGACTTCGGCCACGACCTGCTGGCCCTGGTCGGGCGACGCCGGCAGCTGCCCGGGCGCGCGGGGCGCCTGGTGGGCGCCCCGGCCCCACGGGGTCGCCAGCTGGCCGCTGCCGTGGACCGGGACACCGCACCGGTGGTGCTCACCGGGGAGCAGAGCAACAGCTCCATCGTCTTCGACGACCAGGTGGTCCTGAAGCTGATCCGCCAGCTCCAGCCGGGCATCCATCCCGGGGTGGAGATCGGCCGGCACCTCGGCGAGCGATCGCGCCTCGCCCACGTGCCGACGGTGGTCGGCTCGGTGGAGTACCACCCAAGTGGCACCACCCGTGGCGACCCCACCACCGTGGTGACCGCCGAGGAGCACCGGGCCAACGAAGGCGACGGTTGGAGCTACGTGGTCGACCTGCTCCGCCACGGGCTCGAGCAGGCGGTGGCCCGCGCCGACGACAACGACCTGCCCCGGGTGCCGCCGGGCGAGCTGGGACGCCTGGTGACAAGCGGCTGGGAGCCCCCCGAGCACACGCTCATCGGGCCGCACCTGGAATGGGCCACCCAGCTCGGCCAGCAGACAGCCGACATGCACCTGGCCCTGGCCGAAGCCGGCGGCGACCCGGCGTTCACCCCCGAGCCGATGACAGCCACCGACCGCCAGGCCATGTACCAGGGCGCCCGCAGCCTGCTGCGCCGCACCCTGCGCCAGATCCGGCCCATTGCGGACCCCTCCCCGACGCTGCGAGCGGTCGTCGCCGCCGAGCAGGACATCCGCGCGGCCTTGCATCTCCTGGCCGGCGCCCGGCTCCAGGTCAGCCGTATCCGGGTCCACGGCGACTTCCACCTCGGCCAGGTCCTGTGGACCGGAAAGGACTTCGTCCTCATCGACTTCGAGGGCGAGCCGGCGCGCTCGGTCACCTACCGGCGCCTCAAGCGACCGGCGCTCGTCGACGTGGCCGGCATGATCCGCTCCTTCCACTACGCGGCCCACGCGGCAGCAGCCCCGCTGGCCGAGGAGATGGCCTCGTCGAGTGACCCCGAGGTGCTCGCACCGCTGCTGTCGTGCTGGTACCGCTCGGTGTCGGTGGTCTTCCTGAGCGCCTACCTGGACCAGGCTGGGCCGGTGCCGTTCGTGCCGCCCGCCGAGCAGCTCCCGCTCCTGCTCGACTTCCTGCTGCTCGACAAGGCCATCTACGAGCTGGCCTACGAGGTGAACAGCCGGCCGACCTGGGTGGACATCCCCGCCCAGGGAATCCTCGACCTGCTCGGAAGCGAGCCGTGAGCCGGCACGATCCGCGTGCCCTGCACGCCTTGGCGCGGCACCGCGGTGTGCAGCGGCGCTACACCACCGCCGACGGCCGGCGGGTCGCCGTCTCTGACACCACACTGGTCAGGGTCCTGCGGGCGCTGGGCGTCGAGCTCTCCGGGCCCGACAGCGTCGCGGCTGCCTGGCGGGCGTGCCAGCACGCCCAGAGACACCAGGTGCTCGCGCCCGTCGTGGCAGAGCGGGCCGGCTCGCACCACCGAGCACCGATCCCCGTCGGCTCCGGAGGGGATCTCCCCGCGGACAGCTGGGTGACGCTTGTCACCGAAGACGGCGACCAGGCCCGGCGCCGGCTGGGTGACGTCTCTGGCCCCGGCGGCATCGACCTGCGCCAACTGGCCGCCTCGCTCCCCGGCGGGCAGCTGCCGATCGGGTACCACAGCCTCGCCGTGGAGTCCCCCACCCTCGGCGCAAGCGCCGTGGTGGTGGCCGCCCCTGCCCGTTGCCCGGCCCCCGAACGAAGCTGGGGAGTCACAGCACCGCTGTACGCGCTGCGCGGCGCAGGCGACTGGGGGGCTGGCAGCCTGGGCGACCTGCGGGCACTGGCCGAATGGGTGGGATCGGCCGGCGCCGGGTACACCGGTACCTTGCCGCTCTACGCCGGGTTCCTCTCCGCCGAGACCCTCGATGCCGATCCCAGCCCGTACCGCCCTGCCAGTCGCCTGGCCTGGAACGAGGCCTACCTCGACGTCGACGGCCTCCCGGAGCTCGCCATGGCCCCCGAAGCCGCCCGGGCGCTGCACGACCCGCAGCTCCGGCACGCCGTCGAAGCGCTACGCCGGCGTCCGCTGGCCGACCTGGCCGGGGTGCTGACCGCGAAGCGACGGGTCGTCCAGAAGGTGGCAGAGGCGGTGTTCCATCGGGCGGGCACCGGCGACGGTCGGCGACGAGCCTACGACCGCTGGGCGGCCGATCACCCCGAGACCGTGGCCTACGCCGCGTTCCGGGCTCGGCTCGAGCACCAGGCCGGCACCGCACGCGGTGACACGCCTCGTCGCGAGCAGCTGCCCGATCCGGGCACCGACGCCGCCATGGCATACCACTGCTACGCCCAGTGGGCCATGGACCGCCAGCTGGCCGACGTCGCCAGCCGGCACCGGCTGTACCTGGACATCCCGGTGGGCGTGCACCCCGACGGGTTCGACCCGTGGTTCGAGCCGGGCGCCTTCGTCACCGGCGCGTCGGTCGGCGCTCCCCCCGACGAATTCTTCACCGCCGGCCAGCGCTGGGACCTCCCCCCACTGCACCCCGAGGGTCTGCGCCGCCAGGGGTACCGCCACCTGATCGCCGTCCTGCGCCGGGCCATGGCGCATGCCGGCATGGTCCGCCTCGACCACGTGATGGGGCTGCACCGGCTCTGGGTGGTCCCCGGCAGCGCCGAAGCCCGCCACGGGGCGTACGTCCGCTTCCACGCAGACGAGCTGCGCGCCGTGGTCGCGCTCGAAGCTCATCGAGCCGACACCGTCGTCGTCGGCGAAGACCTGGGCACGGTGCCCGGCACCGTGCGGCGGGCGATGCGCCGAGACGGCATGCTCCGCTCCTCGATCTGGCAGTTCGACGCGACCGCCGAGCAGCCCCTGCCGGTGCCACTACCGGGCTCGCTGGCCAGCCTGGGCTCCCACGACCTGCTGCCGTTCGCGGCAGTGCTCGCCGAGCGACCCGAGCTTCGCAGCGCCCTCGGGGGCGACGACTGGCAGGCGCTCGAGCGCTGCCTGGCGCACTTGGCAGCCAGCGCGGCACCGGTGGTGCTGGTGGACCTGGCCGACTTGTGGCTCGAGCACTCCCCGCAGAACCGGCCAGGCACCGTCACAGCCGGGAACTTCGGGCTTCGTGCCCGGCGCACCCTCGCCGAGCTGCACGAGGACTCGCAGGTGACGGCGGTGCTGCGGGTCGTCCAGGCCGCCCGGCGCGCGCAGATCGGAGCATCTCAGCCATGAGCTCACCGCACCCCCACGACCCCCCGACGTCGGCCACTGCCGGCGCCAGCCGCCGCCTCGAGGGCTCAGAGCCCGGCGACCGCCTCGTAGGCTCCCTGCCCGGTGACCGCCTCGAGGGCTCAGAGCCCGGCGACCGCCTCGTAGGCTCCCTGCCCGGCGACCGCCTCGTAGGCTCCCTGCCCGGTGACCGCCTCGAGGTCTTGCGGCCCGACGACCCCTTCGATCGCTCCCGGCTCGGCGAGCAGGACCTGTACCTGTTCGCCGAGGGCAGCCACCGCCGTCTGGCCGACAAGCTCGGTGCCCATCCCCGGCGTACCGGCTCGCCGGCCACCCGGTTCGCGCTGTGGGCACCGTCCGCTCGGGCAGTGGCGGTCATGGGCGACTTCGACGGCTGGGATCCAGATGCCCACCCGCTGGCGCCGGTGGCCAGCTCGGGGATCTGGCATGGCGTGGTCGACGGCGTAGGCCCCGGCGCCAAGTACAAATTCGCCGTCACCGGCGCCGACGGCCGCCGGGTGGACAAAGCCGATCCCGTCGCCATGTACAGCGAGGTCCCACCGGCCACCGCTTCGGTGGTGTGGGATCTCGCCTACCAGTGGGGCGACAGCGCCTTTGTGGCCGAACGTGGCTCGAAAAGCGCACGGGACGCGCCGGTGTCGATCTACGAGGCGCATCTCGGCTCGTGGCGCCGCGACCCGGCGCGCCCCGACCGCCTGCTCGGCTACCGCGAGATCGCGCCACTGCTCGTCGAGCACCTCACCGCGGGCGGCTTCACCCACGTGGAGCTGCTGCCGATCATGGAGCACCCGTTCTACGGCTCGTGGGGGTACCAGTGCACCGGCTACTTCGCCCCTACCGCCCGCCACGGCGCTCCCCAGGACCTCATGGCCCTCATCGACGCGCTGCACCAGGCCGGCATCGCGGTGATCCTCGACTGGGTCCCCTCGCACTTCCCCACCGACGAGTTCGCCTTGGGCGCCTTCGACGGGACGCACCTCTACGAGCATGCCGACACCCGCCAAGGCATCCACCCCGACTGGGGGAGCTACATCTTCAACTACGACCGCCACGAGGTCCGCAGCTTCCTGCTGTCCTCCGCCGAGCATTGGCTCGGCGCCTACCACGCAGACGGGCTGCGGGTCGACGCGGTGGCCTCCATGTTGTACCTCGACTACTCGCGCGCCGAGGGGCAGTGGATCCCCAACCGCCACGGCGGGCGCGAGAACCTGGGAGCCATCGACTTCCTGCGCCAGCTGAACACCGGCGTGTACGCGATGCACCCAGGTGCCCAGACCTTCGCCGAAGAGTCGACGGCCTGGCCCCAGGTCTCCCGACCGGTCGACGGCGGGGGCTTGGGGTTCGGGTACAAGTGGGACATGGGGTGGATGCACGACACGTTGGCCTACATGGCCCACGACCCCGTCCACCGGCGCTGGCACCACGACCAGCTGACCTTCCGGGCGGTCTACGCCTTCAGCGAGAACTACGTGCTGCCCCTGTCGCACGACGAGGTGGTCCACGGCAAGGGCTCCCTGCTGGCCAAGATGCCCGGCGACGACTGGCAGCAGCGGGCGAACCTCCGCCTGCTGCTCGGCTACCAGTTCACCTTACCGGGGAAGAAGCTGCTGTTCATGGGGGACGAGATCGGCCAGCGCGCCGAGTGGTCGCACGAGACCAGCGTGGACTGGCACCTGCTCGACGACCCCGGCCACCTCGGCATCTGGCGCTGGGTGGGCGACCTGAACCGGCTGTACCGCCGCCACGGCGCCCTGCACGAGCTGGACTGCGAGCCGGCGGGCTTCGAGTGGATCCGCGCGGACGACCACGAGTCGAGCACCTTGGCCTTCTTGCGGTGGAGCGCGTCGGGCCAGCCGGTCCTGGTGGCCGCCAACTTCACGCCGGTCGTCCGCGCGGAGGTGGACCTCGGAGCACCCGTCGGCGGCTACTGGCACGAGCTGGCGAACAGCGACGCGCAGGCCTACGGGGGCAGCGGCGTGGGGAACCTCGGCGGAGTCGACGCCGAGGACGTCGGATGGCGCCATCTGCCTCATCGGCTGCTGTTGACGCTGCCGCCGCTGGCCGTCGTAGTCCTCGCGCCGGGACCGAGACCGGAACCGGAACCGGGCCCGACCACCGCCCACCCCGGCGACATGCCCGCTGCGAGCTCCCGGTGACGACCGCCGCCGCCGCCCACCGCTCGGGGCTCGACCGCAGATGACCGCCGCCGCCGCCACCGCCGCCCACCGCTCGGGGCTCTACCGCAGATGACCGCCCCCGCCGCCGCTGCCGGCGCGCTCAGCACCCGATGTGAGGCCGTCACGGCAGCCGAGCGATGGGAGCCGCCCGGCGCGTCACCGCTGGGAGGCGGCCGCTGGAAGGTGGAGATCTGGGCTCCGCACAGCCGGCGCGTGGTGCTGCACCTCGACGACGGGCGCCAGGTGGTCCTCGACCCGCAACCCGCGCCGGCAGACGGGGTGGGCGGCTACCACTGCGCCGAGGTGGACGGCCTGCGCGACGGCGACCGCTACCAGCTCTCGCTCGACGGCGGACCGCTTCTTGCCGATCCAGCGTCGCGTTGGCAGCCCGACGGCGTCCACGGGCCGTCCGCGCTCTACGACCCGACCGTGGACCGATGGGACGATGCCAGCGCGGCCGTGGACGTCCCCCTCGAACGCAGCGTCTTCTACGAGCTGCACGTCGGCACCTTCAGCCCGAGGCGCACCTTCGACGGTGTCGCCGCCCAGCTCGACCACTTGGTCGACCTGGGGATCACCACGATCGAGCTGATGCCGGTGGCCCAGTTCCCCGGCGCCCGCAACTGGGGGTACGACGGCGTGTTCCCGTACGCTGCCCAGTGCACCTACGGCGGCCCCCACGGGCTCGCCCGCCTGGTCGCCGCCTGCCACCGCAGGGGACTCGCGGTGGCCCTCGACGTGGTCTACAACCACCTCGGTCCCGAAGGCAACATCCTGCCCTGCTTCGGCCCCTACCTCACCGACCGCTACGCCACCCCGTGGGGCCCGGCCATGAACTTCGACGGCTGGGGATCCGACGAGGTACGTCGCTACTGCGTCGGGAACGCGCTGTGGTGGTTCGAGCAGATGCACGTCGACGTGCTGCGCCTCGACGCGGTGCACGGCATCGTGGACCCCACCGCCCGACCCTTCCTCCAGGAGCTGGCAGAGGCCACCGCTTCGGCCTCGGCTCGCCTCGGACGGCGCCTGCTGCTGGTAGCCGAGAGCGCCGACAACAACCCCCGTCTCGTCACGCCGCGCTCTGGAGGTGGGGTCGGGATGGACGGTCAGTGGAGCGACGACTTCCACCACGCCCTGCACGGCCTGCTCACCGGCGAGCGCCGCGGCTACTACCGCGACTTCGGATCCCCCGACCAGCTGGCCGGCGCCCTCGACGACGGATTCGTCCTACGCGGGCAATTCTCGGCCTTCCGCGGCCGGCGCCACGGGCAGCCGGCGTGCGGCGTGGCCCCGTCACAGCTGGTGATCTTCGACCAGAACCACGACCAGGTCGGCAACCGCCCTCGTGGCGACCGGCTGGCCGCCATGGCACCGCTTGCCGTGGTCCGCCTGGCCGCCGTCCTCACGCTGCTGGCGCCGGGGACCCCGCTGGTGTTCATGGGGGAGGAGTACGGTGCCGAAATGCCCTTCCCGTACTTCGTCGACCACGGTGACCCCGAGCTCACGGAGGCGGTCCGGCGGGGTCGTGCCCGGGAGATGGCGGATCTGTGGGACACCGAGCCGCTCGATCCGGGCGATCCTGCCACCTTCACCGCCGCCACCGTGGATCTTGCCCAAGCCCGGGAGCCCGGTCACCGCGAGCAGCTGGCGCTGTACCGCCAGCTGCTCGAGATCCGGCGCACCCACCGGGCGCTCGGCCCCGAGGCCACCTGCACCACCACCGTCGACGGATCGCTCCTGGTGGTCCAGCGCCAGCTGCCCCCGACCGCCGACCACGCCGCAGCGGCGCTGGTGGTGCTGTGGAACGCCGGTGACCAGCGAGCCACCGCGACGTTCGCTCCCTGGAGCCCCCAGGAGACGATCACGGGGGCGGGCGCTGCCGCCGAGAGCGCCCCCCGAGCCCACGAGACCAGCCGCGCCGTGCCGTCGCGGGTCGACCAGCCGGCCACCGCCGTGCACGAGACCGCCGCCGCCGCGGCCCCAGGCGCTGGGCTCGCGAGCACCACGACGACCTGGCGGGTGCTGCTCGGCACGGCGGAGCACCTGACGCCGACCTCAGCCGACGTCGGTCCCTGGTCGTTCGCGGTGCTGGAGCCGGCGTGAGGGTCTGGCCCGGCTACCCGCACCCGCTCGGGGCCACCTGGGACGGGGAAGGCGTGAACTTCGCCCTGTTCTCCGAGCACGCCACCGCGGTGGAGCTGTGCGTCTTCGAAGACCCCCATGACGCGCAGCCTGCAGCCACCTTGCCCATGCCCATGGCCACCGACCGGGTCTGGCACTGCTACCTTCCCGACGCCCGGCCGGGGCTCTACTACGCGTACCGGGTGGACGGCCCCTACGACCCTGCCCAGGGCCACCGGTTCAACCGGAACAAGCTGCTGTTCGACCCCTACGCACTGGCCATAAGCGGCGTCATCCGCTGGAGCGACGAGCTCTACGGCTACACCGTCGGCCATCCCGACGCGGACCGGTCGTTCGACGCTCGGGACTCGGCGGGCAACATGCCCAAGTGCGTGGTGGTCGACCCCGCCTTCACCTGGGGCGACGATCGCCCGCCGCGGGTGCCGTGGAACCGCACCCTCATCTACGAGACCCACGTCCGGGGGATGACGCTCGAGCACCCCGGGGTCCCCGAGCACGTGCGCGGCACCTACCTGGGCCTGTCTTCGGACGCGGTGATCGACCACCTGCTGTCGCTCGGGGTCACCACCGTAGAGCTGATGCCGGTGCACCACTACGTGGCCGACCGAGCCCTCAAGGAGCGGGGTCTCACCAACTACTGGGGCTACAACTCCATCGCCTTCTTCGCCCCCGACGTCAGCTACGCCACCGGCGGCTCCGGCCAGCAGGTCGACGAGTTCAAGTCGATGGTGAAGACCCTGCACCGCGCGGGGATCGAAGTAGTCCTCGACGTGGTCTACAACCACACCGGCGAGGGCAACCGCCTGGGGCCGACCTTGTCGTTCCGGGGGATCGACAACACCGTCTACTACCGCCTCGACCCTGAGGATCCCAGCCGCTACACCGACTTCACCGGGACCGGCAACAGCGTGAACCTGGTCCATCCGCGCGCCATGGGCCTCATCATGGACAGCCTGCGGTACTGGGTGACCGACATGCACGTGGACGGGTTCCGCTTCGACCTGGCGCCGGTGCTCATCCGAGGCCTCGGCGACGGCAGCCGCAGCGCCTTCTTCGAGGTGGTCCAGCAGGACCCCGTGCTGTCGCAGGTGAAGCTGATCGCCGAGCCGTGGGACGTCGGTCCCGACGGCTACCAGCTGGGACGGTTCCCGCCGGGGTGGGCCGAGTGGAACGGGGCCTACCGGGACTGCGTCCGACGGTTCTGGCGCGGCGACCCCGGCCAGCTGCCAGTGCTGGCCTCGCGGCTGGCCGGCTCGAGCGACATCTACGCGCCCAGCGGCCGGCGCACCTATGCATCGGTGAACTTCGTCACCTGCCACGACGGGTTCACACTCGAGGATCTGGTCAGCTACGAGCACCGCCACAACGAGGCGAACGGCGAGGACAACCGCGACGGCACGAGCGACAACGCCAGCTGCAACTGGGGAGTCGAGGGCCCGACCCGCTCGGTACGGATCCAGCGGGCCCGCCAGCGCGCCAAGCGGAACCTCCTGGCCACCTTGTTCTTCTCCCAGGGTGTGCGCATGATGCTCGGCGGCGACGAGCTGGGCCGCACCCAGCGCGGCAACAACAATGCCTACTGCCAGGACAACGAGATCAGCTGGTTCGACTGGTCGCTCGACGAGGAGGACCAGGATCTGATGGCCTTCATCCGGCGGCTGTCGGCCATCGTGGCCGAGAACCCCGTGCTGCGGCGCCGGGACTTCTTCAGCGGCGAGCCTCAGGGGATGGGCGGCACCAAGGATCTCACCTGGATCCGCCCCGACGGGGAGGAGATGGCCGAGGACGACTGGAACGACGGCGAGCGCCGTGCCATCGGCATGCTGCTGCTCGGCCGGGCCGCCGACGAGGTCGACGGGCGTGGTCGACGTGCCTATGGCGACACGTTGCTGGTGCTGCTCAACGGTGGCGCCCACTCGGTGCCGTTCACCTTCCCTCGCCTCGAGAACCCGGGCCGCTGGGAGGTGCTCGTCGACACCGCCCGCCCCGGCACCCGGGTGGTCCACCGCCCGCCGATCAACCTGACCGGGCACACCACCATCTTGCTGCGCCACCAGAACCGGGTGTCGGTCTGAGGTGGCCGGCTCGATACCCGAGACCAGCGGGTTCGCCGTGGCGCCGGCCGCCCGAGCCTGGCTGGCAGCGCACCGTGACCCGTGCGTCTCGGAGCCGAGCACACCGTGACGCGGGCGTCGCGGAGCCCGAGCCCAGGGCGCCGGCGGCGCCGGCCGATGGGCGCCACCTACCGGCTGCAGCTCCGACCAGGGGACTTGGACTGGGCGACACAGGTGGTGGCCCACGTGGCCCGGCTGGGCGCCGACACCCTCTACCTGTCGCCGATCACCGGCGCCGTTCCCGGGAGCAGCCACGGCTATGACGTAGCGGACCCGACAGGCATCGACCCGGCGCTCGGCGGCTCGGACGCCTTTGCCCGCTTGCTCCAGAGGGCCGACGAGCACGACGTGGGTCTGCTGCTCGACATCGTTCCCAACCATCTGGCTGCCTCCGAGCACAACCCGTGGTGGGCGGACGTCTTGCGCCACGGCCAGACTTCGGCCTACGGCGCTGTGTTCGACATCGACTGGTCCGCCCATGGCGGCCGGGTGCTCGTGCCGGTGTTGGGCCAGCCCTTCGGTGCCGCCGTCGACGCCGGCGAGGTGACCGTGGCCGTGGCCGCCAGAACCGGAGAGCCCGCTGGCATCGTGGCGGGAGAGCCGGTGGTCGTCGTGGGCGACCGGCGCCTTCCTCTCGCCCCGGCCAGTTGGCGCGACCTGGCAGCCGAACCCGCGGATCTGGTCAGGTCCGTCGCGGGGCGCCCGGGGCGACCCCGCAGCTGGGACGGGCTCCAGCAGCTCCTGGCCCGCCAGCACTACCGGCTGGCCTACTGGCGCACCGCGAACGAGGAGGTGAACTACCGGCGGTTCTTCGACATCGACGGGCTGGTCGGGGTCCGCGCAGAGGACCCCGACGTGTTCGCTGCCACCCATCGTCTCGTGATGGACCTGGCGGCCCACCACGAGGTCGTCGGGGTTCGCGTCGACCATGTCGACGGGCTGGCCGACCCGGCGGCCTACCTGGCCCGGCTCCGCCAGCAGCTCGCCGGCGACGGCTCTGCTCGCAGCACACGCTCGGCCGGCGTTCCCGTGGTCCTCGTGGAGAAGATCCTGGCTCGTGGCGAGTCGCTCCCGCCGTGGCCGGTACAGGGCACGACGGGCTACGAGCTCGCTGACCTGGCCGTAGGACTGCTCGTCGACGCCGGTGGCGCAGGCCTGTTGGCCGAGCGGGCCACCGACGCCGGGAGCGCCGCTCAGGAGCAGGCTGGTGACTTCGCCAGCCTGGCCGCAGCCGGACGCCGGGTCGCTGTCACCACCCTCTTTCCCCGCCAGCTCGACGACCTGACCGCGATGCTGACCACTGTCGCCCGACGCCGACGCTCGGGGCACGACGTCACCGCCGGCCAGCTCCGCCACGTCCTCGTCGAGCTGGCCGCGGCCATGCCCACCTACCGGACGTACGTGGTCGGCCGGCCCTCTCGTGCCGACCGAGCCGTGCTCGGGACCGCCGCGCAGCAGGTGCAAGCTGCCCTGGGCCCGGCGGGCACGTCACCGCCGAAGTGCGGGCCGGGCCCGTCGGCCGCGCTGAGCTCGTCGGCCTCGGCGAAGTGGTCGGCCAGACCGAGCACCGGGGATACGCCGGAGGATCTGCGGCTAGCGCTCGACGAGCTCACCGCGCTCCTGCTTGGCGGGTTCGATCGCTCGACCGATCCGACTGCCGTCGACCAGCCCGACGCGCAGCTGGCCGCTCTGTGGCGACTGGCAGTACGGCGTTGGCAGCAGCTGTGCACCGCGGTAGCCGCCAAAGGCGTCGAGGACACCGCTTGCTACCGCTTCGGTGGCTCTCTCGCCCAAGTGGACGTGGGCGGCACCCCCGACGAACCAGCGGTGGGCACCGGACAATTCCACGATGCCATGGCCCTGCGCCAGCGATCCACCCCGCAGGCGCTCAACACCCTCAGCACCCACGACAGCAAGCGCTCCGCCGATGCCCGCTGCCGCCTGGCTGCTTTGACCGAGACGGCGTCGTCCTTCGAGAAGCTGATGGACCGGTGGTGCCGTCGGCACGACCCGCTGGTGCTCTTCACCGAGCACGGGCGAAGCCCCGACGAACTGGAGCAGCGCTTCCTCTACCAGACCATGGCTGCCATCTGGCCGCTCGAGCCCCTCGCGCCTACCTCGCGGCGCAGTGCCCGACGAGCCGACCTGCTCGAACGGCTCCAGCGATACGCCGAGAAGGCAGCGCGCGAAGCGAAGCGCCGCACCAGCTGGACGGCGCCGGGCGCCGAGCACGAGCGAGCCGTGGCCCGCTTCATACGGCGGCTGCTCATCACCGAGGCGGGGGACCGTTTCCTGGCCGAAATGGACCGCCTGGTAGCTGGCATCGGACCGGCCACTGTCACCAACAGCCTGGCGCTGGTGGTGCTCCAGACCATGGCCCCCGGCGTGCCGGACATCTACCAGGGCTGTGAAGGGTGGGTGTTCACCGTCGTCGATCCGGACAATCGCGGACCGCTGGACGTGGACGCGGCCAGCAAGGCACTGGACCATCTGACCGCCGTTGCGGGAGCACGGCTCGAGCCTCGGGCATTGCTGGAAGAGTGGGCCAGCGGCACCGTCAAACGTCTCGTCACCAGCACGACCCTGCACCTCCGGCGTCGGCATCGGGGCCTGTTCCGCTCCGGCACCTACCTACCGCTCGCGGCCACCGGCCCAGCAGCGTCGCACATAGTCGCCTTCGCCCGCCGCTGGCGAGGTCGCTGGGTGCTGGCGGTCGTCCCGCGCCTCGTCGTCGGGCTGGTCGGCACCGGCCGCTTCCCTGTCGGCTCCGGCGTGTGGTCCGACACAGCGGTCGTCCTGCCACCGGACGCGCCCATGGCGTGGCACCTGGAGCTGACCGGCGCCGCACGGCGTACGAGCCACGGCCGGCTCCTCGTCGCCTCGCTGCTCGACGAGCTGCCGGTGGCAGTGGCGAGCGGCCATGAGCGCTGAGCTGACGGATCGCACCACCGCAGCGCAGCCGGCCAGCCGGTCACGAGTTGGCGTAGCGGCCGCTACCAGCCAGGACCGCTGAGCGAGCACCCGCTGCGCCCGCTGCACCCGCTGGGGTGCCTCGCACCGTCGGTCCAGGACACGCCGGGCAGCCTCAGTCGAGGACACGCCGGGCAGCCTCAGTCGAGGACACGCCGGGCAGCCATGGCAAAGGGCACGATGGCCACCACCAGCACCACCACCCGTAGCCACAGCGGCATTCCCGGCGTGGCGAACAGCGCTTCGTGGAGCACCTCGACCGGCCCGGAGGGCAGGGTGCTGTGACTGTCGAGCAGCCTGGGCAAGAACACCACACCGATCAAGCCGGCCAGCGCGGTCAGCGGAGCCGCCACCAGTGGGCCGGTGGCCGCCACGACCAGGGCCGCGGCCGCCAGAGCCAGCAGCAGCACACCGATGGCCGAGCCGCCCGGCACGTAGAAGAAGGCGCCGACACCGAGTGCAGCGATCAGGACGGCCACGACTTGGCGCAGGCGCAGAGTGCCGCGCGCCGCGTAGACCAGGAGGAGGGCCGTCACCCCGGGGACGAGCACCGCCACCAGTGCCTGGAACCCTTCCACCACCCGCCGTGGCGCCCCGTAGCGCGCGGTGTCGTGGACCAGGGTCTCTCCGATGGTGCCCACCACCCGCAGCGCAGTGTCCGACAGCGACGCCGCGGCGCCGCTGAAGTACGGGAACCTCCCGATGCCCATGGCCACGCCGACCACCACGCCGACGACGAGCCAGATCCGGCCTTTCACCGACCACACCTCGCGTCGACACCGTCCGCCACCGCGCCGGGACCCACGCTTCGGTGCCCGGGACCTACGCTTCGGTGCCCGGGACCTACGCTTCGGTGCCCGGTCACCGGACGACCCCGGCGTCGGCTCGGACCCCCGCGGCGCCGCACCCGGCACGGAGCACCATGGGCTCCCAGCCGGCGCTCGGTGCGAGCGCGACGCTCACTGTCACCGCTCCCGGTCGAAGCGTTCTTGGGCCATCTTCGGCAACCGGCTCGGACGCCGAGGCTTGCTGGGCGACCGGGGAGCCCGGGGCGGCAACGAGACCTGCTCGCCAGCAGCGCGCGTGGCCGATGAAGCTCGGCTCGATCCCGACCGCTCGAGCGGCGGTGGCTGGCTGGCGCCATGGCGATCCCCCCACGGGTCAGGGTCGTGCCAATCATCGGCGCCGCCCGAACCAGCACCGTCACCGAAGCCGTCGTCTGACACCCACGGATCCGGCGATGCCCGTCGGCGGGCCGCACCACGCCACCCGCTGCCGGGTCGGGTGCCGTCCCATGCGCTGATGGTACGCAGCGCCCCAGTGCCCCCGCCGATGTCGCGCACCAGCTCGTCTGGGAGCTCGGCCAGGAACCGGCTGGGGATGGCCTGGCTGGTGGACCCGAACAGAGTGCGGCTCCACGCGTGGCTGAGGTACAGCCGCGTCCGGGCACGGGTGATCCCCACGTAGCAAAGGCGGCGCTCCTCTTCGAGCTTGGCCGGATCCTCGAGCGCCCGGGCGTGGGGGAACACACCGTCCTCCATCCCCACCATGAACACCACCGGGAACTCGAGCCCCTTGGCCGTGTGCAGCGTCATGAGCGAGACCCGGCCGCTGCTCGGGTCGAGGTCATCCGCGTCGGACACGAGCGCCACCGACGACAGGTACTCGTCCAGGCTCGAGTACTGCGCGGCCGCCCCGGCCAGCTCCGCGAGGTTCTCTTCCCGGCCACGGGCTTCGATGCTGTCGTCGGCGGCCAGCTCGGCGCCGTAGCCGCTGCGCTCCACCACCGCCGTCACCAGCTCACCGGGACCAGAGCCGGCTCCGACCATGGCCGCGAGCTCGCCGAGGAGCGCAATCAGCTGCGCCACACCGCGCAGCGCGCCACCGCTCACCCCGGCTTCCGCCGCATGCTCCAATGCCTCGGTGAAGCTACGCCCCTGCGCGCGGGCCCACCGCACCAGCCGGTCCGTCGAGGTAGCACCCACTCCGCGGCGCGGGACGTTCACGATCCGCCGCGCGGATATCTCGTCTGCCGGGTTCGCCAGCACCTTCAGATAGGCGAGGATGTCTTTCACCTCGCGCCGGTCGTAGAAGCGGGTGCCACCCACCACCGTGTAGGGCACCTCGGCGCGCACCAGCGCCTCTTCGAGCGCCCGACTCTGTGCGTTGGTCCGGAAGAACACGGCTACGTCCCCATGGCCGACAGCTTCGACGCGCTGCAACCGGGCGATCTCGGCAGCCAGCCAAGTGGCCTCGTCGTGCTCGTCGTCTGCCCTGTAGCGCCGCAGCTGCTCACCGGCTTCGCCGTCGGTCCACAGCGCTTTGGGGACACGGGTGGCGTTCTTCGCGATGACAGCGTTGGCCGCATCCAAGATGACCCGGGTGGAACGGTAATTCTGCTCGAGAGCCACCACCGTGGTGCCGGGGAAGGTCTCTTCGAAGCGGACGATGTTCGTGATGTCCGCGCCTCGCCAGCCGTAGATGGCCTGGTCGAGGTCGCCGACCGCGCACACCTGGTGGTGCTCGCCGGCGATCAGCACCACCAGCTCGTTCTGGGCTCGGTTGGTGTCCTGGTACTCGTCGACCAGGACGTGGCGGAAGCGGGCCCGGTACCCGTCTACGACATCGGGGAACGAGCGCAAGAGGGTGACGCTCACCATGAGCAGGTCGTCGAAGTCCATGGCCGAGGCGGCAAGCAGCCGGTGCTGGTAGCCGGCGTAGACATCCGCGATCCGCCGGTCGAACACGGTGACGGCGCGCGACCGCAACGTCTCGAAGTCGACCAGGTCGGCCTTGGCGGCGGAGATCACACCCTGCACACTTCGAGGCGGCAGCTTCTTCGTGTCGAGATCCAGCTCTTTCTCCACCTGCTCCACCAGCCGGCGGCTGTCGGCGTCGTCGTAGATGGTGAACGAGCTGCGGTACCCGAGCCGAGGTGCGTGCGCCCGGAGGATCCGCACGCACGCCGAGTGAAAGGTCGACACCCACATGGCGTTCGCCGGCGGTCCGACCAGCTTGGCCACGCGATCCTTCATCTCGGCGGCAGCCTTGTTCGTGAAGGTGATAGCCAAGATGTCCGACGGCCGCGCGTCGCCGGTGGCGATCAGGTGGGCGATGCGCCGGGTGAGCACCCGGGTCTTGCCCGATCCCGCCCCGGCCACCACCAGCAGCGGGCCACCTCTGTGCGCGACTGCCCGGGCCTGGGGCTCGTTCAACCCGACAAGGAGGTCGTCGGGGCTCGCCACCTGCGCCGGTGCACGGGCTTCCGCCCCGCGCATCCGGTCGTCCCAGCGCGCTCGGTCGTCTTCGCGCGCTCGGTCGTCGCCACACGTCTGGTCGTCATCACGCGCCGAACCACCACTGGGCGGCGAGATCGTAGGCGTCGAAGTCGACGGCACTCCGAGACGCTGGCCGGCCGCGAACCGGGGGGTAGGCGTCGAAGTCGACGGCACTCCGAGACGCTGGCCGGCCGCGAACCGGGGATCGGCAGAGCCTGCCTCGGCGGGCGACACCTCAGCAGCCTGCCCGTCCGAGGGCATCACGCAGCGACGAAGACGGCATCGGGCCTACCGTAGCGGAGGGGTGTTGCCCGAGCGGCGCCGGGCTGGCTGTGGCTCGGCTCACTCCCATTCGATGGTGCCCGGCGGCTTGGAGGTGACGTCGAGCGCTACCCGGTTCACCCCCTCGACCTCGTTCACGATGCGCGAGGAGATCCGCTCCACCAGCTCGTAGGGCAGGCGGGCCCAGTCGGCGGTCATGGCATCGTCGGAGGTCACTGCCCGGATGACGATGGGGTGCGCGTAGGTCCGGCCATCGCCCATCACGCCGACAGTCCGCACCGCGAGCAACACGGCGAAGCTCTGCCACAGCTCCTGGTACAGCCCGGCTCGGCGCACCTCGTCGAGGACGATGGCGTCTGCCGCTCGGAGCACTGCGGCGCGCTCGGGGGTCACCTCGCCGACGATGCGCACCGCGAGGCCCGGTCCTGGGAACGGCTGGCGCCATACGATCTCCTCGGGCAGTCCCAGCTCTTGGCCCACCGCCCGAACCTCGTCCTTGAACAGCAGGCGTAACGGCTCCACCAGGTCGAGGTCCATGTCCTCGGGGAGACCGCCGACGTTGTGGTGCGACTTGATGTTCGCCGCGTCGGCCGTCCCTGATTCGACGACATCTGGGTACAGCGTCCCTTGGACGAGGAACCGTGCGCTGTCGACGTCGCGGGCGACCTCTTCGAATATCCGGATGAACGTCTCGCCGATGGCCTTGCGCTTCACCTCGGGGTCGGTCACCCCCTCGAGCACGCCGAAGAAGCGGTCAGCCGCCTTCACGTGCACCAAGTCCACCTGGAACTGACGGCGGAAGGTCTCTTCGACCTGCTCGCCCTCTCCGGCGCGCATGAGCCCGGTGTCGACGAAGACACAGGTGAGCTGGTCGCCCACAGCCCGGTGCACCAGGGCGGCGGCCACCGCCGAGTCGACGCCGCCCGACAGCGCGCACAGCACCCGGCCGGAGCCGACCTGGGCACGTACCTCGGCGACCCCCTGCTCGATGATGTTGGTGTGCGTCCAGGTAGGAAGCGCACCGCAGACATCGAAGAGGAAGCGCTCGAGCAATTCCTGGCCCCGTTCGGTGTGAGCCACCTCAGGGTGGAACTGCACGCCGTAGAGCCGGCGAGCACTGTCGCCGAACGCCGCCACCGGTGCCCCGGGCGCAGAGCCGGCCACCGCGAACCCCTCTGGGACTTCGGTGACGGCATCGGCGTGGCTCATCCAGACGCCGACTGGGCCACTGGCGGTGGGCCAGTCCGCGAGCAACGAGCCCACGGCGCCCGGGTCGGTGACTTCGAGCGGGGTGCGACCGTACTCGCCCTGGGCAGTTCTGGCCACGGTGCCACCGAGCTGGCTGGCCATCAGCTGGGCGCCGTAGCAGATGCCGAGCACTGGCACCCCCAGCTCGTAGACGGCCGGGTCGACAGCCGGTGCCGACTCGGCGTACACCGACGCCGGCCCGCCAGAGAGGACGATGCCCTTCGGCTCGAGCGCCAGGATGGCCTCGACGCCGGCGTCGTGGCGGACGATCGCCGAGTAGACCCGGGCCTGGCGGATCCGCCGGGCGATCAGCTGGGCGTACTGGGCGCCGAAGTCCACCACCACCACGGTCTCTCGACCGGTGCCCGCACCGCGGAGCGGTGACGGTGCGGCGGGCATCTCAGTGGCCCATGCCGACACCCTGGGACCGCTGCAGGGCCTTACCCTCGGTCTGCAGGGAGGGCGCCACCATGACCTCGGCTTTCTGGAACTCCTTGACGGTCTCGTAGCCGCAGGTCGCCATCGAGGTACGCAAGGCGCCGAAGAGGTTCATCCGACCGTCGTTCTCGTGGGCCGGTCCGAGCAGGATCTCCTCGAGCGTCCCGCGTACCGCGGTGCGGACGCGGGCACCGCGAGGCAGCGTCGGATGGAACGTCGCCATACCCCAGTGAAACCCGGGGCAGGGCGCCTCCTTCGCCGACGACAGCGGGGATCCCAGCATGACGGCGTCGGCCCCGACGGCGATGGCCTTGGCCACGTCCCCGCCCCGGCTCATGCCGCCATCCGCGATGACGTGGACGTACACACCGGTCTCGTCCAGGTGCCGCATGCGGGCCCCGGCCACATCAGCGATGGCGGTCGCCTGGGGCACGCCGAGGCCGAGCACACCCCGGGTGGTACAGGCGTTCCCCGGGCCGACACCGACGAGCACGCCCACCGCACCGGTGCGCATGAGGTGCAGTGCCGCCTGGTAGGACGCGCAGCCCCCGACGATGATGGGCAGCTCGAACTCGCGAATGAACCGCTTCAAATTGAGCGGCTCCACCGTCTTCGACACGTGCTCGGCGGAGACCACGGTGCCTTGGATCACCAGCAGGTCGAGCTCGCCGGCCAGCACCGCGGGAGCGAGCTCCTCGGTGCGCTGCGGGGTGATCGACGCGCACGACACCACCCCGGCCGCCTTGATCTGCCGGATCCGCTCGGTGACCAGCTCCGCCTTCACGGGCTCCTGGTACATCTGCTGCATCCGGGCAGTGGCCTTGTCGTCGGGCAGCTCGGCGATCTCCTCGAAGAGCGCCTCGGGATCCTCGTAGCGGGTCCAGAGCCCCTCGAGGTTCAGCACGCCCACGCCGCCGAGCCGGCCGATCTCGATGGCCGTTCGAGGGCTGGTCACCCCGTCCATGGCCGAGGCCATGAGCGGCAGCTCGAAGCGGAAGGCATCCACCTCCCACGAGATGTCCACGTCCTCGGGGTCTCGCGTCCGGCGGCTGGGCACGATGGCGATGTCGTCGAACCCATAGGCCTGGCGGCCCGACTTGTAGATCCCGATCTCGATGTCAGCCACCAGATCTCCTCTTCCCATCGGTTGGGCCGCTGCCGACGCTCGGTCGGGCACTGTGTCGTCACCGCGAAGCGCACCACGGCGAGCTGGACGAGCGCCCGGACCGTCGACCAGCCCGACCGCTGCCGCCCACAGGATACCCTGGCGCCCGAACCCTCGACGGCGCATGACGCCGCTGCACGTTCAGGCTCAGCGGACCACCCCAGGCGCGGGCGGCAACCGGCCCCGGCACGGGCTCCAGCGCCGCTGGCCACCGTGAAGCATCGGGTCGGCAGCTCGACCACCGGCCACCGGCCTCGGCGCTTCAGCTGCCGGCGCTCAGCAGACCACGGCGCTCAGCAGCTCGAACAGGATCGCTGCCGTCGCCCCCCAGATGGTCTCACCAGCCAGCTCGAAGAACGTGACCGGTCGCCACACCTCGACGCCGTCATCTGACGCACCAGGCCAACGTTCCTGGCGGAAAACCCCGTCGGCCAGCAGCTCGGCCAGTGCCACGTCGAAGACCCGAGCCACCTCTGCGACGTTCACCCGGAACGACGGCCGGGTATCGAGCACCCCGACTACCGGCACTATGCGGCTGCCCGACGAGACGGTTTGCAGCGCGCCGAGCCATCCCGCTGTCCTCACCGCTGCCGGCTCGATCCCGACCTCTTCGGCCGCCTCGCGCAACGCCGCCTGCTCGGGGCTCTCCCCGGGCTCGGCCCGTCCCCCCGGAAAGCTCACCTCACCGCCGTGAGCTCGAAGCCCTGCGGAGCGCCGGGTGAGGACCACCCGGGTCTCGTCGCTCTCCTCGAACAGGGCCACCAGCACCGCTGCCAGGTCGTCGGGCCCGCCACCGGGCCAGCGCACACTGGGCGTCCCCAGCTGCTCGAGCTCCGGCACAGCCAGCGGTCCGCTGCGGCACGCCGGCTCCGTGCCGAGCACCGCTGCAGCGTCCGGCGACGACGCCCGGTTACGAGCCCGGACCACCTCGACCACCGTGCCCAGCCGGATCCGCCGGCGCCGCTCGGCCCCCAGCTGGGCCCACGGTGCGGGCGCACCGGGACGGGCGTCGGGCGGCCGGGGTATGCGCTGGTCGCCGCCGCGCCCTCCTGGCACGGGCGCCGACACCGTCGACACGTCGCCGAGGCTCGTCGACATCGCGCCGTTCGGATCGACTTGGCGAGGGACTGTCGAACCGTCCACTGTCGCACCCTATCGGTGGCGGGCACTGGCACTGGCACTGGCACTGGCACTGGCACTGGCTGGCGTGGCATGCTGCCGGCACCGGCCGGCACCGGCTGGCACCGGCATTGGG
>JAKAQW010000133.1 GCA_021819525.1 Actinomycetes bacterium
TCTCGATGTTCGTCCGCCCCATCGACACCATCATACACCCATTGGTGTAGCAGAGGGCGCACCCAGCAGGCCACGCCGATCAACCGGTGCCACGCACAGCAGGTGCCCCCGGCGTTGTGCAAAGCTCGCTCGGGGGAAACTTGGCGGGGGCCATTGGGATCTCCCGCTGGTGTGCGTGGGAGCGCCCGGTTCGGCTCCGGTGCGCAACTTCAGGAAGGCGGTGGTCTTGCAGCAAGGACGCGAAGCGCACCGTCAGGATCACGATCAAGTCCTGTCGGGGTGTCGGGAGCCCATCGCGCGCACCTCGCCACTCGACTCCCTGCGCGACGAGATCACCTCGTGCCGGCGCTGTCCCCGCTTGGTGGCTTGGCGCGAGCACGTGGCCCGCACGAGGAGAGCAGCGTTCATGGACCAGGAGTACTGGGGGCGGCCGGTTCCTGGTTTCGGCGACCCAGCCGCACGCGTCCTGCTCGTGGGCCTGGCCCCCGCTGCCCACGGCGGCAACCGGACAGGCCGGGTGTTCACCGGTGACCGCTCCGGGGACTGGCTCTTCGCCGCCCTGTGGCGAACCGGCTTCGCGAACCAGCCCGACAGCGTGGCCCTCGACGACGGCCTCGTCTTGTCCGATGCCTACGTCGCCGCCGCAGTCCGCTGCGCGCCACCCGAGAACAAGCCCACCCGATCCGAACGCGACACCTGCCTCGAGTACCTGCGCCGCGAGCTCTCGCTGCTCGGCGAGGTACGGGTCGTCGTCGCGCTCGGGCAATTCGCCCATCACGTCATGGCTGTCGAGCTCGGCATCACCCCCCGGCCTCCCTTTGCCCACGGCGCGGAGGCGTCAGCCCGAAGCGGTCCTGTGCTCCTCAGCTCCTACCACCCGAGCCAGAGGAACACCTTCACCGGCACGCTGACCGAGGCCATGTTCGACGACGTGCTCCTCAGGGCACGCCATCTGGCCGGTGGGCTCGGGCCTGCGCGCTCGCCTGCGTAGCCGGTCTCGTCACCGTTCGATCCACCCGGCCGCCTCGCCGCCGCAGCGCGCTGCGAGCACGCCCGCGGACCGCGCTCGCCTGGAACCGGGCCCGAAGGCCGGACGGGCGCCTAGACCGAGCAACCGTCCCGCGGCCTCGCACGCGGGAAGGCTGCCCGAGGCGGCGACCGGAGGCGCACCTTCCGCCTGCGCCCTTCGTCCGGGCGGAGCCGGCGGCTACTGCCTCCGCACGACCGGATCCGACCCGACGCCGCCGTCCGAAGTGCTCACCGACACCAGCTCCTCAGATGATCCAGCTGACACGGGGGCCGGCTCACCAGGAGCAGGGACCGTGTCGACAGGGGCCTGGTAGAAGAACTGCTTGCCCATCAGAGCCGAAGCCCCCGCAGCCACCAGGCAGGCGGCGACGGCGAAGTCGAGGGCCTCGTGCAGACCCTTGCCGAAGGGCTTGGCGATGAGGCTCGGGAAGAACGAACGGCCGGTCAAGAAAGTGGCCTGCGCATGGGTCAGGTGACCGAGCACCCCGCTCGGTCCGAGGAGGTTCTGGACCGGGTCGTAGCCCAAGAAGGCGGCGAAGACCGACGCTGTCGGGGGCAGGTGCGACACCTTCCGTGCGGCAGCGATCGGCACGCCGTGGGCGGTGAGGCCGCTGTATAGGGCAGCGGGCAGCGAGGCGGAGAGACCCACGATGATGAGGGTGAAGAAGATACCGATGGAGAGCACCATGGAGGCGTTCATCCCGGTCGTGGCCATGCCGGCACCTTGGCCCCGCTGGTCGGGAGGGAGCGAGTTCATGATGGCAGCCCGGTTCGGTGAGGCGAACAGCCCCATTGCCAGCCCATTGGCCAGCAGCAGCAGGCCGAACCAGACGTAGGAGAAGTCGACGGGCAGCACTTCCAGCAGCACGAAGCTCGCTGCAGCCATGAGCATGCCGCCGGTGGCGAAGGGCCGGGAGCCGAAGTGGTCCGAGAGGTAGCCCGAGAGCGGCCCGGCGATGAGGAAGCCCGCTGTCAGCGGCAGCATGAAGATGCCTGCCCACAGGGGGGTGCGGGCGAAGCTGTAGCCGTGCTCGGGAAGCCAGATCCCCTGCAGCCAGATGATGAGGATGAACATGAGCCCACCGCGGCCGAGGGCAGCCATCAGCCCGGCGACGTTGCCCGCGGCGAACGCCCGGACCCGGAACAGCGAGATCCGGAACATCGGTGCCGGCACCTTCGTCTCGATCCACACGAAGAGGCAGAGGATCGCCGCACCGCCGATGAGAGCGGCGAGCACCATCGGGTTGGTCCAGCCCATGGCGTTCCCACCGTAGGGCTGGAGCCCGTAGACGATCCCCACCAGCACCGCCACCAGGCCGATCGCGAAGGTGAAGTTGCCCAGCCAGTCGATCTTCGCGGGGGTGCGGATCCCGTTGTCCCGCAGGTTCACGATCCCCCAGACGGTGCCGATCACGCCCACCGGCACCGAGATGAGGAACACCAGGCGCCAGTCGATCGGTCCCAGGAGCCCGCCCAGGATGAGGCCGATGAACGAGCCCGCGATGAGCGCGATCATGTTCGTCCCGAGGGCCAGGCCCCGCTGGTTGGGGGGGAAGGCGTCGGTCAAGATGGCCGTCGAGTTGGCCATGACGAAGGCGCCACCCACCCCCTGGAACAGACGCATGACGACCATGAACAGCGCGCCGCCACTGCCGTGCATCCACGTGATCGACAGCATGATGGAGAAGAAGGTGAAGATGGCGAAGCCCATGTTGTACATGCGGACCCGGCCGAAGATGTCGCCGAGACGGCCGAAGCTCACCACCAGTACCGACGTGACCAGCATGTAGCCCATCAGCAGCCACAAGAAGTAGCTCGTGTTCCCGGGCAGCAACGGGTTCAGGTGGATGCCGCGGAAGATGTCGGGCAGCGAGATGAGCACGATCGAGGAGTCGATGGAGACCATGAGCATCCCGAGCGTGGTGTTCGACAGCGTCGACCACTTGCGCTTGTACGGGTCGTCGGCTCCCACCGGGGGTCTGGTCGGCCCCGTGGCGCTGGCGATGCTCATGTCACGCTCCTCGTGGGCACCGTGCACAGTCGAGGAGATTCTCGACACACCGTTCTTCTGCCCGTCGACGACAGCCTAGCAATTGAAGAACCGCTACCGTTCACTATGCTAGGGTGCTTGGATCATGACGACGTCAGCGGCGGCTACGTCCCGAGCGGATCCGGTCCTCGGCGACCGTGCCGGCCCCGAGCCGGCTCCCCGTGATCAGACAAGCCGTGCCCAGCTCGGCGCTTCCACCACCTCCGACGAGCCAGCCGACCCCCATCTGCTGCCGCGCATTGCGTTCGACGCGAACCAGGCCGACAGCGACTCGACCCAGAGCAGCCGGAGAAGCGACTCGGCCCGAGACACCCACCTGACCCGGAACAGCGACTCGGCCCGGAGCAGCCCGAGCAGCGCCCCGGCGGACGAGCTCACGGAAGACGGGGGCCTCGCCCAGGAAGACGGGTTCCTCGCCCCCGAAGAGTCCGGTGGCGATCGTCGCCACCGTCGTCGCGGCGAGGTCCTCGAACGAGCGATCTACGACGCGGTCCTCGCCGAGCTGGGCCAGCGAGGCTTCGGTCGGCTCAGCTACGAAGGGGTGGCCGAGCGGGCGGGCACCGGGAAAGCCGCCCTCTACCGACGGTGGCCGACGAAGGTGGACCTGGTCGTCAGCGCCCTGACCCACGCCCTTGCGGACCCGGCGTCGGTCCCGATCACCGGGCACTTGCGAGCCGACCTGCTCGCCTGCCTGCGCTCGATGGCCGAAGGTCTGGCCGGCCCCACCGGCACGTACCTACGGGGCATGATCGGTGAGCTCCATCAGCACCCGGAGCTGGCCACAGCGCTTCGGCAGCGGTTGCTCGCTCCCCGCCAGGCGTCGCTGCGCGCGGTTCTCGCCGCAGGCGTCGAGCGAGGCGACGTGCGCCCCGACGCCCTTGCGCCGGAGTGTGTCGACGCCGGGCCGGCGCTGCTGCACCAGCGGTTCTTGGAGCTCGGACCCGACCTGCCCGGCGAGACCATCATCGCGATCGTGGACAACGTCCTCGTGCCCATGGTGCGTCCAGGTGCTCGTGGTGGGTCCGATCACCAGACGGTCTCGGCCGCTGATCGAACCGGTGCCCCCAACGCCGAGGCGAACGACCCCTGAGAGCCGACGGCAACCCCCCGGGCAGCCGACGGCGTCTGCGGGGCGGCAGCAGGCCGACGGTCGGTGAGCTAGCCGGCGCTACTGGCGGCCTGGATCGCCCGCCACACCCGCTCGGGGCTGCAGGGCATGTCGATGTGGGTCACCCCGAGGTGCGACACCGCGTCGATCACCGCGTTCTGCACTGCCGGGGTCGAGCCGATGGTCCCGGACTCTCCGACGCCCTTGGCCCCAAGAGGGTTCCGCGGGCTGTCGGTCTGGGTGTTCGAGGCCTCGAAGCTGCAGAGCTCGGACGCCGCGGGGACCAGGTAGTCGATCAGGTTGGAGGTGATCGGATTGCCCTCTTCGTCGTACTGCATCCACTCGAAGAGCACCTGCGCTGCGCCCTGGGCGATCCCGCCGTGCTGTTGGCCGCGCACGAGCAGCGGGTTCAGGATCCGCCCGCAGTCGTCGACGGCGATGTGGCGAAGCATCGTCACCTTGCCGGTCTCGGTGTCCACCTCGACCACCGACACGTGAGAGCCGAAGGGGAACGTCGAGCCCCCGCCGTCGAAATCTCCCTCATGGCGCAGCGGTGCCGCCTCCATACCCTCCGGCAGCCTCGTGGCATCCCTGGAGGCTGCGGCCAGCTCGGCCCACGACACCACTTTGCCGGGCACGCCCGCCACGTGCAGGGCGCCGCCCCCGGTGACGATGTCGTCGCGACTGGCTTCGAGCATGTGGGCAGCGATCGTCTTGGCTCGCTCCAGCACCTGCTCGGACGCGACCAGGACCGCGTTCCCCGCTGTCTGCAGAGAACGTGACCCCATGGTCCCAGCACCGTGCGGCACGGCGGCAGTGTCCGAGTTGACGAACTTGATGCTCTCCATCGGGATGCCGAGCACGTCGCTGGCCACCATGGCGAACGCCGTGTGGTGGCCCTGGCCATGGACACTGGTGCCAGCAAAGAGGGTTGCCGAACCGTCGTCGTCGATCTGGACCGCCCCGTACTCGGTGTGAAGGCCGAGTGGTGCGGTGACCTCCACGTACGAGGAGACGCCGATCCCCAGCTGGACCCGTTCACCGGCTTTGCGGCGCCGTTCCTGCTCGGTCCGCAGCGCTGGATAGTCCGCGGCCGCGAGGGCTGCATCGAGGGCTTTGGCGTACTCCCCCGAGTCGTACGCCCCTCCGGTCACGGTGGTGAGCGGGAATGCCGACGGTGCGATGAAGTTCTTGCGCCGCAGGTCAGCCGGGTCGATACCCATCTGGTCGGCGGCCACGTCCATGACCCGCTCGATCAGCTGCGTCGCCTCAGGTCGACCTGCTCCCCGGTAGGCGCCGACGGGCGTGGTGTTGGTGAGTGCCGTGGTGCCCTGGAAGCGCACCTTCGGAATGTCGTACACACCGACCACCATCATCTGCGTGAGCATCGGGAGCACCGCGCCGAGCACGGGGTAGGCCCCCGCGGATGCGACGATGCTGGCGTCGAGGCCGACGATCTTGCCGTCGCCGTTCAGGCCGAGCGTGGCCTTCATCGTGTAGTCGCGCCCGTGGACCAGAGCGATCATGTCCTCGGAGCGGGTCTCCGTCCACCGCACCGGGCGCCGGAGCCTCATGGCCGCGACGGCCGCGATCAGGTACTCCACGTAGCCAGCGGCCTTGGGGCCGAAGCCCCCTCCCACCCAGGGGCACACGACCCGGACGAGGCCCGGCTCGAGCCCGAGCACCCCGGCCAGCACCGGCTGGACCGAGTGGGGAGCTTGGTGCGATACCCAGCAGGTGATGCCACCAAGCGGATCTCCAGGCACCATCAGGCACCCATTGGGCTCCATCGGGACCCCTGCCAGGCGCTGGCTGACCATCTCGACCGACACCCGGACGTCAGCGCCGTCGAGGGGATCCTCGTCACCGAGGTTGGTGACGAAGCACACGTTGCTGCCCGCCTCGGGGAAGAGGAGGGGGGCGCCCGGGGCGATGGCCGCTTCCTGGTGCACCACCGCCGGCAGCGGATCGATGTCGACGACGACCTCCTCCGCGGCGTCGACTGCCTCCGGCCCGGTCTCGGCGACCACTGCCGCGACGATGTCGCCGACGAAGCGGACCCGGCTGCGGGCGAACACGGGCCGGTTGAACGTGTCGGGGAGCATCGGGAAGCCCTGGAAGGAAGGTATGCCCAGGTCGTCGCCGGCGCCGTGGTAGACGGCCAGCACCCCCGGCATGTCCTTCGCGGCGGAGACGTCGACGCTTCGCAGGTCGCCGTGGGCCACCGTAGATCGGACGAAGACCACCTGAGCGGCGCCGGCGGCCTCGAGGTCGTCGACGTACTTGCCGGCACCGGTCAGCAATGTCGGATCCTCGAGACGAACGACCGGATTTCCAAGGATCGAGCCCGACTCAGCCATGTACGACCTTCCTCGCCAGTACCAGTTCGAGACACCACCATATAGGCCTCCGGCGCCCTCGGTGTCGCTCCGGCGCACTGCGACGCTCAGCCGTGGTCCCCGTCGACCGTCGCCTCGCTGACGGAGTGGAGACGGTGCTTGGCCAGCTTCCGGCGGGCAGGCGCGGCAGGCGGTCCACGAAACGCACCTCGCGCGGGCACCTGGCGCGGGCACCTGATGCCAGCCAGGTGCCCGCGGCACCACGCCTGCGGCTCGGCACCGAGCGCGGTGCCAGCCCGTTCGGGGTGCGCCGGTTCGACCACGGCCACAACCTGCTGACCCATCTCCTCGTCGGGCTCGCCGACCACCGCCACCTCGGCCACCTCGGGATGCACGGTCAAGACATCCTCCACCTCGTCGACAGCATCGGCTACCAGAGACCCAGACGGGATGGCCCGGACCCCCGAACCCACGCGCATTTCGCGTCCGCTCCCGAGGGCGCTCGATGGCACGCAGGGGTCCTGCGGTGGCACGATGGACCCGGGTGCTGCACGGGCGGCCCGTCCACGGAGCGCAATGGCTGCAGCGAAGGATCCAGAGAAGCGACGCCGACGCTGGCCCCGTTGGCTGCCCGCACCCACGCTCTTGATCGGGTTGGTGGCGCTGGTGGCCGTGGTGGTGGTGGTCCTCCAGGCGCACTCTGCCGAGCGGGACGTGGTGGCCGCCTTCCGGCACTTCCAGGTGGACCGGCTCCCCTGGCTGGCCCTGGCCATCGGCATCGAGGGCCTGTCCTTCCTCTGCTACGCCCAGGTGCAACGCCGCCTCCTGGCCGAGGGGGGCGCCCACCTGCGCCTGCGCAGTGTGCTGGCGCTGGCCGTCGGCGCCACTGGTATGACCAACCTGGTGCCCGGCGGCACCGCGCCGGCCAGCGGCTGGCTGGTAGCCCAGTACCGCCGGAGGAACGTCCCCATGCCGGTGGCGTTGTGGTCGGTGATCGCCGGCGGCTACCTGGCGGGAGTCTCGATCCTGGTGCTGCTGCTCGTGGGGGCAGCGGTGGCCGGCCTGCTGCCACCATGGGCCATCGTCGTGTGCGCGGAGGCGCTCGTCGGCGGCGCCGTGCTCCTCGTCGTCCTCGCCCGACGGGTCGACGTGGTCGAGCGCTTCTTGGAGCGGCACCGAGCCAGGCGCTTCGCCGCGCTGGCGCACCGCGCCGCCACGCAGCTCACCGCTGCATCGGAGTTCCGGACCTCTCGCAGTGCAGGCGTCGAGGTGATCGTGCTCAGCCTGGCGAACTGGGCGCTCGACGTCGGCTGCCTCGTCGCCGCGTTCACCGTATTGGACCTGCCCATCCCCTGGCACAACGCCCTCTTCGCCTACGCCGTGGCGCAAGTGGCCGGCAGCCTGGCTCCGGTGCCCGGCGGCATCGGGTTCGTCGAAGGCGGCATGGTCGGAGCGTTCGCCCTGACGGGAACCCCGGCAGGCGACGCCTTCGCCGCCATCATCGTCTACCGGTTCATCACCACCTGGCTGGTGGCCGCTGTCGGCAGTGTCATGCTGGTGGTCCTGAGCCGGTCGGCTCCCCCCGGCGCCCGCCTCGACAGGGACCTCGGCAGCCTGACCCGGGACCAGGACGATACCGTCGGCCCGACCGACGAGCTGGGGCCGACGAACGGAGCAGCGCGCGCCGGCCGGGCGGAGGACGCCGGTTCGGCCACTTCGGAGTCCCCGTAGTCACCGGCGCCGCCGACGGAACCGGCCCACCGGCTCGAGCTTCTCACGGTGGAGAGCTTCTCGAGCTTCTCGAGCTTCTCGAGCTTCTCGCGGTCGGGCTCGGTCGCAGGGCACGGTGCCGGCAGTCACCGGAGCGGAGATCATCTCGGCCAGAGCGCCCTCCTACACATCTGCAGATGGCGACCACCAGTCGCACAGAGCGAGGCACGACGCACTGCTGGCGGTGTCCGGATCGACCATGTCGAGCACCTCGTCGTCGCCGAGCGTCGCCTGGATGGTGCCGCGTCGTAGCACCGGTGGCGAGCCGGTTCGCCCTTCCCCCGGCACGGCGCGATGCTTATGGTTCTACATGGTGAGCAAACCGCCGTGCAGCCAGCCGTCGCCCAGCGCTCGGCCCGACGTCGAGATCCGGCTCAGCTCCCGACGGCGTAAGTACGCGACCGCCTTCTGGCAGAGCGATCGGATCGTGGTCGTGCTCCCCGCACGGCTCCCCCGCTCCCAGCGAGACGACACCGTCGATCGTCTCGTGCAGCGCGTGCTGCGGCACCGTCCCCATATCACTGCCTCCGACGACGTGCTCGCCGGGCGGGCGGTCGAGCTGGCCGACCGCTACCTCGACGGTGTGCGGGCAAGCTCGGTGCGCTGGTCACCCCAGCAGCGTCAGCGGTGGGGGTCGTGCAGCCTCGAGACCCGCCAGATCCGGATCTCGGAGCTCCTTCGGCCGGCACCGGCTTGGGTGGTGGACGCCGTGCTCGTCCACGAGCTGGCTCACCTGATCGAGCACGGTCACGGGCCGTGCTTCGAGGCGTTGGTGGCCCGCTACGAGCGCACCGCGGAGGCAGACGCCTTCCTTGCCGGCTATGCCTTGGGTCTCGACGGCGAGCGCCGCAGTGCAGCGAGAGACCTACCGATGGACCCCCACGCTGACGCGCCGGGAGGCGCACCGGGCACCGGAGCCGGCGGTGCTGTCGCTGTCGGAGCCGACGATGCCGTCGCTGTCGGAGCCGACGATGCCGTCGCTGTCGGAGCCGGCGGTGCTGTCGCT
>JAKAQW010000134.1 GCA_021819525.1 Actinomycetes bacterium
CGTCCGCTCGCGTCGGTCACCGCGAAGGTCAGGTTCGACCGGCCGCCGGCGATGAGCTCGAAGTCCAGCGGCGGTACCACGCCGGGCACCTCGGCGGTGAACCAGGCGGTGACCCGCTCGACGTCGATGCCCGAGCCCGTGCCGCCGGTGCCAGGGCCCGAGCCGGTGCTGGCCGCAGTGATACCCGAGCCCGTGCCGCCGGTGCCAGGGCCCGAGCCGGTGCTGGCCGCAGTGCCCCCGGTGGCGAATCCAGTCATGTCCGCACGCTACAACGCCGCCCTCGCTTCCTGTGCCGGCCCCGGACTGTGCCGCCCCCGCCGAATGCATCGCCGGCGACCGGTAGGGTGCGGGATGTGATCGACGTCACCGATGACAGCTTCGAGTCGGCAGTCCTGGACCGCTCCACGGTCGTGCCGATGGTGGTGGACCTCTGGGCGCCGTGGTGCGGTCCGTGCCGCTCGCTCGGACCTATCATCGAGGCAGCAGTCGCGGCCACAGGGGGGGCCGTAGAGCTGGCCAAGGTGAACGTGGACGAGAACCCCCGGGTGTCCGCGAGCTTCCAGGTCCAGTCCATCCCCGCGGTCTACGCCGTGCGGGATCGGCAGGTGGTCGACGGGTTCATCGGGGCGCTGCCCGAAGCCCAGGTGCGCGAGTTCGTGGGCCGGCTGCTCCCCGCGCCGAGCGAGGCCGACACGCTGGCGGCCCGAGGCGACGAGGCGTCGCTTCGGGCGGCCCTGGAGCAGCAGCACGACCATCCGGTGGCCGTCGTCGCCTTGGCTCGGCTGCTGGTGGAGCGCGGCGAGGCCGACGAAGCCCTGGAATTGCTGGCCCGTATCCCCGAGACGGCTGAGTCCCGCCAGGTGGCGGCCGAGGCCCGGCTGGTGCAGAAGCACGTCGAGGTGCCCGCAGAGGGAATAGATGCCCTTCTCGACGGCCTGCTCGACAAGGTGCGGACCGACGACGCGGCGCGCCAGGAGTTCATCGACCTGCTCGAGACGCTCGGCGCGGAGGACCCTCGCACGGCGAGCTATCGCAAGGCGCTGGCCGCCCGGCTGTTCTGAGCGGTCGCCGCCGGTCTCTCGGGGCTGCTGTGCTCGGCGACGATCCTGTGCTCGGCGACGATCCGACGTCTGTCGGGGAGCAGGCGTGGCGGACCGCAGCTCTGTCTGGCGGGGCCGCCGCGTCCCAGCCCGCCGGTGCCACCTCGGCCCAGCGATCAGGGGTCACCGCGCACCAGCCCGCCGGTGTGCGCCCGGCCGAACCTGGCGATGTCGCCCCGGTGCTCATGCTCGGTGACCGCCACTACGACGTGCATGCCCGTGCGCTGGTCATGGGGATCGTGAACCGGACCCCCGACTCGTTCTACGACCGAGGCGCCACCTTCGCGCTCGACGCCCTGGTGCGCCGTGCCGAGCAGCTGGTGGCCGAAGGTGCGGATCTGATCGACGTGGGCGGGGTGAAAGCCGGCCCCGGTCCCGAGGTGAGCGAAGCCGAGGAGCTCGACCGGGTCGTGCCGGCGGTGGTCAGCCTGGCCGAGCGCATCGACGTGCCCATCTCGGTCGACACGTGGCGATCGTCGGTGGCCGCGGAGGCTTTCCGAGCCGGGGCAGTGCTCGGCAACGACATCAGTGGCTTCGCCGACCCCGAGTACTTGGCCGTCGCCGCCCAGGCTGGCGCGTCGGTGGTGGCGACGCACATCCGCCTCGCCCCCCGGGTGGCGGATCCCGATCCGCACTACGTCGACGTGGTGGGCGAGGTACGCAATTTCCTGGTGGACCGCGCGACTCGAGCGCAGGCGGTCGGGCTTCGCCCCGAGCAGATCGTCGTCGACGCCGGCTTGGATCTCGGGAAGACCGCCGCACAGTCCCTGGCTCTGCTGCGTGCCTCCCGGGTGCTGGCCACGACGGGGTACCCGCTGCTGCTCTCAGCGTCGAACAAGACGTTCCTGGGTGTGGTGCTGGACCTGCCTCTGGAGGGCCGGATCGAGGCGTCGTGGGCTGCCAGCGCGGTGGGTATCATCGGCGGCTGCCGTATCGTGCGAGTCCACGACGTGGCCGGTGCCCGTATGGTGCGGGACCTGCTCGCGGCGTTGGTGGAGCAGTGAGCGCCGTGCACGCTTCGCGCTCAGGAGCACGTCGCCGCCGGTGCACCTGTGGCCAGCCACGCCCCGGTGGTGCTCCGGTGAGCTCGGACCTGACCGTGAGCCACGCCCCGGTGGTGCTCCGGTGAGCTCGGACCTGACCGTGAGCCACGCCCCGGTGGTGCCCCGGTGAGCTCGGACCTGACCGTGAGCCACGCCCCGGTGGTGCTCCGGTGAGCTCGGACCTGACCGTGAGCCACGCCCCGGTGGTGCTCCGGTGAGCTCGGACCTGACCGTGAGCCACGCCCCGGTGGTGCTGGTGCGCGGGGACGATGCATCGGTGGTGGCCGACGCCGCCCGAGCCGCGCTCGCCGCGCTCGTCGGCTCTCGTGACCCGGCGTCCACGGTCGAGGAGCACGGTGTCGGCACCAACGACCTCGACGTCGGTGCGCTGTGCGACGCGCTGGCCACGCCGCCGTTCCTGGTCGACCGGCGGGTGGTGGTGGTCCGGGATGCCGGACGGCTGGTCGCCGGGGACGTCGCTCGGCTCCTGTCCTGGACCGAGGCACCGGTGCCCGGCGTCCACCTGGTCCTGGTAGCCGGTGGGGGGACCGTACCTGCCTCGCTGGTCAAGGCGGCACAGGATCACGGCACGGTGATCGACGTGACCGTCGGCACCGGCGCCAAGCGCCAGCAGTGGCTCGCCGAGCAGGTACGGCACCTCCCGGTTCGCCTGGATCCCGGCGCGCTGCGGCTCCTGGCGGAGCACCTCGGCGACGAGGTAGGCCGCCTGGCGCGGGTGGTGGCGCCGTTGGTCGACGCCTTCGGGCCGGGGAGCACCGTGTCGGCCGACGACCTCGCCGCTTACCTCGGCGAGCGAGGCACGGTGGCACCCTGGCAGCTGACCGACGCGGTCGATGCCGGAGACAGCGCAACCTCGCTCGCCGTGCTGCACCGGCTGCTCGGTCCCGGGGGCTTCAATGCCCTGGCTGTCCTGACGCTCCTGCATCGTCATTTCCAGACCATGCTCGCGCTCGACGGGGCGCCGGTGCGCTCTGCGGAGGAGGCCGCGTCCCTGCTCGGAGCGCGCAGCGTCTACCCGGTGAAGAAGGCCATGACCCAGGGTCGTCGGCTCGGCTCGGACAAGGTGGCCCAGGCGATCTGCCTGGTGGCCGACGCCGACCTGGATCTGCGCGGGGTCAGTGCGCTCGACGCCGCGGCGGTGATGGACGTCTTGGTCGGCAGGCTCAGCCGGCTGGCGCCCAGTCGCCGCGCGGCGGCCGGGCGGCGCCGCTGACCAAGAGGTGTGGTCAGAGCCAGCTTCCGCCGCGGTGCTGCCCAGCTCGCATCGGTGCTGCCAGCTCGCATCGGTGCTGCCCAGCTCGCATCGGTGCTGCCAGCTCGCATCGGTGCTGCCAGCTCGCATCGGTGCTGCCCAGCTCGCCGCGGTGGGACGCGGGTCCGCCTGCAGTGCCCCGAGCGCTGATCAGCCGCTGCTGGCCGCCTCGGCCTCCGCCGCCCGGCGCATCAGCCGAGACTTGCGGTTCGCGGCCTGGTTCTTGTGGATCACGCCCTGGGCCGCTGCCTTGTCGATCCGCTTGACGGCCAGGCGTAGCAGCTCGGCGCTGTCCTCGGCGCTGGCCTCGGCAGCCACGATGGCCCGCTTGGTGCGGGTGCGCATCTCGGAGCGGACGGCCTTGTTCCGAAGGCGACGCCGTTCGTTCTGACGGTTGCGCTTGATCTGGCTGCGGATGTTGGCCACCGGGCGTCCTTGGAAGTTGGGGGCTCCTACGTCGGCGCGACGACCTGGAGATGGGCAACGCGCCTCTCTGCACGGCTGCTCCGCCAGGGTCACCGGCCGGTCCATCAGGGTAGCACCGCCCAACCGGTACGCTCGACCCGCTGTGCTTCGCGCCGACCGTATCCGGAACTTCTCCATCATCAGCCATGTGGACCATGGCAAGTCGACGCTGTCCGATCGCATCTTGGAGCTGACCAAGGCGGTCGATCCCCGCCTGATGCGCGAGCAGTACCTCGACTCGATGGACATCGAGCGTGAGCGGGGGATCACCATCAAGGCCCAGAACGTGCGCGTGCACTGGGGCGAGCACGTGCTGCACCTGATCGACACGCCTGGCCATGTCGACTTCGCCTACGAGGTGAGCCGCTCGCTGGCGGCCTGTGAGGGGGCAGTGCTGCTGGTGGACGCCTCGCAGGGCATCCAGGCCCAGACCCTGGCTACCTGCTACCAGGCGCTCGAGCACGACCTGGAGATCATCGCCGCGCTGAACAAGATCGACCTGCCCGCGGCGGATCCCGACCGGTGCATCGACGAGCTGGAGCGGGTCCTCGGGCTGGATGCCGAAGGCATCTTGCGGATATCGGCCAAGACCGGCGAAGGGGTCGCTTCGCTGCTCGACGCGGTGGTCGCCCGCGTGCCCGCACCGGTCGGTGATCCGACGCAGCCGTTGCAAGCGCTCATCTTCGACTCCTCCTACGACCAGTACCGAGGGGTGGTCAGCTCACTGCGGGTGATGAACGGAGTGCTGCGTGCCACCAGCCGGGTGCGCTTCATGCAGGTGGGAGCCGTGCACGACCTCGAAGAGGTCGGAGTGCGGACCCCGACGCCGACGCCGGTGGCGGAGCTCGGTCCCGGCGAGGTGGGCTACCTGATCGCGGGCATCAAAGACGTCGGCGAGGCTCGCTCGGGGGAGACCGTCACCGACGCCGTCCACCCCGCGGCAGCTCCGCTGGCCGGGTACCGCGACCCGAAGCCCATGGTGTTCTGCGGGCTGTACCCCGTCGACGGCGACGAGCTGACCGAGCTGCGCGACTCGCTCGAGAAGCTCCGGTTGAACGACTCCAGCTTCACCTTCGAGCCCGAGTCCTCGGGGGCGCTCGGGTTCGGGTTCCGCTGTGGCTTCCTCGGCCTGCTGCACATGGAGATCGTTCGTGAGCGCCTCGAACGGGAGTTCGGCCTGTCGCTGATCGCCACAGCGCCGTCGGTGGCGTATGTGGCTACGTTGACCGACGGGACCGAGGTGCACTTCGAGAACCCCAGCCAGATGCCCGAGCCGTCGCGCATCGACCACATCGACGAGCCGATGCTGCGTGCCACGGTCATCGTGCCCTCCGAGCACACCGGCACCACCATGGAGCTCTGCCAGAGCCGCCGCGGCGACCTCGAGCGCATGGAGTACCTCTCGCCCGAGCGCCTGGAGCTGGTGTACCGGATCCCGCTGGCCGAGGTGGTGGTGGACTTCTTCGACCAGCTGAAGAGCCGCACCAAAGGCTACGCCAGCCTCGACTACGAGCCGGCCGGGACCCAGAGCGCGAACCTGGTGAAGGTCGACCTGCTCATCAACCACATCCCGGTGGATGCCTTCTCGACCATCGTCCACCGCTCGTCGGCAGACGCCTACGGGCGGCGCATGGCGGAGAAGCTCCGTGCCCTCATCCCCCGCCAGCTCTTCGACGTGCCGATCCAAGCGGCGGTGGGAGGCCGGGTCATCGCCCGTGAGACGGTGAAAGCTCGCCGCAAGGACGTGCTGGCCAAGTGCTACGGCGGGGACATCACCCGCAAGCGCAAGCTGTTGGAGCGCCAGAAGGAAGGGAAGAAGAAGATGAAGTCCATCGGCCGGGTCGAAGTCCCCCAAGAGGCGTTCATCTCGGCGCTGCGCCTCGAGGACTGACCAGACTGCGAGCGCAAGCCCCCGGCTTCAGCCCTGGGGTGAGCCGGCGCATGCCGTCGGAACGAACCTGAAGTGCGAGGACCCACCTTCGCGGTGGCACTCGGTACAATCGAGTGCCAACACCCACCTGATCCGCGGTGGCCCCGAGCCCGACAGACGACGAGATCCGACCATGCCGACCACATCCCCTCTCCACCGAGACGAGATCCCGCCCGTAGCTCCGCGCCCGGCGCCGGAGCTCGAGGCGCGCAAGGCCGCCATCTTGAACGCCGTGGTGGCCGAGTACATCGAGACCGCCCAACCGGTCGGCTCGACGCACGTCATCGGCACCCCGGGGGTCGACGTGTCGTCTGCCACGGTCCGAAGCGAGATGGCCAGCCTCGAACGTGACGGCTTCCTGGTCCAGCCCCATACCAGCGCGGGGCGCATCCCCACCGACAAGGGGTACCGGTTCTTCGTGGACCACCTGGCCGGCCCGGGGCGGCTGAGCGGCGACCAACGCCACGAGGTGCGCCAGTTCTTCGCCCATGTCCACGGAGAGGTGGAGGAGCTCTTGGCGCACACCAGCGGTCTGCTCACCCGGCTGACCGACTGTGCCACCGTGGTGGTCGGTCCTCGCCACGAGTCCCAGGTGGTCCGCTCGGCGCAGCTGGTGGGGTTGGCGCCGGCGGTGGTGCTGGTGCTGGTGGTCTCCAGCGACGGTGCAGTCGAGAAGCGGACGGTGGAGCTGGACCGGCCGGTGTCCGACGACGCCTTGGCCGTGGCCAGCGAGCGTCTGGCCCACCACCTGGTCGGGCGGACCCTGGGCGATCCCGGCGAGGTGGCGCCGACCGGTGACGAGTGTGTGGACAGGCTCATGACCACAGCCATGGGCGTGGTCGGCCAGCTGGGGAACGGTGGGGAAGCCGAGCAGGTGTTCGTGGGAGGATCCTCCCGGGTGGCGTCGGCCTTCGGCGCCGTGGACACGGTGCGCTCGGTGCTGGCAATCCTGGAGCAGCAGCTGGTGGTGGTCGAGCTCATCGAGGAGATCCTCGACCGGGGGCTGTCGGTGGCCATCGGCACCGAGCACGGTTTCGAGCCGCTGGCTTCGTGCGCGTTGGTGGTGTCGCCGGTGACAGCGGCGGGCGAGGTGGCCGGCACCATCGGGGTACTGGGCCCGACTCGCATGAACTACCCATTGGCCCTGGCAGCGGTGCAGGTGGTGGGCGAGCAGCTCGGTGAGCGGCTGGCCCGGTCGGCGGGGTCGACCCGGCCACGAGGAGGCCGCTGAGCGCCATGGTCGTCTCGAGCGAGTACTACGACCTGCTGGGCGTGCCGACCGACGCCTCCGACGATCAGATCAAGCGAGCGTACAGGCGTCTGGCCCGGCAGCTGCACCCAGACTCCACCGGTGGCGACCCCGAAGCCGAGGCCCGGTTCAAAGAGGTGGTCCGGGCCTACGAGGTGCTGCGGGATCCCCAGCGCCGGGCCCGCTACGACCGCTTCGGCCCCGAGGGCACCGACGGGTCCGCAGCCGGGTTCGACCCCTTCGGCGGCGGCGGTGGGCTCGGCGACCTGTTCGACGCCTTCTTCGGCATGGCCGGCGGTGGGCGCGCTCCGGGGCGGGGCCGAGGCGGTCCGGCCCGTGGCGCGGATGCCGAGATCGTCTTGGAGCTGGACTTCCGCGAAGCAGTGTTCGGCGCTCACCGTGAGCTGACTGTCGACGTGGCGGTCAGCTGCGCCAGCTGCGGCGGCACCGGGGCGCGCCGAGGCACGACGTTGGTGCGCTGCTCGGACTGTGGAGGCTCGGGCGAGCTACGCCGTGTCCGCCAATCCATCCTCGGCCAGGTCGTCTCGGCGGTGGCCTGTCCTCGCTGTGGCGGCACGGGCGAGTCGGTGCCGAGCCCGTGCGCCGACTGCCGGGGGGAAGGGCGCCGTGTCGAGTCGAAGACCCTGACGGTGGACGTGCCCGCCGGGGTCGACAATGGCGCCACCTTGCGTCTCACCGGTCGCGGCCCAGCTGGTCCCCGAGGCGGTCCACCCGGGGACCTCTATGTCCACCTGTCGGTCCGAGCCGACGAGCGCTTTGCCCGCGAGGGCGACGACCTGCACGGTGACCTGCATGTCTCTATGACCCAGGCAGCGCTCGGGGCGGTCGTCGACTTCGAGACATTGGACGGGCCCGAGCCGGTGACGCTGGCGCCGGGGACCCAGACCGGCACCGTCGTGCGGATGCGGGGCCGGGGTGTGCCCCACGTCCGGGGTCGGGGCCGGGGCGACCTGCTGGTGACCGTGGTGGTGGACACGCCGACGGGGCTGTCGCGCAGCCAGCAGGACTTGCTGCGTCGCCTGGCCGAGGAGCGCGGCGAGACGGTCGACCCGCCCGCCGACGGCATCGTGTCGCGCCTGCGCTCCGCCTTCGGGTGAGCTGCCCACCGCCCGACGACGTCGTCGGATCCGATAGGGGCACCGGCGGATCGGCTACGGGTGGCGGAACCCCTGGCACTGGACCGGCTGCGGGAACCGACGGATCGGACGGCACCAGGGCTGCTGGTGGCAACTGGGCCGGCGTCGGCGACGGACCGGACGGTACCAGGGCTGCTGGTGCGGAGCTGTCACCCGCGGGCGCCGGGGCCGCCGCCCAGGTCTTCGTGGCCGACGTCACGGCTCCCGAGCTCGAGCCAGCAGATGCCCACCACCTCCTACGGGTCCTGCGGCTCCGTCCCGGTGAGCCGGTGGTGGCGGCCGACGGGCGTGGCGCGTGGCGCGTGTGCAGCTTCGTGCCGGGCCCGTCCCCTGCGCTCGAACCGCTCGGCGACGTCGTGCGCTGTCCGGCACAGCGCCCGGTGCTCACGGTGGGCTTCGTGCCGGTCAAGGGCGAGCGGCCCGAGTGGGTGGTGCAGAAGCTGACCGAGCTGGGAGTGGACCGGGTGGTGGTCTTGCGTTCGGCTCGGTCGGTGGTGCGCTGGGACCGCTTCGCCGACCGGCAGGCCGCCGCCCTCGAGCGGTTGCGGCGGGTGGCCGAGTCTGCTGCAGCCCAGAGCCGACGGGCCTGGTTGCCGACCGTCGACGGCATCGTCGGCGTGGCGGGCCTGGCCGAGATGGCTGCGCCAGTCCCCCTGGCCCTGGCCGAGCGCGGTGGCCGCCCCCCGGGCCTGGACCAGCCGGTGGTGGGCATCGGGCCCGAAGGGGGATGGACGGACGACGAACGGGCCGTCGGTGCCGGGAACCTGGTGGCGTTGAGCGACACCGTCTTGCGGGCCGAGACGGCGGCGGTCGCAGCCGGCACCATCTTGTGTGCCCTGCGCAGTGGCTTGGTGGCGGGGCCCGTCCCACCGCGTCGGTGAGCTCGTGCGCACGCGTCGGTGGGCTCCTGCGCACGCTGCGGTGAGCTCCGCGCACGCTGCGGTGAGCTCGTGCGCACGCTGCGGTGGGCGGCGCTGCCCTTGCCGTCACGTACGCCAATGTGTGCGTGGAGACGAGTTGGCGAACCGGTTCTCGCCCGTCGCCAGGCGATCG
>JAKAQW010000135.1 GCA_021819525.1 Actinomycetes bacterium
TACCTCATCTCAAGTTACCCATTGGTCACTCTAGTGTGGTCTCCGGATGGTGACCAGTGCGATCGGGAATTTTTCTGTCATGGGCACTACCGCAGCGGGATCGGCGTCGGCGACCGTGGCGCCGGGTGGCGCGAACTGGTCGGGGCCAGACCATGGGCGACGGCTCGGGTGCCGTGTCGTTCGTGGCCGCCGAGAGGGCAGGCTCGCCCGCGGTCCCGGTCTCCAGATCCCGGTCCCAGATCCCGGCCCCAGATCCCGCCCCCAGATCCCGCCCCCAGATCCCCGGCGGAGCTGTGCCACGGTCGGGCGCACGGCGACCCGGACCGCCCGGTGAGCGCCAGCCTGTAGGTTCCTGCCGATGGCGAGGCGCAGACGGCGCACATCGGATCTGGACCGCTCGCGGCGCCGCGCCCGGCGCACGCTCCTCGTGGTCGGTGTGGTGATCGTGGTACTGCTGGTGGTCGCGCTCGTCGGCCAGACCGAGCGCCAGTCGCGCCCGTACGACCGCTCGGTGGATCTCGGGTTCAGCGCCCTCATGGCGCCCTTGGCCTCGCAGTCCGCCGGCACCGGCCAGGCGCTGGCCACCTTGCTTGCCAAAGCGCCAGGGGACAGCCGCCCGGTGCTGCTGGCCGGCATGGCCGCGCTGTCCGCCGAGGCAGCCAAGACAGCATCGGCCGCCGGCGCAGCGGTGCCACCCGTGCCTCCCCCCCCGGCTGGGACGCTGTGCGAGCAGGCCTTCACCCTACGGCGCCAGGCGGCCGATGCGCTGCTCCATGCGGTCGACGATGCTCTCGGCGGGTACTCGGGGGTAGGTGCGGCACCCGAGGCTGTCGTGGCCCGGTCCATGGCAACTGCTGCGTCGGAGGTGCGCAGCGCAGATGCCCATTGGGCTTCTTGTCGGCGGTCGCTGCGCCGGGCGCCAGGTCATGCCCGGCTCCCTGCCTCGCGGTGGGTCACCAGCTCCGACACCTGGTCGGCGGCCACGATGGCGGCCGAGGCATCGGCCATAGCCGCGTCGGCGTCCCTGGCTCCGGCCCCTGGGCTGGCCATCACCGGCGTCCACACCACACCGCCGGCACTGGCAGTGTCGGGAGGGTCGACCTACCAGCTGACCGCCGCTGACACCCTCGGCGTCCAGGTGATCGTGTCCGACACCGGCAACGTGGACCTTCGCCATGTCACGGTGACGGCGGCGGCCAAGGGGACATCCACCTCGAGCGCAAGTTCGTCGCTTCGAGCCGTCGTCGACGTGCCTGCCCAGGGGGCGACGACGGTGACGTTGCACGGGCTGCGGGTGACGCCCGGGTCCACCTACCAGCTGGTGGTCGATGCTGCCACCGGCGGTGTGCCTCGCGGGGAGGGGAGACAGCCCAGCCTGGCTGCTGTGGCCCCCGCCGACATCGTCCCGGTGGCGCTCGCTCAGGCAGCCACCTCGGGCAGCGTGGCCGTCTCGGCCAACCCGGCCCACGTGGGTCAGCCGGTGGTCTATACGGCCACCATCACCGGCTCCCTACCTGGTGCGGGCCTACCGGTGGGCACGGTCGCTTTCGAGGACGCCGGTACGACCATCCCCCAGTGCGCCGCCCGGCCGTTGCGCCAGGCCGTGGCCACCTGTACCGTCACCTACCGCTCGCCGGGTCTCCACAGCATCGCCGTGGTGTACGCCGGCACGGCTGCCCTGGCGGGCTCCACGTCGCCGGCTATCACCGAGACGGTCACCGCGGCGCCACCCCGCCACCGGTGAGCTGGCCGGAGCCCCACCGGTGAGCTGGCCGGAGCGGGAGAGCTCAGTGGGAGACCCTGGGCCCACGAGGTGGTTCTCGAGGCCGCTGCGACGGCGCTCGTTCCCGGAGCGGCACAGGGCTGGTCGCCCGAGTGTCACGAGAGCCTGGCTTGGTCCTAGGATCGAAGTGAGACGAACGAGGAGGGTCCGAAGGTCGTGACCGACAGCATAACTATCATCGACAACCGGTCTGGGAACCAGCTCGAAATGCCCATCGTCCGCGGCGGGGTCCTGGCGGCGGACTGGCAGAAGCTCCTGCCCGGCATCTGGTTCCACGACCCGGGGTTCATGGCCACCTCGGCCTGCGACAGCGCCATCACCTACCTCGACGGCGAGGCCGGCATCTTGCGCTATAGGGGCTATCCCATCGAGGAGCTGGCCGAGCGCTCCACGTACCTCGAGGTTGCCTACCTCCTTCTCCACGGCGAATTGCCGACGGCCGACCAGTTCGAGATGTGGCGCCGCGAGATCACCTATCACACCTTCATCCACGAGAACGTCCGCAAGCGGTTCCTCGACGGCTTCCACTACGACGCCCACCCCATGGGCATGTTGGTCTCGGCGGTCGCCGCCCTCTCGACCTTCTACCTCGATGCCAAAGACATCTTCAATCCCGAGTCGCGAGCCAAGCAGATCACGCGGCTGATCGCCAAGATGCCGACGTTGGCAGCCGCAGCACACCGCTTCAGCGTGGGCATGCCGTTCATCTACCCCGACAATTCCCTCGACTTCTGCGCCAACTTCCTGTCCATGATGTGGAAGGTGGCCGAGCCGCGCTTCGAAGCCGACCCGGCGCTGGTGCGGGCGCTCGACGTGCTGTTCATGCTCCACGCGGATCACGAGCAGAACTGCTCCACCACGGCCATGCGGGTGGTGGGCTCGTCGCACGCGGATCCCTACTCGGCCACCGCGGCGGCGTGCGCCGCGTTGTACGGTCCGCGCCACGGCGGTGCCAACGAGGCGGTGATCAGGATGCTCGGTGAGATCGGCAGCATCGACCACGTTCCGAGCTTCGTCGAGTCCGTGAAGCAGGGGCACGGGCGTCTGCAGGGTTTCGGCCACCGCGTCTACAAGAACTACGATCCGCGCGCCAAGATCATCAAGCAGACCGCCGACGCGGTCTTCGCGGTCACCGGCAAGAACCCGCTGCTCGACATCGCGCTCGAGCTCGAGGAGATCGCCCTCTCCGACGACTACTTCGTGAGCCGCAAGCTCTACCCCAACGTCGACTTCTACTCCGGTCTCATCTACCAGGCGATGGGCTTCCCCCTCGAGATGTTCCCGGTGCTCTTCGCCATCCCCCGCACCGCGGGCTGGCTGGCCCACTGGGTGGAGATGCTCGATCAGGACTCCAAGATCGCCCGTCCCCGCCAGCTCTACTGCGGTGCGGACGTCCGTTCGTACACTGCCATGGCCGAGCGCTGATGCTCGGGCTTCTCCATGGCGTGCGAGACGACGCGCATCAGGCCTTCTTGGACCATGGACACCGCCAGTTGGCCGTCACGGGTGTACAGGAACCCTCGGGCGATACCCCGGGCGCCGTAGGCACTGGGGCTGTCCATGTCATAGAGCAGCCACTCGTCGACCCGGAAGGGACGATGGAACCACATGCAGTGGTCGAGGCTGGCACCCATGAAGTCGGCGTCGTCCCAGTGCACCTCGTGGGGGGCCAACATGGTGTCGAACAGCGACATGTCCGAGGCGTAGGTGGCGATGCACGAGTGGAGCAGCGGATCGTTCGGCAACGTGCCGTCCGCCCGGATCCACAGGCGCTGGACCGGCTCGGCGCCCGTGGGACCCGCCCATGGCAGTGCGCCGATGTGGCGTTGGTCGATCGGGTGCGGTCGGGCGAACCACTCCGACAGTCGGTCACGCAGCGGTTCCAACCGCTCGAGCATGGTGGGTAGCGACTCGGGGTCGGGCGCGTCGGGCATGGGGAACTGGTGCTCCAAGGGGCCCTCCTCGTCGACGTGGAACGAGGTCGCCAGATTGAAGATGGCTCGACCGTGCTGGATGGCCACCACCCGCCGGGTGCAGAACGAGCGGCCGTCGCGGATCCGGTCCACTTCGTACAAGATAGGCACGGTGGGGTCACCTGGTCGCAGGAAGTAGGCGTGCAGGGAGTGGACCCGCCCCTGGGCCACAGTACGACCTGCAGCCATGAGCGCCTGGGCTGCCACCTGCCCCCCGAACACCCGCTGACGGTTCTCGTCGGGGCTCACCCCTCGGAAGATGTTCATCTCGATGGGCTCGATGTCGAGCAGCTTGACCAAGAAGTCCAGGGCTTCGCTCACCGGACCATTCTCTCAGCATCACCACGGGCAGGCGAGCCACGGGCGAGGTGGAACCACGTAGCGTGGGAAGATGCGCGGGCGTCGGACGAGCCGGCGGCCGGAGCGCTGACTTGTGGGCAGCGAGGAGGAGCGATGGTACCTGCCAGCTCAGGTTCGTTCGCGGCAGCCGATGGTGTGCTCATCTCCTTCGACGTCGTCGGGAGCGGTCCCGACGTCGTCCTCCACCACGGGTTCGCCGCTGACAGCGCATTGAACTGGCTGCAGCCTGGTGTGGTGGACGCCCTGGTGGCGTCGGGGCGTCGGGTCATCACCTTCGATGCCCGCGGGCACGGCCGCTCGGGCAAGCCGCACGATCCCCGGGCCTACGAAGGCATGGTGATGGTGGACGACGTACGAGGCCTGCTCGATCACCTGGGGGTGGAGGCGGTGGACGCGGTGGGATATTCGATGGGGGGCTTGGTCACCGCAGCGCTGATGGTCAGCGAGCCGCGAGTGCGCAGCGCGGTGCTCGGCGGTGTGGGGCGCCGGCTCGTGCTGTCGTCGGTCGGCGCGGGCGCCGGGGCTGACGCCAGAGGCGCGGCAGAGGAGGGCAGAGCCGCGAACGGCGACGACGGTGGTGCTGGTTCTGGAGGCGTCGACCTCGCCTTCGGCACTATCGCCGACGCGCTCGAAGCCGACGACCCCACCACCATCGCCGACGAGCAGGGTCGGAACTTCCGCGCATTTGCCGACATCACGGGTGCCGACCGCCGAGCCCTCGCTGCTCTCCAGCGCTCACGCCGGGTGCCTTCGATCGATCTCGGCGCTGCGACTGTCCCGGTGCTGGTGCTGGCCGGCGACCGGGACGAGCTCGTCGGCGATCCCGCCGAGCTCGCCGGCGCCATTCCCGGTGCCGAGCTGGTCGTGGTGGGTGGCGACCATCTCCAGGCGGTGCTCGACCCGGCGTTCACCAGGGCCATCGTGGAGTTCTTGGAGCGGGTGTCTCCGATAGCGGCTGGCTGAGCCAAGGAGGGCAGGAGCGGCTGCTGGTCTGCCTGCCGCGATGTGCCCGGCTTCGGCTGTGGCTCGCTCAGGAGGGCGGCAGATGGGCCTGGTGACCAACGGTCGGCTCCGGCGTTGTGCCCGTGTTGGCCGTCTAAGCAGCTGGCTGGCTGTGGCCTGTCGTGCCGGTGCTGCTCGGGGCTTCGTGGCCGACGGCGATGTGGTGGTGCCGACTGGTGGAGACAGCGGCAGGAGTGCTCGAGGGACCGATGTGCCCGTCGGTCCACGGGGTGGACACCGATCTCCCGGCCAGTCCCACCACCAGCCCCACCACGAGGCTGGCGCCGATCAGACCTCGGCGGCGCCGGGCCTGGTGCCGTAGGCGTGGCTCGACGCCTCGACCGCCTTTGGCCGCTCCGGCGTCGGCGGCGGCGAGGCGGCTGGCTCGCAGGAGATGGCTGGCCACGTGCACGACGATCACCATGAACCAGAAGAAGAACGTCAGCTGGTGGATCCGGAACATGAGGTAGTTCGACGGCCCGGTGAGCCACAGGATGATGCCCGAGGCGAACAGCACCACCGTCGAGCCGAAGAGCAGAGGCCCGATCGCCCGGAGCAGCGGGTGTGGGGGGCCCGCTCGACGGTACCGGGGGTCGTGGAGGTAGTAGCGGCTGAAGCGCCACAGCACGGAGGCCATCTTCACCGCCAGCGGCGGCACCAGGATCAGTCCGATCAAGATGTGCAGGGAGACCAGCTGGACGATGAAGGGGATGGTGCACCCCTCGAGGAACAGCAGCACCATCAGCACCAGCCCGGTGGTGCCAGTCAGCCGGGCGTTCGCCTCCACGCCCGGCTCGCGGCGACCCGGCTTCTCGTCGAGCCCGATGATCTGGGCCACCTCGCTCGCCGGGCTCAGGCCGATCCCCGTGCTGAGCTCGGCCAACCCCTGTAGGGGGTCGTGTGCGATCTTGGTGGACACCCGGGCACCGCCCAGGTGGGGATCAGCTCCGTCTCGCAGGCCGACGGCAGCTCGCTGAGCACCGTCGGCTCCGGTCGCACGGCGCTGGGCCCACCGCCCGTAGGCCTCCTCGTCCATCAGGGGGATGCTCCTCGCCCCGGAGCCACCGAAGGCCCCGCCGCCCCGACGGCTGTCAGCCGCAGCACGTTCGGGCAGCTCCCGGAGCGTGCGCAGCGCCTGGCCGTAGCGATCGACCGACCGAGCTTCGTCGGGGCCGGTGCCCAGGTAGCTCCGCACGGCCCGGACGCCCACGGTGAGCACGACGATGGCGACGATGAGGAGGAGGAGGGACATCAAGACCAGCTTCCGTACAGTTCACGAACGGTGTCGACATGGCTACACTTCGACGCGGATCCGTGCCGGTACGGTGAGCACGCGCGTCGCATACCAGAGACCGTGCCTGTAGCATCTTACAGGTGCGTGACGCCGTAGTACGTCTGTGGCGCTTTCTTCACACCCCGCGAGGGACCAAGCTTTTCCGGTATGCCATGGGGTCGGCGATCACCACCGGCGTCTCGTTCGCCGTCCTGACCATGGTGTTCGGTGTGCTCAGGTTGTGGAGTGAGGTCCCTTCCACCTTGGCGGCGAACTTGTCGGCGACCATCCCGTCCTACTTCTTGAACCGCAACTGGGCATGGGGCAAGAGCGGGCGCTCGCGGGTGTGGCGGGAGATGGTGCCGTTCTGGGTGACGTCGGTCACCGGCATCGTCGTGTCCCTGGGAGCCGCCCAGCTGGCTCGGACGTTCAGCGACGACCACCACCTGCACCACCTTCTGGCGACCGTCGTGGTCGACGGCGCCAACCTGACCACCTTCGCCGTGCTCTGGGTAGGGAAGTTCCTCATCTTCGACCGGTTGTTCCGCTCGTCGGCCTCCCCGCTCCTCGGTGACGAGCTGGTCGAGGCAGCCTGACAAGCTGTCGTGACATTCGCTCCGCGCACCAGAAGAGCTGGTCTTTTTTCCGCACGATGCCCTGTCCCGGCCTACCGCGCGACAGCCCACGAGCGCCGCCGCCGTCACCGGGACAGGCAGCTGGGGGGTCTCACGGCCCCGGCTGCCGCCGCCGTCACCTGAACCTGCTGTGGCCGGCGCCTCGGCGGGTGCTCGGGTGCTCGGGTGCTCGGGTGCCTCTATGGTGGGGCACCGTGTCGTGGCTACCTGTTGCCAGCTGCCGAGCCCTCGGGATCCGTTGATGCCGAGTGCAGTCGACGTGTCCGAGGTGACCGCGGTCACCGTTGGCTCGGCCGTCGGGGCGTTCTCCCGCGCCAGGCGGCGCGTGCTCGCCGTGGACGAGCAGGCGGCGGTCGCTGCCCGTCACCGTCACGACCAGCTGACGAAGCCGGCAGGGTCTCTCGGCGCGCTCGAAGCGGTCGGTGCCCGCCTGGCCGCGCTGAGCCGGTCGTGCCCGCCCCCGGTGCCCTCGCCCGCGGCGGTGGCCGTCTTCGCCGGAGACCACGGGGTCTTGGCTCGAGGCGTGTCGCCGTGGCCCACCGAGGTGACAGGGCAGATGGTGGCAAATTTCCTGGCCGGTGGGGCAGCGGTGAACGTGCTGGCCCGGCACGTGGGGGCGGCTGTGGTCGTGGTGGACGTCGGGGTGGCCACCGATGTCCCTGGCGGCCCGAACTTGGTTCGTGCTCGGGTACGGGCCGGAACGGCTGATCTGTCGAAGGGCCCGGCCATGTCGGCGGACGAAGCCACCGCCGCGCTCGACGTTGGTGCCGCCGTAGCCGACCGGCTGGTCGCCGGGGGCGCCCGATGCCTGTTGACCGGCGACATGGGCATCGGCAACACGACGCCCTCGGCGGTGTTGATCGCGGCCATGACCGGGAGCGATGCTGCTCGGGTGACCGGGCGGGGCACCGGTATCGACGACGAGCGGCTCGCCACCAAGACGGCGGTGGTCGCCGAGGCGTTGGCCCGGGTGGCCGGCTGGGACGATCCGCGGGCAGTGCTTGCCGAGGTTGGCGGCTTGGAGATCGCCGCCCTGGTCGGGTATATCGTCGGCGGCGCGGCGGCCGGGGTGCCCGTCGTCCTCGACGGTGTGATCGCGGCGGCGGCAGCCGTGGTCGCCGCCGGGTTGGTCCCCGACTGCGTCGGGTACCTGCTCGCCGGTCACCGATCCGCGGAGCCAGGCGCCACGGTGGCTCTCGAGCATCTGAGCCTCGCTCCACTGCTCGACCTGGGTCTCCGGCTCGGGGAGGGCACGGGGGCCTGCCTGGCACTTCCCTTGGCTTGCGCAGCAGCGGCCGTGCTCGGCGAGATGGCCACTTTCGGCGAGGCCGGTGTCACCGACGAGCACGCATGAACGGCACCCTACGGGGCCCGGGCGCTGAAGGTTGTCGGGACCGTGCCTGGCTGCAGCTCCGACGCGGACGACCCCCCACCCCGGGCTACAACTCCTGCAAGGTGCTCCACGCTCTCCATCTTCACTGAGGTGCCTCATCTCTTCGCCGGCACCGGCGGTGCCCTCCAGCGATGAGCGTGTGTCAGTCGCGGAAGTTGGTGAACTGCAGCGGGATGCCGAAGTCGTGCTCCTTGGCGGCGGCGATCACCTGCTGAAGATCGTCACGCTTCTTTCCGGTCACCCGGAGCTGGTCGCCTTGGGTCTGCGACGAGACCCCCTTCAAGCCGAGCTCTTTCACGAACTTGTTGAGCTGCTTGGCATGGTCACCGGAGATGCCGGCTCGGATGGTGATCCGTTGGCGGGCTCCGCCACGCGCCGCTTGCTCGATCTTGCCCTCGTCGAGAGCTTTCAGGGAGACCTGGCGCTTCACCAGCTTTTCCTGGAGGAGCTGGTGCAGCGCGCGTAGCCGATCCTCGGTCGAGGAGTGCAGCACCAGCTCGCCGTCGCCCAGCTCGATGGTGGAGTCGGTCCCCTTGAAGTCGAAGCGGGTGCCAGCCTCGCGGTTCGCCTGGTCCACTGCGTTGCGGACCTCCTGCATGTCGACTTCGGAGACGATGTCGAAGGTGGGCATGCAGCCCACCTTACAACTGCCCCGAGCGGGCTCTCCGGGCGCTTCCCCGGGGCCAGTTCTCGCCGGCGATGAGGCTGTCCTCGTCGCAGCTGCCGGAAGCGCCGGGTTTTCGAACAGCTCGACGGTCGAGAGCTGCCGGGGCGCGAACAGTGCCCCGGTCTGGTGTTCTCGG
>JAKAQW010000136.1 GCA_021819525.1 Actinomycetes bacterium
CGTCCGGCGAGCAGCTGGCGGAAGTAGACGGTGGGCTGGTCACGGTCCCCGGGCATCGCCAGCCATGCTAGGCCGGCTACTGGCGCTGCTCGGTCCGCCGTCTGTGCTCTGCGCGGTTCGGGGCCGCTGCCCGGTCCGCCACCTGCGACCTCCACGGCCCAGGGCCACCACCGCTGCTCGATCCGACAGACTGTGCTCTCGACGGCCCAGGGCCACTGCCGCTGCCAGGTCCCCACCTGCGCTCTCGACGGCCCGAGGCGGCCGGCTCGTCCCTGCCCGGTCCGGCGCCTGTGCTCTGCACGGGCCGCGGTGACCGCCTCGTCTGCCCGGTCTACCGCCCGTGCTCTTCACGGCTCGCGGTGACCGGCCTTTCACTGCTCGGTCCGGCCGCGTCACCGCTCGCGTCGTCTCGATGTCGCCGCGCTCAGCGGTACACCTTGCGGGCAAAGACGGCATGGGGCCCGCTGACGCGGTCCAAGAACACGAGGCCGTCGAGATGGTCGATCTCGTGGAGCACGGCCCTGGCTTCGAAGGCATCGACGTGCAGCGTGCGGGGCTCACCGTCGACGGTGAGCCCCGAGACGGTGACCGCGGTGGCTCGGCTCACATCCCCCGTCAGGTCGCGGACCGACATGCACCCTTCCCGGGCTGTCTCGGGCGAGGTGGCATCCTCGACCACCGGATCGAACAGCACGAAAGGTCCATGGCACGAGCGGGCTTTTCGATGGCCGGTGACATCCACGGCGAAGGCGCGGCGCCCCACCCCGATCTGCGGCGCTGCCAGCCCCACGCACGCCGGCGAGGCGGCCATCGTGTGCAGCAGATCCTCCGCCAGCCGTCGAGCAGCGTCGTCGATCCGCCCGACACGGAGCGCCGGAGTGCTCAGGACTCGCGCGGGCAGCTCCAGCACCGGCCGGACGGTCACGGTGACAGCGCCTCGTGCAGGCCGCGGGCAGCGGTCACGGTGACAGCGCCTCGTGCAGGCCGCGGGCAGCGGTCACGGTGGCGGTGGCGGCGCCTCGAACAGGCCGGGCAGCGGTCATAGCCATCTGGTACCTGATCGAGCTCAGAGGACGTCGGCCGGATCGTCGTGGACGGTGCAGTGGACGCCGAGACGTCGGGCTGCCTGCTCGATCAGCTCGGCAGTGCGAGCTGCGACGGCACTCGGGATCACGGCACGCATGGTGAGCGTGTAGAGGGGATGCGGCTCGTCGCCGACGAGGTGGGTGGTGAGATCGACGATGCTGCCACCGGCTTCGGCCAAGACCGTGGCGATGCCGTGGACGATCCCGGGGTGGTCCGCGCCGTGCACGGCCACCACCCACGCCGTCTCACCCGGCGCCACGTCGGGCTCGGCCGGGGGTCGTGGGCTGCGCTTCGCGTGGCCTGTCGGCACGGAGGGCTGCGCGTGACCTGGCACGGCGTTCGAGGCGGCCGCCACGGAGGGCTTCGCGTCACCCGGCATCGCGTTCGAGGCGGCCGGCGGCTCAGGAGCTGGCGGTCGGTCGTCGGGCAAGCTCCGCACCACGACGACGAGGTCGAACTGTTCGGCCACCGGCTGGAGGGCCAGCTCGAGCGAGGAGGCGGAGCTGGCTTCGGGCACCGCCACCACGAGCAGGATGGCGAACTGCCCCTGGAGCGTGGTCATGGACGAGTCCTGCAAGTTGCAGCCACGGTCGGCCAGCACGCCGGTGACGGCAGCCACGATACCGGGCTGGTCCCGACCGACAGCGCTCAAGAAGCAGCGGGGCACGAGCAGACAACCTACCGCGCCGAGCGCCCACGCCCCTCGACCTCATTCCCCCACGACCGGATCAGGGACATGGTCGTCACCGGCGAAGAGCACGTCTGCCCCGCACGGGTGGAGACCGTGGTGCTCGGCTTTCCGGACCTGCTCGAGCCGGCGGTCATCGGCGTCCCCGACGACCGCTGGGGCGAGAGAGTGAAGGCGGTGGTGGCGGTTGCCCGGCCCCGGGGACCAGCTCGGCTCGGGGGCGCTGATCGGCTCCTGCCCGGAGCGCCTGACGCACTTCACGTGCCCGACGTCGGTGGACGTCGTCACGGCCCTGCCCCGCAACCCGGCCGGCAAGGTGCTCGAACGCGAGCTTCGCGAGCCGTGCTGGCAGGCATCCGACAGAAAGATCCGCTGATCAGCACAGTCCCTGCTCAGGGCTCGTCGGTGGCCCCGGCATCCGAGCCGCTCCTGCCCGGAGCCTCTTGTCGCAGTCCCTGCTCAGGGCTCGTCGGTCGAGGGGCCGGCATCAGACCGGCTCGCCTCGGCCAGCTTCGGGACCAGCTCCTCCACCTGCGCGGTCGTCGCCCGCAACCGCCGGTCGAGCTCGTCGACCAGTGCCGTCGCGCGCTGCAGCTTCGTCACCAGCTGGTCCACGTCGACCTCGCTGTCCTCGAAGAACGCCACGATGGCGTCGAGCTCGCGGCTGGCCTCGGCGTAGCTGAGCGAGGACACAGGCACGGCGAGGGCATCTGTGGTGCCCGGTGGGCTCGGTGTGGTGCTGGTCACGGTGCTGGGGGCTCCCTGCTGGTCACGGTGCTGCCTGCTGGTCACGGTGCTGGGGGCTCCCTGCTGGTCACGGCGGCGGCCTGCCCGGTGACGACCGTCGAACGGACCGAGCCGTCGACGAACCGGGTGACGAGCGTACCGGCGTCTGCGGCCTGGTGCACCTGGCGGACGAGGTGCCCCGCACCGTCGAAGGTGAGGGTGTAGCCCCGAGCCAGCTGCCGATCGACATCGTAGGCGGCGACCAGCCGTCGCCAAGTGGTCACCCGGTCCGACTGGCGCACTACCGCTGTGGCCACCGACGACGCTGCGCGGTCCGAGCGCTGGACCAGCTGCACCCGAGCCTGGCCGGTGCTGCGAGCCGCCCCGGCCACGATGCGCTGGGCCCGTCCCGCCACGGCGTCACCGTGGCGGAACAGCTGATGCCGGACGCCCGCGACCAGCCGGCGGCGACGCTCGGCGTGGATCTGTGCCTCGGTGGCAACCCGATCCTCTGCTCTCTGGGCGAGCCGGGCGCCGCGTCGGGCCACCGCCGCCCACCACATGCCCACCTGGTCGGCGAGGGCCTGGCCACACGCCGTCGGGGTCGGCCACGCGGTATGCGCCACCAGGTCGGCGACCGACTGGTCACCGGTATGGCCGATCCCGGTCCACACCGGGACCGAGCTGGTGGCGACGGCACGGGCGACCAGCTCGTGGTCGAAGGCCACCAAGTCGGCGCGCGCACCACCGCCGCGCACCAAGACCACCACGTCGCAGCCCGCTGCCTGCACGGCAGCGATGCCCGCGGCGACGGCGCCCGGCGCGTCGATCCCCTGGACGGTCACCGGCACCAGCAGCACCCGGAACGCGAAACCCGACCCGTGCAGCCGACCCAGGAAGTCCGCGCATCCCTCGGTCCGGGGGCTCGCCACCAGCCCGACCCGCAACGGCACCTCCGGAAAGGGGAGCGCCTGGTTGCGCTCCAGCAGGCCCTCCGCCTGCAGCCGCGCGATCAGCTCGGCCCGCTCTGCAGCCATCCTTCCGAGCAGCGCGTCGACATCGAGCTCTTCGGCCACGAAGGTGAGCTGGCCTCGGACTGCGTAGAAGTCGACTCGCCCAGCCAAGGTCACCACCGTCCCGGCCGCCAGCACCACTCCTTGCTCAGCGAGAAGAGCCCGGAGCGGCACCCAGGTCGACCGCCAGCAGTTCACCTTGAGGGTCGGGGCGTCGCCGCCACCGGCGTCGTGGTCGGCCAGGTCGATATAGCAGTGGCCGCGCTGGGACTCGGTGATCTTCTGGATCTCGCCCCGGACCCACACCCTGCGCCGTGGCGGGAAGACAGCGGCGATCGCCTCCTTCACCTGGGCGAGCACCTCCCCGACCCCAAGCGCGCTCTCCGGGCCGTCACCGGGGGAGACATCGCCGAGCCCGGGGCCTGAGGCTGCACCTGCGATAGCGGCTCGGTCGGGTCGGTCGGCCGGCGAGGGGGTGTGAGCAGCCCCGGCGCCGTCAGGTGATGGAGCGGTTCTGGCGCTTCCGACCGGCGAGGTGGTCGAAAGTGCCGCGGCGCCGTCAGGCGATGGAGCGGTTCTGGCGCTGCCGACTGGCGAGGTGGTCGAAGGTGCCGCGGCGCCGTCAGCTGGCGAGGTGGTCGAAAGTGCCGCGGCGCCGTCAGGCGACCCGGTGGAGGAAGCCTCGTCGCGACCTGCCGGCGACCCGCTGCGAGCGGCCTCGGCCCGCTCGGACGACGACACGGTCCCGGCATCGGGCAGGGGGTCGTCCGGGAAGGGGAGGGGGACCATGTTCTCTCCGACGGTCACACGAGCCACCGGCGCCACCCTAGCGATGTCGCGGACAGGGAGCCACGCCCTGAGCGTGGGCAGTGGGCAGTGGGCAGTGGTGGGAGAAGCCTGAAGCGGGATGTTGGGACGCCGGGTCGAGGCGGCTGGTCCCGGAGCCGGTCCGAACCTGGCACAATGGTCGGTGACGGTGAGCCGGCCGGGTGGTCGCGGCCCGGGTCGGAAGACGGCGCCGGGTCGAGGAAGGTCGGGACTCCGCAGGGCAGGGTGCTGGCTAACAGCCAGTCGGGGCGACCCGCAGGACAGTGCCACAGAGAACAGACCGCCGATGGCCCGCTCCCGAAACGGTGCAGGCACAGGCAAGGGTGAAACGGTGCGGCAAGAGCGCACCAGCGGTCGGGGTGACCCGGCCGGCTCGGTAAACCCCACCCGGAGCAAGGCCAAACGTGGGACATGGGCGGCCCGTCCGCCGGCGTCGAACGTCGGCAGTCCCCAGGTAGGCCGCATAGATGGATGGCCACCGGTGCCTCCGGGCACTACAGAATCCCGCCTACAGGCCGGCTCACCGTCACTGCCTCGTCTCGCCTCGCCTCGCCTCGCCTCGCCGTCGCCCGCCCGCCGTCACCGCCTCGTCTTGCCGTCGCCTCCTCCGCTCGGCGTCAGCGCACCGAGGTCGACTGGGCTGGGAACCCAAGTGCTCGACGCGCCTCGACCCACTGCACACCACCAGTGCGCAGGTGCGACACCCTGGCGCAGTGTGGAACACTGAAGATGACGTGGCACCTTCCGTACGTGTGTGGATCGGGCTGGGACTGTCGTTCGTCTCTGCTCTCGTGATCAGCTGGGCATATTCGCGCGAGCACGCCGCTGCTGTTCAGCTGCCTACGGTGTCGATCTCCCGTCCCTGGAAGGCAGTGCGCACGCTGCTGGCCGACCGGAGGTGGGTGATCGGGTTCGGCGCGGAGGGCGGCGGCTGGATCGTCTACCTGGTCGCCCTCCGTCTGGCTCCGCTGGCCCTGGTGCAGGGCGTGAACGCCTCGGGAGTGGCCGTCCTCGCGTACCTGTCCACCGGCGGTCGGCTCAGCCGGCTGTCTCGGCGCGAGCGCGTCGCCGTCGCGCTGGCCATCGTCGGTCTGGCGCTGCTGGCGGTGTCGCTCATCGGCACCAACCCCGCCGAACGCGGGCCCCGACCGATCCCCACCATCGCCTGGCTCGCGATCAGCCTGGGAGCCGCCGCCTTGTTCGCGTTACGTTGGCCGAAGTTCGCCCAGGCCTCGACGCTCGGCCTCGCCGCCGGCCTGCTCTTCGCCGGCGGCGACACGTCGGCCAAGCTGGTCGTCCAAGGCGGAGGCTGGGTGCTCGCCGCCGTCCCCCTGGTGATCTTCTACAGCCTCGGCTCCATCCAGCTCCAAAGCGCCTTCCAGCACGGGCACATCCTGGTAGCCGCCGGTACCGCCAACTTGGCGACGAACGCCGTGCCTATCGTGGCGGGCTTCTTCCTGTTCCGCCAGGTCCTGCCCCCCGGTACCCAGCTGACCGTCCAAGCCGTCGCCTTCGGCGCCATCGTCGCGAGCGCCATGCTCCTCGGCGACCGGGCCCGTGGCGTGAAGGTGCCCGGGGCCAAGACCGATGACACCGTGAACCCGGCCATCGGGCACAGCTGCTGACCGGGTCCGACCGTTGGCAAACCCATGATGCTGCTGCACGAGCACGGTGACGCCGGCGTAGGTGTGTGAGTCCGCAAGCCGGGCTCCGTCGTGAGGCGTCGTTCGACGCCGAGCACAGCGGACAACGATCCAGAGCCGACCGCCTCCCCCTCGTGCTCGGCACGCCACGCGTTCGATGCCCGCCCCGGTGGTCAGGCGGGATGCCCGCCTGCGTCGTCAGCTCGTCGAGGCGCCGGCCAGCGCGGTGACGGCAATCGCCCCCTGCGACGGCACGTAGGTGCTTCGACCACCACTACCTGTACCTGGGACGTAGAAGGCGGCGACGTCGTAGCGGCCAGCGGTCGGGAAGCCGGCAGCACAGGTGGCACTGGCCTGGCGCACAGCCACCGTGCAGGCAGTGCGCTGGGTCCCGGACCCTCGCTCGGCCACGGTGAAGGTCACCGAACCGGTCGGACCGGGCAGCCCCGGAGGCGGCGCCAGTGTGGCCGTGAAGACCACCGGACTGCCGCCGGCAGGCACTTGGGAGCCGTCTGCATCGGAGACGGTGACCGGCGCGACGTGATCGCCGCCACCGTCACGTGATCCGCCCGGAGCACCCGACGACGCATCGGCACCGCTCGAGGTGCCCTGGTCCACCGGCGGGGCCGAAGCGCCCGGAGCCGAACCGGTCGACGAGGCGTGGGTCGCACCGCTCTGCGTGGAGCTCGCCGGCGCGCTCGGCGAGGCGCTCACGACACCGCTCGAAGACACTGAGGCCCCCGTCGAGGCCGTCGACGGGCCGGAGCCTGCCGAGAGGCCCGCGGCGCCGGCACCTCCGCTGGCAGCGCTCGACACCCCTCCGCGCGCCGCTGCGGTCTCCGGCGACACCACCGATCCCCCGGCCGCCGCACCGCTCACTGGTGTCGGCGATACCTGGCCATGGCTCCCCTTGGAGCGCGCCGGAGCCGCGAGGTGGGTGGCCGCCAGGCCGTGGGGGCTCCGCCCGTGGCCTGCGCCGGCGATCACCATCCCCCCGACCGAACCCGCTACGATCACACCGGCTGCCACGCCACCCCAGAGAACCGCGGTCCGTCTCGCCATTGCAGACCACTTTAGCTGAGATGCCCTCGTTGGGCACTGATCGTGAATCATTGACGACCCATGGCGCGAGCTACTGGCCACGCCGGGGCGTTCCGCCCGACCTCGACGCCGACGCCGACCAACGCCTTCTAGGGGAAGCTCGTCTGTCGAAGGCTGTGTCTGTCGAAAGCTGCCCAATTCTGTAGAAGTCTGTACAATTCTGCCCAAGCACGCTGTCGCGCAATACGGTTCGGGCCGGTGGTGACCTGGCCTTTTACCTGCGTCTTGTCCCGTTCCGGGCCGATTCGTGACAGCCTGCGAGGCTGCCCAAGGATCTTCTCGGTGAGGCTCAGTACGGCAGCGGCAGCCCGAGGCGGAGGTTGAACGCCCGCAAGCTGGGGCCGGTCCCTGACCACCCCACCACCGTCGCCGAACCAGGTGCCAGCCACAGCCGCCAGGCGACGCCGTCGGGCACCCCGAGCGTCCACGCCACAGCCGCCTTCGTAGGAGACACGTGGCTCACCACCACCACGTGCTCGGGGCTGCGAAGCGTGCCACCGTGCTCTCCGGCCAGCTCGACCAACGCGGCGCTCACCCGCCGCCCCAGCGCGCTCAGCGACTCGCCGCCAGCGGGGACGAAGTCCGGGTCACGGCGCCAACGGTCCCACGTCGCCGCTGGCACCTGGTCGAGCGCCGCGCCGTCGAGATCTCCGTAGTCCAGCTCCACCCACCGCTCGTCGATCTCCACCTGGTCCACACCGCAGGCCTCGGCCACCACCGCCGCGGTCTGCCGGGCCCGTCCGAGCGGGCTCGACACCACCCGGACCACCTGGCACGGCCCGACGGGGATCGGCTGGTGACCGGGAGGATCTCCCGCGATGAGCGGGGCAGCCGGCGGGCAGCCGGCCACATCGCCGGCGAGCGCGGCGGCAATCGCCTGGGCTTGACGGTACCCACGCGCCGTGAGGTCCGATTCGGCCCTCCCGAGCAGGACGCCGGCGGCGTTCGCTTCGGTCTCACCGTGACGGACCAGGACGAGCACCTGAGCCGCTCAACGCACCAGGATGCGGCCGCACTGGTCGCACGTCACCACTGCATCGGGCGCTGCGCGGCGGATCCGATCCACCTCCATCGACGGCAACGTCAGGTGGCATCCGCTACAGCTGCTTCCCACCAGGCGGGCCACCCCCACCCCGTCGCCGGCCGCCCGGATCCGCTCGTACTGGCTGAGCAGTGCTGCGGGCACCTCGCCGGCCTGCTCCGCCCGGCGACGCTCCAGGCTGCTCATCTCGTCGCCGAGCGTGGCTTCGGCTGCCGCCAGGGCTTGGTGCAAGCGGTCGCTCTCCTCTCGGAGGCCGCGGGCGGTCTCGGCTACCTCGCGCAGCTGCCGGTGGATCGGATCGGCCTCCTCCATCACCTCGAGCTCGCGATCCTCGAGGCTTGCGACACGCCCGGCCAGGTGCCGGACCTCCTCGTCCATAGCGGTCAGATCCCGTGCCGCGGTGACCTGCCCGCTGCGCATCTGCCGGTCGAGCTGCTCGCGGCGCGCACGGGCCGCCTCGATCTGGCGCTCCAGCTCGGCCTGGGCGCCAGCCAGCTCGCCGGCGCGCCGCTCCAGCTGCACCGCCTGCTCCTCGAGCTCGCGGAGCCGGGTGCCGACCGAGGCCAAGGCGCCGCGCTCGGGCAAGGTGTCGAGACGATGCCGTAGCTGGGCGAGCGCCGTGTCGTCCTCCTGCAGGTGCAGCAGCTGCTGGAGGGGTCCGTCCGGTGGTGCCGGTTCGGCTGGGACCTCGCTCACCAAGACCGTCTCCCCGATCTGTCGGCCAGAGCCTGCACCGTACACGATCAGGAGCTGCCGACGACGTGGCCGATCCGGCGATCGCCTTCGCTCGCACCACCGGTGCCGCCGTTCCCGCCCGCACCGGTCCCACCGCCGAGATCACCGTGCTCGCGCGTGCCTCCATGGTCGCCGCCAGCGCCATGGCCACCTCCAGCGCCATGGTCGCCGCCAGCGCCATGGCCACCTCCAGCGCCATGGTCGCCGCCAGCGCCGAGGTCACGAGGCAGCTCGCGCTCGAAGCTCGACGGGGGGGACCCCGCCCCAGCGTCGACGACGGGCACCGAGCGAAGTCGCATCCGGAACACCGCTCCCCCAGA
>JAKAQW010000016.1 GCA_021819525.1 Actinomycetes bacterium
GGGGCCGTAGGCTCGAGCCAGCGAGCCAGGTACCAAGGCTCTGGCGGATCCTGCGTCGACGGCGCTGCTCGAGGGTCGGACGCCGGGGTCGGCGACCGAGGGCGACAGGACCAACGGCGACTGACGGCGACTGACAAGGTCGAGTCACGATGGCGACTACGGTGGCGACGATGAGGGCCGGCACGACCGATCGTTCGACAGAGGGACCCGCTGCGGCGACGCCCGAAGTCCGGTTCCCGCTGATCGACCTGGCGTCGCAGCCTCCAGAGCCCGACGCAGCCCGCAACGACGCCTATCACCGTGGACTCGCTTCAGACCTGCGCTCCCGCCTCCGGGCCGCGGCGAGCGGTGGGCCAGAGGCATCGCGTCGCCGGCACGTGGCGAGGGGCAAGCTGCTGCCACGTGACCGCCTCGCGCGACTGCTCGATCCCGGTTCTCCGTTCCTCGAGCTATCCGCACTGGCGGCGAACGGCTGCTACGACGACGAAGCCCCGGCTGCTGGCATCGTCTGCGGGGTGGGGCGGGTGGCGGGTCGCCTGTGCGTCGTCGTAGTGAACGACGCCACCGTCAAGGGCGGCACCTACTACCCGCTCACCGTGAAAAAGCATCTTCGGGCCCAGGAAGTGGCATTGGAGAACCGGCTTCCCTGCATCTACCTGGTGGACTCCGGCGGCGCGTTCCTTCCCGCTCAAGACGAGGTGTTCCCCGATCGCGACCACTTCGGCCGCATCTTCTACAACCAGGCCACCATGTCACGACAGGGCATCGCCCAGATCGCTGCCGTGCTGGGGTCCTGCACGGCGGGGGGCGCCTACGTGCCCGCCATGAGCGACGAGGCGGTCATCGTGGCCGGCCAGGGGACCATCTTTCTCGGCGGTCCGCCGTTGGTGAAGGCAGCGACCGGCGAGGTGGTGACCGCCGAGGAGCTCGGCGGCGGCGAGCTGCACGCTCGGCGCTCGGGGGTGACCGATCACTTGGCTGCAGATGACGCCGAGGCGCTGGCCATGGTGCGGGCCATGGTCGGCACGTTGCCGGCACCACCCCCGGCTCCGTGGACGGTGGCAGCCACCGAGGATCCCTTGGTCGATCCCACCAGCATCTACAGCGTCGTGCCCGTGGACCTGCGCACCCCCTACGACGTGCGGGCTGTGCTGGCCCGGGTGCTCGACGGGTCGCGGATGCTCGAGTTCAAAGCCGAGTACGGCACCACCTTGGTGTGCGGCTTCGGCCGTGTCCATGGGCACATCGTGGGTGTGGTGGCGAACAACGGTGTGCTGTTCTCGGAGTCGGCGCTCAAAGGCGCCCACTTCGTCGAGGTGTGCGATCGAAGAGGCATCCCCTTGCTGTTCCTCCAGAACGTGAGCGGTTTCATGGTCGGGCGTGACTACGAGGCCGGTGGGATCGCCAAGCACGGAGCGAAGATGGTGACCGCCGTGGCGTGCGCCCGAGTGCCGAAGCTCACCGTGGTGATCGGCGGGAGCTTCGGCGCCGGCAATTACTCGATGTGCGGCCGGGCATATGGCCCCCGGTTCCTCTGGATGTGGCCCAACGCACGGATCTCGGTGATGGGCGGCGAGCAGGCCGCCTCGGTGCTGGCCACGGTGCGCCGGGACCAGGTCGAGGCGGCCGGTGGCCAGTGGTCCGAAGACGAGGAAGAAGCGTTGAAAGCCCCCGTGCGAGACCAGTACGAGCAGCAGGGCAACCCGTACTACGCCACCGCCCGGCTGTGGGACGACGGGATCATCGACCCGGCCGACACCCGCCGGGTGGTCGGCCTGGCTCTGTCGGCGGCAGCCAACGCTCCCCTCGGCGACGTCGGCTACGGCGTGTTCCGGATGTGAGGCGGGTACGGTGGTGGTGACGCATCGCCCTTCGGGCATCGGGTCGGTTCGGCGAGCGATCAGCTGCGTGCTGGTCGCGAACCGGGGGGAGATCGTGGTCCGGATCTGTCGGACGCTGACAGCTCGGGGCATGGCGTCGGTGGCGGTGCACACACCGCCAGATGCCTCCGCCCCTCACGTGCGGGGCGCCGACACGGCCGTCGAGCTCGGAAGCTATCTCGATGCGGAGGCTCTGGTGGCCGCAGCGCTGCGAACCGGGGCCGATGCCGTGCACCCCGGCTACGGGTTCCTCTCCGAAGATGCCGGCTTCGCCCGGGCGGTGATCGACGCCGGGCTGACCTGGATCGGCCCACCGCCAGATGCCATGGAGCAGATGGCTGACAAGGCCCGGGCCAAGCAGCTGGTGGCCGCGGCCGGTGTCCCGGTGGTCCCAGGCAGCGACGCCAGCATGGTGAGCGACCGCGAGCTGCTCGAAGCGGCCAGGGAGGTGGGCTTCCCGGTGCTCGTGAAACCGGCTGCCGGCGGCGGAGGCAAAGGCATGCACGTCGTGAGCGCACCGAGCGACCTGCTCGCCGTGCTGGCGGCTGCGCGGCGCGAAGCAGCCGGCGCCTTCGGTGACGACCGGCTGCTCGTGGAGCGTCTGGTGACCCGACCCCGCCACATCGAGGTCCAGGTGTTCGCCGACACCCATGGCCACGTGGTGCATCTCGGCGAGCGCGAGTGCAGCCTCCAGCGCCGCCACCAGAAGATCGTGGAAGAAGCCCCCTCTCCACTGCTCGACGCGAGGACTCGCCGGGCCATGGCGGACCATGCCATGGCCGTGGCATCGGCCTGCGGCTACGTCGGTGCCGGCACTGTGGAGCTCATCGTGTCAGCAGACCGACCAGACGAGTACTTCTTCATGGAGATGAACACCCGGCTGCAGGTCGAGCATCCGGTCACCGAGCTGGTGACCGGCATCGACCTGGTGGACTGGCAGCTTCAGGTGGCTGCCGGGGAACCCTTGCCCCTCGGCCAGGACGACATCGTGGTGTCCGGTCATGCCGTGGAGGCCCGTCTCTACGCCGAAGATCCCCGGAGGGGGTTCCTTCCGGCAGCCGGCACCATCGTGGCGGTCGAGGAGCCCACTGGTCGGCCCGGAGTCCGGGTCGACTCCGCCCTCGAGGTCGGCCAGGTAGTCGGTACCCGCTACGATCCCATGCTGGCCAAGGTCGTCGCCTGGGGCGCCGGTCGAGGTGAGGCGCTTGGCCGCCTGCGTGGGGCGCTGCGGGCGACAACGGTGCTCGGGGTCACCACCAACCTCGACTACCTGGTGAAGCTGCTGGAGCATCCAGACGTGGCGGCCGGTCGTCTCGACACCGAGCTGGTGGAGCGCACCGTGGACCAGCTCCTCGCCGAGGAGGGTCAGGTCACCGAGAAGTGCACGGCCTCCGAGCCCGAGGGCACTGCGCTTCGAGCCGGCACCGCTCGCGCAGCGGTGGCGGCGGTGGCATGGTGGCTCGTCTCCGTCGAGCCGTGCGGTGCATTGGTCGATCCGTGGGCCATGGCTGACGGGTGGCGGGTCGGGGGGCCGGACGCGTCGAGGTTCCCGTTGCACGTCGACGGCCAAGCGGTGACAGTGGCGGTCCGGGGCCGGGCCGACGGTGCCGAGGTGCAAGTGGGCGGGGGGCCACCGCAGACGGTCTCGGCCCGGGTCACAGGGAACAGGTTGCTCGTCACCCACGCCGGGGTCACCACCCCCTGGGTGGTGGCACGGAGCGGGGACGAGATCTGGCTGGGTCGAGGCGGCCGAGCCTGGCGGGTCCTCGTCGATCCGGCTACGACCACCAGCGGTACGGGAGCCCGCCGCGGTGGCGGGGTGGTGACGAGCCCCATGCCCGGTGTCGTGGTGGCGCTCCACGCGGCATCAGGGGACCGGGTCGCCGCGGGCCAGGTGCTGGTGGCGGTGGAAGCCATGAAGATGGAGCACGCTGTGGTGTCGCCGATCGACGGTGTGGTAGGCGCCGTGCTGGTGCGCGCCGGGGAGAACGTGGCACTCGATCAGCCGCTAGCCGAAGTGCAGGCAGAGGCAGCGGCAGAGGCAGAGGCAGCGGCAGAGTTAGAGGTAGAGGTAGAGGAAGCGGCAGAGGTAGCGGCAGAGTTAGAGGTAGAGGAAGCGGCAGAGGAGGCGGCAGAGGCAGAGCTGGACCGACGGGAGCGATGGTGACCTGGGCCCTCCCTGTCGTTCACCGCCGTGGTGGGCTGCCCGAGCGGGTGACCATCTGGGAAGTGGGACCCCGCGACGGCCTGCAGAACGAACCGTCGATGGTGCCGACTTCGGTGAAAGCCGAGCTCATCGCACGCCTGGTTGGTGCCGGGCTGCAGACGGTGGAAGCCACGAGCTTCGTCGCGCCGCAGTGGGTGCCGCAGCTGGCCGACGCCGAGCAGCTCTTCGAGCTGTTGGAGCGGCCGCAGGGGGTGCGGTTTCCAGTGCTCGTCCCGAACCGGGCCGGATTGGCCAGGGCCATGGCCTGCGGGGTGCAGGACGTCTGTGTGTTCGCCAGCGCCACCGAGTCCTTCGCCCGGCGCAACCTGAACCGGTCGATGGCCCAAGCGCTGGCCATGTTCGCCCCTGTCATCGGCGAAGCCGTGGCCAGCGGCCTTCGAGTCCGAGGCTACGTCTCGATGTGCTTCGGTGACCCATGGGAAGGTGACGTCCCCGCCGGCCAGGTCGTCGCTGTCACCGAGTCGCTGCTCGAGATGGGCTGCGACCAGGTGAGCTTGGGGGACACCATCGGGGTGGCTACCACCGGGCAGGTAGTCGACCTCGTGGCCGCCCTCCAGCGTGTAGGTATCGGGCCCGAGCACCTTGCCGTGCACTTCCACGACACCTACGGCCAGGCCCTGGCCAACACCCTGGTCGCCGTCGAATGTGGCGTGACGACCCTCGACGCGTCGGCCGGAGGCCTCGGAGGCTGTCCGTTTGCCGCCAGCGCTACGGGGAACCTGGCCACCGAAGACCTCTGCTTCGCCCTTCACGGCTTGGGCATCGACACCGGGGTGGACCTCGATCGACTGGTGGAGGTCTCGCAATGGATGGCCGCCCAGCTCGGCCGGCCGAGCCCGTCGAAGGTGGTGCAGGCCCTCACGAGCCGACGAACCGCAGCGTCTGGCCGCCCAGCGGCCGACGACCTGGGGAGGCCCTTGCCGGGCGACGGCTCCGACGCGCTGCCGCCGGTTCCCGACCATGTCACCGAGCTGCCGGGCCGCACGCAGGAGCAGCAACGGTCTCGTAGGGGCGATGATGCCGGCCCATCGCGTGCAGGTCTCTAGTGTCACCAAGACGAGGAGGAACGGTGGGTCTGTCGTCCGAGGACGCGCTGTCGTCCGAGCATGGGCTGTCGTCCGAGCATGTCGAGCTCGTTCGGACGGTTCGGCGCTTCGCAGTGCAGGAGGTGGCACCGGTGATCGGCGGCTACTACCAGCGCGGCGAGCTCCCCTATCCGCTGCTGGAGCGCATGGGGGCAATGGGCCTGTTCGGCCTGCCCTTCCCCGAGGAGTACGGGGGGATGGGGGGCGACTACCTGGCGCTGTGCCTGGCGCTCGAAGAGCTGGCCCGGGTGGACTCGTCGCTGGCTATCACCCTGGAGGCCGGGGTCGGGCTCGGGGCTATGCCCATCTTCCGGTTCGGGACCGAAGCGCAACGCCTGCGGTGGCTGCCCGACCTGTGCACGGGCCGGGCGCTCGGCGCCTTCGGGCTCACCGAGCCCGGTGGGGGATCCGACGCTGGCGCTACGCGGACCACCGCCCGACGTGAGGGAGACCAGTGGGTGATCGACGGCTCCAAGGCGTTCATCACCAACTCCGGCACTGCCATCACGTCGCTGGTGACCGTGACAGCGGTGACCGGCCGCGCCGAAGACGGACGACCTCGGATCTCGACCATCATCGTGCCAGCGGGCACGGAAGGGTTCTCGGTGGCGCCCGGGTACTCCAAGGTCGGCTGGACGGCCTCTGATACCCACGAGCTGTCGTTCGCCGACTGCCGCGTGCCGGCGGACCACCTGCTCGGCGAAGAGGGCCGTGGCTATGCGCAGTTCCTCTCCATCCTCGACGAGGGGCGGATCGCGATCGCAGCGCTATCGGTCGGGCTGGCGCAGGGATGCATCGACGAGTGCGTGGCATACGTCGGTGAGCGTGAGGCGTTCGGCCACAAGATCGGCGCTTCCCAGGTCCTGCAGTTCAAGCTGGCGGACATGGACGCGAGGACCCACGTGGCGCGCCTGGCCTGGCGTGACGCCGCGGCCCGGCTGTTAGCCGGCCAGCCTGTGAAACGTGAGGCGGCCATCGCCAAGCTGGTGGCCTCCGACGCTGCCATGGTGAACGCCCGGGAGGCGACGCAGATCTTCGGCGGTGCAGGTTTCATGAACGACACCGCGGTCGGCCGTTTCTACCGTGACGCCAAGATCCTCGAGATCGGCGAGGGGACCTCCGAGGTCCAACGCATGCTCATCGCCCGGCACCTGGGTCTCCCGGTGACCACCTGAGGACCCGCGCAGCGCCCCACCGCTCTGCCAGCAGGCCAGCCCGGCCTATGGGGCGGCCACCAGGGCAGTCCGGCCAGCGCCCCACCGCTCTGCCACCAGGCCAGCCCGGCCTATGGGGCGGCTAACCACATGCTGGCACAAGAGGGGTGCTGCTCATCCTGGTCATCCTGCTCATCCTGCTCGTCCTGCTTGTCTTGCTCGTCCTGCTTGTCTTGCTCGCCCTGCTCGTCTTGCTCGTGCCGTGGCTGTTCCTGCACCCGGGCACCCGGCGAGGTGTGCCCGTCACATGGCGTACCACCACAACGCACAAGCATCACAATGACGAGACAATCTGAATACCTTCTCCTGATCCGCTTGTATGCGCCTTGACAGACGTGCGCATAGCTGCACACGATAAGAGCGCGGGGGCAGGGGAGGGATCAAGTATGGTTCGCAGTTGGTCGCGCGCGGGCTTGCGGCGGACGAGGCCTCGGACGCAGGCGATGAGCGTGATACTGCAAGGTGCCGTGGCCGCGATGCTCGGCGTCGGCCTCGTGGTCGGCGGTGCGGCATTGTCGGGGGGACCCCGTCCGCGGTCCGCTTTCAGCCTGGCTTCGCTGGCCGGCCCGCTGAAGGGAGTGTTCTCCGTCGAGCCGGGTCACTGCAACCTGATCGGCCCACCGAGCGGGAGCTACGTGGAGCTCGAAGAGCACGGGGTCCCGGTGCCGAACCCGAGCTCCACCTGCCCGCTCACCAGCTCCTTCTACACACCGCTCAAGACCGGATCCGTCGGCTTGGTGAGCGGTGCCTACCAGCTCGATCCGGACCCGACCTTCAACCACAGTGGTGGTTCCGAAGCCAATGCGATCGTCACCCCGGTGTCGTTCCTCGGTGTGGGCTTCGGTCTGGCCACCACCTGTGCTGACCAGCAGCACCACGGCACTCCTACCGGGGCGTGCGCGAAAGGGACCACCGGTTTCCCGGTGCCCCAGCTCTACGCCGAGCCGATCGGTGCCGGTGGGTGCAAGGTGAGCCTCACCAGTGTCACCAGTGTGACCGGGGTGGTCGACATGTGCATCTACGGCAACCTCGAAGGGCTTGGCGTCACGTACAACGGCACGCCGAACGGCACCTGCGCGGATGGCGGTGGGGACGGCTGCTACGACGTCGGAGCGGCCAGTGCAGCCTCCCTCGCGGCCACGAGCTGCGGGTCGGCTCCGCTGGGCGGGTGCAGCCTTTCGGGGACCCTGAACCCGATCACCGATGCCTACACCTTGCAGGTGACCTCAACCATCGTCGGGACGAGCTTCAACGGGGCCAAAGCGATCTTCTCGCTCGCCGGGACGTACAAGGCGGGCGTGCCGAGCAAGACGACGTCGAGCACCGGCTCGGGCGCCACGGCCACTTCGCCGTCGTCCACCTCGTCATCGAGCCCCTCGACGGCGACCCAGCCGACGCCCGCCTCGGGCACGACCGGCCGGGCCATGGACGGTGTGTTCCATATCTCGGCCGGCTCGTGTGCCGGGAGCGCTGCTCCCAGCGGCAGCTGGATCCAGCTGGGCCTCGGTGGCGCCCCGATCAAGAACGCGAATTCTCCCTGCGACGGAGGCGCCTATACGCCCCTGAACCAGGGGACGACGGGCCTCGAGGCCGGTGCTTTCCAGCCTGATCCCACCCCCACCTTCGACAGCTCCGGGAATTCCCTTGCCGGCGCGATCGTCACCCCCACGAAATTCCTCGGTACCGACTTCGGTGCAGCCACGGACCCGCAGAACATGCAGGACGCGCCGACCGGGCCCGACGTGTTCCCGGCCCCGACAGCGATCCTGTCCGGCGACGTCATCCATGCCAACCTGAGCGCTGTCAATTTCACTTACAACGGGCCGCCCAACGGGACCTGCGCGTCCGGAGGCGGTGACGGGTGCTACGCGGTGGGATCCGCGGACGTGGTCGGATCCTACGATCCGTCGACCCGAAGCTATCTGCTCAGCTGGACCTCCATCATCCATGGAGGCGCGTTCAACAACGCCACTGCTTCGTTCCACCTCGTCGGGGATTTCGTCGGCACCATCGCCGCGACGGAGTCCACGTTGAGCAGTGCGGGGGCCTCGGTGGTCAGTACGGCGCCTCCGTCTCCAGCCACATCGAGCAGCACCTCGGGGGCTCAGAGCGCTTCCGTGACCACGACGCCGACGAGCACCGGCCCCCTCGACAACGCCATGGTGGGCACGTTCACGGTCGCGTCGGGCGCTTGCAACGCCAGCAGTGCACCGTCGGGAAGCTGGATCCAGCTGGGAAAGGGGGGTGCGCCCATCCCGAACCCGAGCTCGTCGTGCGACGGGGGCGCGTACACCCCGGTGAGCCAAGGGACCACCGGCCTCGAGACCGGCACCTTCCAGCCTGATCCCACCCCCACCTTCGACGGCTCCGGGAATTCCCTCGCCGGCGCGATCATCACTCCGACGAAATTCCTCGGCACCGACTTCGGGGCAGCCACGGACCCGCAGAACATGCAGGACGCGCCGAGCGGACCAAGCGTCTTCCCGCCGCCGGATGCTGTCCTGTCGGCGAGCAAGACGAGCTTCACTGCTGATCTGAGCGCCCTCAACTTCACGTACAACGGCACCCCGAACGCTACCTGCGCATCGGGGAACGGGGACGGCTGTTACGCGGTGGGCTCGGCGGACGTCCCTGGCACCTACGATCCGACGAGCCACGCCTACACCATGTCCTGGACGGCCACCATCGTCGGGGGTGCGTTCAACGGCGCCACCGCGACGTTCCATCTGACCGGGACTTTCACGGGTCGCATCGTGACGGTGGCCGCGAGCTCGGTCCCCGCGACGTCTTCGACCAAGAGCGCGCGGAGCCCGTCGTCGACAAGTGCCAGCGCGCCAGTGCCCACACCGAGCGGCGTCACTCCTGCCACCATCGCCGCTTCGGATGCCGGCTTGGCAGGTCGCGGTCCGTGGCCGGACGTCTTCGACGCCATCGTCCTGGCCATTGCGACAGCGGTTCTTGCCGCGGCAGCCGCAGAGACCCGTCGCCGCCGTCATGCAGGCGGCTCGCACCGAGCCCGTAGAGCTTCGGGGTGAGCTGTGCTGCCCGAGCGAGCATTGCCGAACCACGAGGAGGATCGGTGCAGGTTCGAAGTATGACAATCAAGATCGGTGTGCTCGCCGGCGTGGCCTGTCTGGCCGCGGCATGCGGCAGCTCCACCAGCTCCACCAGCGCTGCGCCGAGCTCGGCGAAGCCGAGCGGTACGCACGTGCTGGCGGGCACCTTCGACATCGCTCCAGGCACGTGCACCACGGGCACTGCCACGCCCGGCGGCAGTTGGTTCCAGATGCTCGGTCACGGTGGCGCCGTGGTCAAGAACTCCTTCGGAGGCTGTGCCAACCCCGATTACACCCCGTTGAAGCCGGGCACGAAAGGCGGGCTCGTGAGTGGGACCTACGAGCCCAATCCCACGCCCGCGTTCTCGGGGTCGAACGCCCTGGCCGACGAGATCGTGAAGCCCGTGAGCTTCTTCGGCAGCGACTTCGCGCTTGCCACGCAGGCGGTCGACCCGCAGACGGGGAAGAGCGTGCCGAAGCCGTCGGTCACCTCTACTGCCGGCGTGCTGAGCGGGAACTTGGAAGCGATCGACGCCGCCTACAACGGCGCGTACTTCAACCAGGGCTCGCCGAAGCCCGGCGGCACCTACCCTGGTACCACGAAGGCGGTCTCGGGCACCATCAGCTGCTCTGGCAACTACACCTTGGAGTGGCAGAGCCTGATCGTGGGTGGTGCTTTCAACGGCTACACCGGCGTGTGGCACCTGACAGGGACCTTCGTGCCGGCAGCCGGAACGTCTCTGGCCAAGGCACTGGGGTGCTGAACCGGCGATTGGCCGCCTGGCTGGTGCTCGTCGTCGGCGTCGCGTTGATGGTGGCGCCCGAGGCCTTCGACATGTGGGTCCGAGCACCACGCGGCGCCCAGATGATCGGCGGGTTCGCGAGCATCATGACGGCGAAGAACGTGCCGCTCGTCGCCAGCTATGGCCGCACCGTGCTCGGTGGCTTCGGGAACGCGGCGCTGACCATCCAGCGCGCGGCCTCTCGTTTCAGTGGCGGGCACCGGTCGCTGAGCTACAGCCAGGCCACCTCGTTCATCGCCAGCCAGGGCAACCTGCGAGGTCTCGCTTACATGGACCGGAACCTGCCGGTGCTCGGACCGCCATTCTCCACGTTGCTGTCGGTGCTCTACAAGGACCAGCCGGCGTTCGCAGGGATGCACGGTCTGCCGAGCTTCACCCTGTTCCCGCTGTTCTTCGTCGTCCCTGGCCTGCTCATCGCCGGCGGGGCTGCGGTGTTCTTGCACCGTGACGGTCGTCCTGACAGCCTGGGGCGGCCGGTCTCGGCCCGCGGGCCGGCGGCATTCCTTCTCGTGATCGGGTTCCTCGTAGCCATCGCCCCGCTGCTGCCGATGCCGCCGGGCTTCCACTCGATCCGCACGGTGGGCCCCCACGGCGCCGCCATGCTCGACGACTTCGCAGCGCCGATCAACGGTCCGGGGTCAGCGCCGGTGATGAGCCTGAAGACGGTGGCCCAATTCGATGGGTACGTCGCGGAGATGCGCCTCGCGTCGACCGAGATCGTGCCTGCGGTCCAAGATGCAGCCGCGACGTTCGGGCACCGCCACATCAGCGCTAGCACCGCGACAGCCTTCTTGGCATCGCAGCCCTCGCTCGCCCTGGTCTACCGGATCGAGCGGGACTTCCCGGCCATGTACCGGTCGTTCCACCACATGCTGGCGACCATGGCGAAGGACATGCCTGATTATCAGGCGGTACAGAAGCTGCCGTCGTTCTCCCTGTTCCCGCTCTTCTTCTACGTGCCCGGGGGCATCGTCTTCCTGCTCGCACTGTTCGGGTTGCTGCGTGGGGCGCCCGCCAAGCCAAACGCCAGCAGGGCGCTGCTCGGTGACAACCCAGTGCCCGGCAACGAGGCGCTCGCTGGGATCGGCACCCCGGGTACAGCGCCCACCCCGGGAGCAGCGCCCACCCCGGGGGCATAGAGCAGCGCCGAGCCCCCAATGACGTGCCCCGCCGCAGCGCGAGGTACCGACGGTGCGGCCTGGTGGCGACCCCGGCGGGTCATCGCCCCAACTGGAACCGTAGAGCTGTTCCTCGGGTGCCGGCGGTGGCAGTGCGCTGCGGTGGCCCTGGACGATCCACGGTGGCCCTGGACGATCCACGGTGGCCCTTCCCCGGCAGGCATCGCCGTCCCCAGCGACGCTACCATGCACGAAGACGCGTGGATCCGGCCGTTTCGAGACGAGAGGGGGGCTGGTGGGACGAGAGGGTGGTGGCGAGGAGGCCGAGCTGGCGATGTTCCAGTGAGCCTCGTGCGAGCGCACGGGCTCGGCGGGAGGCTACGCCCGCTGATGGTACCTCCCGAGGAGCGCGGCGAGATGCAGTCTCGTGCCGCGACGCTGCCTCGCTTGCAGGTGGCCTCGCGGGAGGCATCCGACCTGATGATGCTCGGCATCGGTGCCTGCACCTCTCTCGGGCTCGCCGAGACGAGGGTGCTCTTCGAGCGCCACGGATGGTCGACCGTGGCAGCCTTCCAGACCCGTACCCCCATGCACTGGGCACACGAGCACCCGAAGTGTTGGCTATCGTGCACGAGTACCATGGCGGTTCACGAGTACCATAGCGGTTCGGCCGATGCCGCCGTCGAAGGCCAGTCCACAGCCACAGAGAGCAAGTCCACAGCCACAGAGAGCCAGTCCACAGCCACAGAGAGCCAGCAGAGTGCCAGCAGTCGGAGCGTGTCAACGAAGGAGGAGCTGTGCCCACCTATGTCAACCCGGACAAGTGCGATGGCTGCAAGGCGCTCGACAAGCCTGCCTGCGCGTACATCTGCCCGAACGACCTGATGGCGCTCGATCCGGCACTCGGCCAGGCCTTCAACCAGGAGCCCGACCAGTGCTGGGAGTGCTACGCGTGCGTGAAGACCTGCCCGCAGTCGGCCATCGCGATGCGGGGCTACTCCGACGTCGTGCCCCTCGGAGCGAGCCTGACGCCGTTGCGGGGCACCGACTCGATCATGTGGACGGTGCAGTTTCGCGACAAGCGGGTGAAGCGCTTCAAGTTCCCGATACGGACCACTCCATGGGGCACGAGCGAGGGCTACGAAGCCATGCCCGAGCCCGATGTGTCGCGTCTGAGAGATCCACACCTCTGCGGTGAGGAGACGTACCTGGGCGTAGACGCCCTGCCCGTTCCCGAGGGGAGCGCCCGGTGAACCCGCCCGAGATAGAGGTCGTGGAGACAGACCTCCTCATCCTCGGCGGGGGGATGGCAGGGTGTGGCGCCGCCTACGAAGCCGGCTACTGGGCCCGCACCCAGGGGCTGCGCACCACCCTCGTGGAGAAGGCGGCGGTCGAGCGCAGCGGCGCAGTCGCCATGGGCCTGTCGGCCATCAACTGCTACATGGGTATGCAGTGGGGCGAGAACCAGCCAGAGGACTTCGTCCGCTACGTGCGCCAGGACCTGATGGGCATCTGCCGGGAAGACCTTGTCTACGACATCGCCCGCCACGTCGACGAGTGCGTCCACCTCTTCGAGAAGTGGGGTCTTCCCATCTTCAAGAACGAGGACGGGCACTACAAACGCGAGGGCCGCTGGCAGATCATGATCCATGGCGAGTCCTACAAGCCCATCGTCGCCGAGGCGGCGAAGCGGGCCATCGGGCCCGAGAACGTCTACGAGCGGATCTTCGTGTCCCACCTGCTGAAGGACCCCGGGAGCGGTCGGGTGTCGGGAGCGGTCGGGTTCTCGGCTCGTGAGCACAAGGCCTACGTGTTCAAGGCCCAGGCCGTCATCGTTGCGGCCGGAGGCGCCACCGGGGTGTTCCGCCCGCATGCGGTCGGCGAGGGCTTGGGCCGCATCTGGTACGCCCCGTGGAACACCGGCTCTGCCTACTCGCTCCCGATCCAGGCCGGTGCCACCATGACCCAGATGGAGCACCGCCTCGTCGTGACCCGGTTCAAGGACGGATACGGCCCCGTGGGCATGTGGTTCCTGCTCTTCAAGGGCAAGGTCCGCAACGCTTACGGCGAGCTCTACGAGGAGACCCAGGCGGCCGCCCTCGACGACTTCCCTCCCTATGGCAACGCCCGGCCCATCCCCACGCCGCTTCGGAACCACCAGATGCTGCTCGACCGGGCCCAGGGCAAGGGCCCGCACTACATGCGCACCGACGAGGCGCTCCAGGCGCTGACCAAGGGCCTGGACCCGAAGGCCGTCCGCGAGATCGAGAGCGACGCGTGGGAGGACTTCCTCGACATGACCATGTCGCAGGCGCTGCTGTGGGCCTCGTACAACATCGACCCGGCACAGCTTCCCTCCGAGCTCGACCTCACCGAGCCATACCTGATGGGCTCGCACTCGTCGGGTACGGGAGCCTGGGTGAGCGGCCCCGAGGACCTGGCTCCCGAAGGCTACTTCTGGGGGTACAACCGCATGACCACCGTGCCTGGCCTGTTCGCCGCGGGCGACGGAGTGGGCGGCTCGGCGCACAAGTTCTCCTCTGGCTCCTATGCCGAGGGGCGGCTGGCCGCCAAGGGGGCGATCGCCTACATAGTCGACAGCCACCAGCGCCCCGAGGTCGACGACGGCCAGGCCGACGCGATGGTCGACTCCCTGTTCGCTCCCTACCGGGTTCTCGAGGACTCCCAGGGAGAGTCGACCAGGGCAGAGGTGAGCCCGAACTACTTCTTCCCGAAGCAGGGCCTGCTCAGGCTGCAGAAGCTGATGGAGGAGTATGCAGGCGGGCTCAGCAGCAACCTCATGGTGAACGAGCCCATGCTGCTGCGAGGGCTCGAGCTGATGGAGATGCTGAAGCAGGACATGGACCGGGTAGCTGCCCGCGACCGCCACGATCTTCTCCGTTGCTGGGAGCTGCGCGACCGTATCTGGTGCGCCGAGGCACACATGCGGCACCTCCTCCACCGGAAGGAGACCCGCTGGCCGGGCTACTACTACCGTGGCGACTACCCCCAGCTCGACGACGAGAACTGGAGGGTGTTCGTGAACTCCTCCTACGACGCGGCGACAGCGCAGTGGACGGTCGGCACCGCTCCGTACCACTCGATCGTGCCGTGAGCGGTCGCGACGCCGATCCGCTCGGCGGTGCGGTGAGCGACGGGATCCTCGTCGTCGGCGGCGGGATCGCAGGGATCACCGCTGCCCTCGAAGCAGCCGAGGCCGGGGTCCAGGTGTACCTGGTCGAGAAGAGCGCGCACCTCGGGGGGCGCGTCGCCCAGCTCGCGCGGTACTTCCCGAAGCTGTGCCCACCGACGTGTGGTCTCGAGATCAACTACCGGCGGCTCCGTGAGAACCGCGACGTCCACGTCTTCACGACGGCCGAGGTGGAGGAGATCCGCGGCGAGCCCGGGCACTACGAGGCGACGATCCGCAGGCACCCCCGCTACGTGAACGACCGCTGCACCGCGTGCGGAGCCTGCAGCGCGCCCTGCCCGGTGGAACGGCCGAACCCGTTCGACTACGGGATGAGCACCACCAAGACGATCTCCCTGGGCCACGAGATGGCGTTCCCCATGAAGTACTCCATCGACGCCTCCACATGCCTGTTCGACGACTGTGCCAAGTGCGTCGACGCCTGCCCCTACGGCGCCGTAGACCTCCACATGGAAGAGGAGAGGATCCAGCTCGAGGTGGGGGCTGTCGTGGTGGCCACCGGCTGGCAGCCTTACGACGCCGGGGCCATCGCGAACCTGGCCTTCGGCCACTATCCCGACGTCGTCACGAACGTGATGCTCGAGCGGATGCTGGCTGAGAACGGCCCGACCGCAGGACAGGTGCTGCGTCCCTCCGACGGTACACCGGTCAGGAGCGCAGCCTTCGTCCAGTGCGCCGGGTCGCGCGACCGGTTGCACCTCGGCTACTGCTCGAGCATCTGCTGCCTTGCCTCGCTCAAGGAAGCGAGCCTGCTCCTGGAACGCAACCCCGAGGCCACGGCGCACGTCTTCTTCATCGACCTTCGCACGCCAGGCACCTACGAGGCGTTCGCCACCAAGGTGCTCGCGCATCCGAACGTGCGCACCACCAAGGGCAAGGTGGCCGACATCCTCCAGGACCCCGACAGCGGTCAGCTCGTGGTGGTGGCCGACGACATGGTCGCCGGAGCGATGCGCCGGCTCCCTGTGGATCTGGTGGTCCTGGCTTCGGGCATGGAGCCCAGCCTCACCCAGGGCCGACCGGCTGCCGAGGTGGCCTACGACCCCGACGGCTTCGTGGCCGAGGGTGCCGACGGCGGCGGTATCTTCGCTGCCGGCTGCGCGCGGGCGCCCGTGGACGTGGCCACCGCGACCCTGGATGCCACCGCGGCGGCAATGCGCGCTATCAGGGTGCTGCGACAGGCGACACCGCTGCCGGCGCCGACCGTGACGGTGCCGGTCCCATGAGCGCGGAGAAGCGGGCCGGGGTCTACCTCTGCCACGGGTGTGGCATCGGCGACAGCGTCGACGTCGACGCACTGGCGGCCACAGCCAGGAGCACCGGTGGCGTGACGGTGACGCGCACCTCTCGGGCGTTCTGCCTCGAGGACGCCGAGCTCATCGCCAGCGACATCGAGGCCCAAGCACTCGACGCGGTGGTCGTCGCGGCCTGCTCCCCCAGGGTCAACCGCCAGGTGTTCGGCTTCGGGGCCGTGAAGGTGGAGCGCGTCAACCTGCGCGAGCAGGTGGCCTGGAGCCACCCACCCCGAGAAGAAGCCACCGAAGAGCTGGCGGCCGATCTGCTCCGCATGGGCATCGCGGCCTGCGGGTACGCCAGCGCGCCCACGCCCCATACGCAAGCCCACCAGCGCTCCGTCGTGGTGGTGGGAGCAGGGCCGGCCGGGCTCGAAGCTGCCGTCGCCGCTGCCGATGCGGGCTACGCGGTGACAGTCGTCGAGCGCGAGCCCGAGGCCGGTGGCTTCCTGCGCCGCATCCATCGGTGCTGGCCTTCACGGCCGAACGTGGACACCTCGCTCGAGAACCCCCACCTCGACGAACTGGTCGAGCGGGCCGTCTCCCATCCCAACGTCACGCTGCGAACCTCCACGACGGTCGAGGCGCTGGTGGGCGAGCCCGGGCACTTCGTGGCGTCGCTCCAGAGCGCGTCCGGCGCGACCGAGGTGGTTGCCGGCTCGGTCGTGCTCGCGACGGGCTCCGAGCCCCTTGCCTCCGAGCACTTCGCCGCCTACGGGCTCGGCACGCTCCCCGACGTGATCACCTCCTCGGAGATGGAGGAGCTGGCCCGTCAAGGCGAGATCCGGCGGCCATCGGACGGCCGGGTCGCGTCGCGCGTAGCGATACTGGCATGTGACGGCCCGAGCGACGACGCCAACCTGCCATACACGGGCACCGTCGCGAGCATGGTGGCGCTCAAGCAGGCCGTCTACGTGCACGACAGCCAGCCCGACGCCGAGGTGTTCCTGGTCTACGAGGACATGCAGACCCCGGGCTTCGACGAGCTCTACTACCGGTTCGTGCAACGTCAGCGAGGCGTGTACCTGGTGCGAGGGCACGTGAGCTCGGTCGATCAGGGAGAAGACGGGCATCTCGGCGTCGTCGCCCGGGACTCGGTGCTGGCGCGTGACGTTCGCTTCGATGTCGACCTGGTCGTGCTCGACATCGGCATGGTCCCCACCTCTGCACCTTCTCTATCCGAGCCGGTCAACCTGCACCTTAAGTACCTGCAGGGTGAGGCCATGCCCCTGGAGCGCTCCGGGTTCGTCGACTCGAACTTCCTCTGCTTCCCGTTCGAGACCCGCCGCACCGGTATCTACGCGGCGGGCGCTGTGCACCGCTCCCAGGATGTGGCTGCCAGCCGGCGCGACGGTGCCGCCGCCGCGTTGAAGGCGGTACAGGTGGTGGAGAAGGCGTCGACCGGGGAGGCGGTGCACCCACGGGTGGGCGAGCTCGGCTACCCACAGTTCTTCATGCAGAAGTGCACGGCGTGCGGTCGTTGCACCCAGGAGTGCCCTTTCGGGGCACTGGAGCTCGACGAGGCACGCCACCCGGTCATCAACCCCAACCGCTGCCGGAGATGCGGCATATGCATGGGCGCCTGCCCCGTGCAGGTCATCTCGTTCCCTGACTACTCGGTCGAGATGGTGTCCGCCATGCAGAAGGCGGTCGAGCTTCCCGAGGACGACAGCAAGCCGCGGGTGCTGGTGCTGGCCTGTGAGAACGACGCCTACCCGGCCATCGACATGATGGGGATCAACCGGCTGCAGTACCCCGCGCACCTCCGGGTGCTGCCCGTGCGCTGTCTCGGCTCGGTGAACGCCATCACGGTCACCGATGCCATCCAGCGGGGCTTCGACGGCGTCGCCCTCCTCGGCTGCCGTTCCGGGGAGGACTACCAGTGCCACTTCATCCAGGGCAGCGAGCTGCTCGGGACCCGCATGGACAACGTACGCGAGACGCTCGGCCGCCTGGCTCTCGAAGAGGACAGGGTGCAGGTCCTCGAGACCTCCATCGCCGATGCCAGGCGCCTGCCCGACCTCCTCGCCGGCTTCGCCGCCGGCGTCGCCGAACTGGGCCCGAACCCGATGAAAGGCTTCTGAGGAGATGACCACCACCGAGAAGCCACCCGAGGCGCTCGCGCCCCTCTCGCTGCAACCCGACCGCGCCTTCACGGACCGGCTGACCGAGCTGGCCGGGGACTCCTTCTCGAGCTGCTACCAGTGCGGGACCTGCTCGGTCGTCTGCCCGTTCTCCGCCCAGGGCACCCACCTGCCTCGCCAGGAGATGCTCTTCGCCCAGTGGGGGCTCGAGAACGAGCTTCTTTCCAGCCCCAACCTGTGGATCTGCACGACGTGCGGCAACTGCGCGCGGCTGTGCCCACGCGAGGTGGACATTCCCGGAACGATCCGGGCGGCGAGAGACCTCTACGTCGCTGCGCGGGACATCCCGAGAGAGCTCTCGACGGCGTTCGAGAGCACCAGCCGTCACGGGAACCCGCTCGGTCAGAGCGCTCGCAAGCGGGCGGCCTGGGCGTCGGGCGCGGGTGTGGACGTCCCGGTGATGGCGAAGCTGGGCCGGCGAGTGGAAGTGCTGTTCTTCACCGAGTGCTACTGGTCCTACCATCCCCGCGGGATCGAGGCGGCACAGGCCATGGCCCGCGTCATGGCGGCGCTCGGCACCGACTGGGCCATCCTCGGCACCGAGGAGCAGTGCGTGGCAGACTCGCAGCGCCTTGCCGGCGAGACGGGCCTGTTCGAGGAGGCGGCTGCCCATAACGTCGAGACGCTGCGCAAGTACGAGTTCGGCCGCATCGTCACGCCCGACCCTCACGCCTATAACGCCCTGCGCAACCTCTATCCTCACTACGGCGGGACCTACGAGGTGCAGCACTACACCCAGTTCCTGGCCGAGCGGATGGACGACCTGGAGCTGCATGCGATCCCGCAGCGCTCGGTCACCTTCCACGACCCCTGCTACCTCGGTCGCCACAACGGCGAGTTCGAGGCGCCACGGCGTCTTCTCGAAGCCATTCCCGGGGTCGATCTGATCGAGATGGGGCACTGCAGGGAGGATGGCTACTGCTGCGGCGGGGGCGGCGGAGGGATGTGGAACAGCTCGTTCGTTGCCGACCACGTCGACGAGCGCCTGGCGGAGGTGCGGGTCAAGGAGGCCATCGGCACCGGCGCCGACGTGCTCGCCGTGTGCTGCCCGTTCGAGGTGTCACTGTTCGAGGACGCGCTCAAGTCGACCGGTAACGACGGGAAGATCGTCGTCCGCGACATCGTCGAGCTCCTCGACGAGTCCCACGGCCCGGCGCCTGTCGCCGGTGGTGCCTCGGCGCCAGGGTGACCCGTTGCGCGCAGTGCAGCTGCCGGGGCGCACCGGGGGCCGCATCCCCAGCGTGGCGCGGGCGGCACCAGTTCACCGCCCGGCCGGGCCACGGCAACCTGCCGGCGCGCCGAACGGGAGCTCCGTGGAGCTCGAAGAGCACGGCGTAGCGGTCTCCAACCCGAATTCCCCCTGCCCGTTCACCAGCTGGTCCTGCGCACCGCTCGAGACGAGCTCCGTCGGATCAATGAGCGGCGAGGCTCAGGCGGAGCGCAGCGCGTGCTGCCGGGAGATCTCCTCGTTCAGCACCCCACGAAGCAGGTCGACAGCCTCGATGATCTTCGGGTACCGCAGCGCGTACACCACATGGCTGCCACGGCGCTCGACGTCGACCAGGCCGCGGTTCCGCAGCACCGCGAGATGCTGCGATGTGTTCGACTGGGGGGCGCCCAGGATCGACGCGAGCTCGTTGACCGTCCGCGGCCCGTCGCCGAGCGCATAGATCACCATCAGCCTCTTGGGCTCGTTTATCGCGGTGCACATCTGGGCGACCAGCTCTTCGAGCTCCTGACGCAGGCGAGGATCGATACCGGGCGCGGACGCGGGTGCGGGTCCAGGCGTAGCGAGCGGGCGTGCCATGGAGTCCATGCGCAGAGCATAGCAGAGACATTCGTGGCGGCGCATGTCGAGCTGACGGCAGGTGCGAGATCGCGAAGAAGGTTCTTGCGCTGCGTCCGATATGCCTGTATGCTAATCAACGCAGATCCTGCTGTCTGGGGCCAAATCGCAGGTCTTGTCCGATATGGACGCAGGTCCTGTTGGTATCGAGATGGCGAGATCGATCGACCGGGGAGGGGCGATGACAGACACAGCGGCCGACGTAGTCCTCAATTGCGAGGGTATGCAGTGCCCGTTGCCGGTAGTGAAGACGGCGCAAGCCATCAAGAACCTCGAATTGGGCCAACTGTTGGAGCTGCTGGCCACCGACCCCGGCGTCGAGCCCGACATGACCGCGTGGTCGTCGCGTACGGGCAACACCATCGAGGAGATCCGCAAGGACGGTGACGTCTTCCACGTCCTCATTCGTAAAGGGAGCTGAGATGGCAGTCGGCGCTTGGAGCGGCGACGGGGAAGGCAAGGTCCTCTACGTCCAGACCCATGGGGTGGACGACCCAGGGCGCTGCGCCACCCCGTTCTTCTTGGCGGCTTCCGCCGCGGCCATGGAGTGCGAGGTGGCCATCTACTTCACCATGTACGGCCCGCAGCTGCTGCAGCGAGCCGTGGTGGACAAGATCGGCCCGAAGGGCGAGCGGGGCCAGCCGCTGTCGTACTTCATCAAGCAGGCGACGGATCTCGGTGTGCGCCTGTATGTCTGCCAGCCGTCGTTGGATCTGAACGACCTGCTGATCGAGGATCTCATCGACGGGGTGGAGATGATCGGCGGGGCCTCGTTCAACGAACTGGCCCTGACCGCCGACTCGGTGATCTCGTTCTGATGGCGATCGGCACCGAGCTCCAGGGCGGCACCGTCACGCAGAGCGGCACCGGTATCGCTCGCGGGGTCGTCGGTGGCAGCCCGGATACGGGGAACGGGGCGATCCTCGAGGGCAACGCCTTCTTCAAGAACCCCGCGGTGGCCGGCTTCGAGGACGTGGCCTACGAGGAGAAGGAGCGCTTCTTCGAAGCCGTGCGCAGCGACATGCGCTTCCCGGACTACCTCTACGGGTGCTACGAGTGCGGGATCTGCGTGGCAGTGTGCCCGTCGGCTCGCTTCTACGACTTCAGCCCCCGGCGTATCGCCCAGGCGGCTGCTCGAAAGGATGTCGCCCTCTTCTACCAGCAGATGCAGGAGGACATCTGGGAGTGCTCCCAGTGCTTCTCGTGCGTGCGCTGCCCACGGGGCAACAACCCCGGGGGCATCATCACGATCATGCGAGAGGTGGCCATAAACGAGGGCATGGCATCGGCGAAAGAGGCGCTCGAGGGCTACTCGCGCATCGTGTACAAGATCATGTCCACCGGCACCCAGGTCTCTCCCGACATGCTGCAGCCCGACGCCTTTCCCGACTGGGGGCCCGAAGTGCGTGACGTCTCGGAGCACCTGGCGCTGTGGCGGCGAGCGCTGCCACCGGAGACGCTGCACACCACCGCCACCAGCTGGGACGTCTCCGAGCGCACCTTGATCGAGCTGTACCTCATATGGATGGAGACCGGGGCGCTGGACATGATCCGGAACGTCGACGAGAGCCTGCACATGATCCTCGAAGAAGTCATGGAGGAGCGGCTCGAGGAGGAGGGGATCGAACGATGACGACCCGAAGTGCCACACCAGTGTCGGTGATCTTGCAGAAGAAGCAGCATTTCGAGCGTGATCCGGAGCGTCTGCCGGTGGACTTCCACGACCGGCTCTACGAGCTCGAGGCGGCCGGGGAGCTGGTCGTGCAGCGCCCACCGGATCCGACCGACGTCGTCACGGTCCCCACCAAGTACGGCCGACCCAAGGTGATACCCCGAGGGCATCTGTGGCACCACAAGTCCTGTGGTCAGTGCGGGCATATCCCGGGCTACTCCACCTCGATCTTCTGGGTGATGCGGAAGCTCGGCTACGAGTACCACGACCCACGCGACCAGACGTCGTGCACGGCGTGGAACTACTACGCGAGCGCAACGTCGAACCCCGCGGCGCAGGCAGCCGTGGCGTTACGGAATTTCGCCGCTGCGTACGAGTCGGGCTACTACCCGCTCATCCACTGCGCCACCTCCTACGGGCATTACAAGGAAGTGCGCGGGGAGCTGCTGCGCCATCCCGAGCTGCGCCAGCAGGTCCGCCAGGTGATGGACAAGCTGGGCAAGCCCATGGTGCTCCCCGAGGAGATCGTGCACTACTCGGAGTGGTTCTACGCCATGCGCGACGAGATCGCCGCTCGTCAGGTACGGGACTTCTCCGGTATCGGGGTGACCGTGCACCCGGCCTGTCACTATTACAAGCTGGTCGAAGGGGATGCCATCTACGACCCAGACGTCTACCAGGGGCAACGGACCGCCGTGGTCACCGGTCTGGCCGAATCGCTCGGTGCCGAGGTCCGGGAGTACTCGACATGGTACGACTGCTGCGGTTTCGGGTTCCGCCACATACTGGTGCAGCGTGACTTCACCCGTTCGTTCGCCACGATGCGCAAGATCGAGGTCATGAAGGAAGAGGCGAACCCCGACGTCGTGCTCACACACGACACGGGATGTGTCACCACCCTCGACAAGAGCCAGTTCGCCGCCCAGGCGCACGACCGCAAGGTCGGGGTGGCCGTGATGTCCGAGGCCCAGTTCGCCGCGCTGGCCATGGGGGCTCATCCCTACAAGGTCTGCCAGCTGCACTGGCATTCGGCGGACTACCGGCCGCTGCTCGAGAAGATGGGCATCGACTGGCGCCAGGCGTGGGCCGAGTTCGAGGACGAGGTCAAGCGGCTCGAGCGGGGAGACGTACAGTACTTGACGTGGGACGACGTGGACGCCTCCTGACCAGGGGCAGCCGTACCAGCACCGGGTGCGTTCCGTGGTTCACCGGGCAGGGACCGAGCGCGGCTTGCGGACGCTTGGGCGCCGGCGACGCCCAGCGTCATCGGTCGGTCGGAGGACCGCTGCTCGGCACCGAGGACGAGACAGTTCGATCTGGGGCCATGGGTCCCAGCAGAGGGGAGGGGTTCGTGGCCAGTGAGTCCGTGTTGGTCATCGGAGGTGGTCCGGCTGGTCTGGCTGCGGCCCGGTCGGTGGCAGATCTCGGCGGCAACGTCGTGCTGGTGGAGCAGCGTGACTTCCTCGGCGGCACGCCTATCGCCGAGAACTACGCGTCGATCACCCCACACCTGGAGAGCGCCGAAGTGGCGCTCGGGCGGGTCGTCGATGCGGTGCAGGGGCATCCCGGGATCACCGTCCACTTGGGGGCAGAGGTCATCTCCTGCACCGGCGATGCAGGCGAGCTCACCGCAGTGCTGCGCAGCGCCGAAGGCGAGCAGCCCGTCGAGTGTGGCGCTGTGATCGTGGCGACGGGCTTCCAGCACTTCGACCCGGGGCGCGAGACCCAGCTCTACGGCTACTACGAATTGCCTGACGTGCTCGCCTTGCAGGATCTCGAGTCGATGCTGAAGGCGGGGTCGGTGGTCCGCCCCAGTAATGGCCAGGCGCCGAAGCGCCTGTGCTTCATCCAGTGCGTGGGAAGCCGAGACCGCCACATCGGCAACGAGTACTGCTCCAAGGTGTGCTGTGGGGTGGCGTCGAAGGAGGCCATCGAGGTCCGCCAGGCCCTGCCGGACTGCGAAGTGTTCATCTTCTACATCGACATGCGCATGTACGGCTACTGGGAGAGCCAGATCTACTGGCCTGCCCAGGAGCAGCACAACGTGCAGTACGTGAAAGGCATCGTCAGCGAGATCCTTCCCTTCGGCGACCGGTTGCTGGTCCGAGGTGAGGACACCACGATGGGCAGGCCCATGGAGATCCCCATGGACATGGTGGTGTTGTCGGTCGGCATGGAGCCTTCCCCAGGTACCCGTCGCACCGCCCAGGTGCTCGGTGTCGCCCAGAACAAGTACGGGTTCATCGACGCGGTCGACTTGCCGCTCGACACAGTGTCCACCAGCCGGCCCGGTGTCTTCGCCGCGGGTGCCGCACTTGGCCCGGCCGACTTGGAGGACTGCGCTTCGAGCGGCGCGGCTGCCGCCATGCGGGCCATGGCCGTCATCCGTGGCGCGCAGGTAGCGGTCTGAGTGATGACCGGGCCGATCGTCGACACTCCGGCCGCGCAGGAGCTGATGGCGGAGATCCTGGAGCGCGTGGACCGTCGCGATCTCTCTGCCACCTCGGAGCGCCTCGGGAAGAAGAGCGAAGGCTTCCAGCGCCTGCTCGGCGAGCATCGGTCGTCGAGCATAGCGCCCGACGACCTGCGCCGGGTGCTGCGGAGCGTCTTCTCGTGCCGCCGCCATGCCGACCAGATCCTTGCCGCGGTGGGAGCAGACCGGTTGGGTGCCGGCATCGAGGAGCTCTTGGAGGGCCACGGAGCACTCTCGGAGCGGATCGACCGGTTCGACGCGCTGCTGGCGGAGCACGGCGGTCCGGGGTTCGACCTCCCCGGCGAACTGCTGCACTTCACCTACCCGGACCGCTACTGGTTGTGGACCCGCTGGATGTGGGATCCGCGCACCGAGACCGGTGCGCTGCGGCTGGTGACAGCCGACGACGTGGACCTCATGGGCGACGGGCGGGGAGCTACGTACGTGAAAGTCGGTCGAGCGGTCGCGTTCGTCGAGGAGACCGGCAAGGCAGTCGGGTTCACGGCCATGGGCCAAGGTCTGCTGGGCATCGACGTGTTCTTGGCGGCAGCCTACGGCATCTACATGTACACGGTGCTGCGCATGCGGATGACCCAAGAATTCAACCGGATCGTACCGCCGCTGCCGGATCTGCTGCAGCGGCTGCTCGGCGTTCGCGCTCTGGAGGTGTGACCATGCCAGTCGGTGGGAAGAAACAGCTGCCCGTCGTGATGGAGAAGGAGCAGGTCAGCGTTCGCTCGCTCATCTCCGACCGGGAGTCGGAGCTGCCGGGGATGTGGAACCGGATGTTCGAACAGCGGGTGCTGCGTGACTACACCACTCGCGAGCTCGACCGGGTCGCGGCGCTTCCCGGCGGGGAGTCGCTCGAATGGTGCTACGGCTGCGGCAAGTGCGTCCCGGTGTGCCCCGTCGACCTGGTCGGCGAGTACGGGCCGCGGAAGATCCATCGCAGGACCCAGACCGGTACGAACCTGCTCGAGAGCGCCGATCTGTGGCTGTGCACCACGTGTGGCAACTGCCTGCGGGTGTGCCCGAAAGAGGTCGACATGATGCAGATCATGCCAGCCGCCCGTGCAGCCGCCGTCGGCCAGAGCACCGTCCCCGGCGAGCTGCAAGACGTCTTCGAGAAGACCTTTCGTTACGGGAATTGTCTGGGTCAGAACGCTCGTCGCCGCCACGCGTGGACGCGGGGAGCCGGCGTGCCGGTGCGGGTCCTGGCCGACGAGCCCGGGCCGGTCGACGTGCTGTTCTACGTAGAGGACTACTGGAGCTACCACCCCCGCGGCCAGCAAGCGGCGCAGGCCATGGCCCGGGTGCTGAGCGCGCTCGGCATCGACTGGGCGATCCTGGGCGCCGAGGAGAAGACGTTGGGTGACTCGCAACGCACGGCCGGTGAGAAAGGGCTGTTCGAGGCGCTCATGGAAGACGTGGTCGCCACGCTGGACAAGTACGAGTTCTCGCGCATCGTGACGCCTGACCCCCATGGGTTCAATGCGCTGGTAAAAGAGTACCCCAAGCACGGGCATCGCTACGACGTGCTCCACTACACCCAGCTGCTCGCCCCCCTCGTCGACCAGCTCGAGCTGACCGTGCCCGTGGAGCGAACGGTGACGTTCCACGACCCGTGCTACCTCGGCCGGCACCACGGCGAGTACGACGCGCCTCGCCGCCTCATCGAGGCCATCCCCGGCATCCGGCTGACCGAGATGTCCCGATGCCGGGAGAACGGCTACTGCTGCGGCGGCGGCGGCGGCGGCATGTGGCTCGACGGCTTCACCGCCTCGCACACCACCGAGCGGCTCTCCGAGCGCCGCGTGCGCGAGGCGGCTGCCACCGGGGCCGACGTGCTGGCGGTGTGCTGTCCCTACGAGGTGTCGCGCTTCGAGGACGCGGCAAAGTCCACCGGCAACGAGCAGCTGCAAGTGAAGGACATCATCGAGCTGATCGACGAGGCCATGGGCCATGGTGCCGATGCCGAGCCAGCTTAGAGTCCTCGACTTCGGGCAGGTGAGCCCGCTTCGCTCGCAGACCCTGTGGCATGCGGTGGCCTACGGGGTGGACGGCGGAGCGCCGGCCACGGTGGCCTTCTGCCGCCCGCAGCGCCCGTATGTCTGCGTGGGGTACCACCGGAGCCTGGCCGAGATCGACCTGGCCTGGTGCCGGCGGCGAGGCCTGCCGGTGTACCGCAGGATGGCGGGTGGGGGTCCGGTCTACGTGGACCAGGAGCAGCTCCTGTTCCAGCTGGTGGTGTCGCGCGAGATGCTGCCCCGGTCCAGGACCGAGGCGGTGCGAACGGTCTTGAACTGGGTGGTCCCGGCCTTCGTGGCTGCGGGCCTGGATGCCGCGCTCGACGAGCACGGTGAGATCAGCGTGGGGGTCCGCAAGGTGTGCGGGCACGGTGCGGTGGAGATCGGTGAGGCGGTGGCCGTGGTCGGGAACTTGCTCGGACGGTTCGACCACCACGTCGCCACTGCGATCCTGGCGATCCCCGACGCGCCGCTGCGATCCGAGGTCGAGCAGGCGATGCGGCGCTACGTCGGTACCGGCGAGACCACGCTCGACGCGGACGCGTTCAAGGAGGAGGCCGTGTCCTCCTTCGCCCATCACCTGGGGCTCGAGCCCTGGCCCGGATCGCTTACCTGCGCGGAGCGCACCTGGCTGGGCCAGCTCGACGAGCAGTTCGAGAGCGACAGCTGGCGGATGGGCACCGATCGCTCGGCGTCACCAGTGCTCGATGTGAAGATCCGCGCCGGGGTGCACGTCACCGAGTCGGGACCCCGGATCGGTGTGCGGCTCGGGTCGAGGGAGGCACCGACGAGGCCATGTTCGGTGAGGTCGGATCGGCAGGCGACGCCCTCCCAGGCGACGCCCTCCCAGGCGACGCCCTCCCAGGCGACGCCCTCCCAGGCGACGCCCTCCCAGGCGACGCTCTCCCAGGCGCCGCCGTCCGGGCGTGGTGCAGCGGTGCTCGGGTCGAGAGCGACGGAGGTGCCCGGTCCAGCTGCGCCCACCCCTCCTCCTGACAGGGCACATGCCAGTACCGGCGCACCCGTGGCGCCGAGCTCGAGTGGAGGTGTGCCATGTCGTCTGTGACGACGGTCCGCGGCTTCGAGGTGTGGCTGGATCTGGCCTACGCCGAGGGAAGCCATATGTGGGTGGACCAGCCGACCCCCGAGACCGCCCGTGTGGGTCTCGACACGCTCGGGGTGCAGACCAGCGGCAGCCTCGCTCATGTCGACCTGGTCGCGCTGGGCACCGAGCTCCGCCGGGGTGAGCCCATGGGCACGGTGGAGGCAGACAAGTTCGTCGGGCCACTGCGCTCGCCGCTGTCGGGAGTCGTGCGCCAACGCAACGAGGCGGTGCTGGGGGACCCGGGCCTGGTCCAGCGCGCGCCCTACAGCGCCGGTTGGCTGCTGGTGCTGGCCCCGCCGGCCGGAGGATGGGACGGGGAGCTGGATCGCCTGGTGCACGGGCCCGACGCTGTGCGGTCGTGGTTCGACGAGGAGATCCGGCGCTTTCGACGGGAGGGGGTGCTGGCGTGGTGAACGGCGTACCGCCCGCCGTGGGCAGCTCGGCGACTGCCGTCAGTGTCCGGGCCGGAGCCCGTGATCGTGGTGCTGGTGGTTCACTGTCCGCCTCGGGCGCCGTGAGCGCAGTGTCCGAGGCGCCTGGCGACTATGCCCCGGGGCTGGTTGCCCGGCAGCAGCACTTTCCCGATGTCATGGACTTCTACGCGCCGGGCCTCAAGCACTGGGAGACAAGCGAGTGGCGTCCGCAGAACCCGCGGCGCTTCCTGCCGGTGTCGGTCACCGGCCCGGCGTGCGCGCTGCAGTGCGACCACTGCCAGGCCAAGGTCCTCGACGGGATGGTGTCGGTCCGAGCTGGCCAAGATCTGCTGGATCTGGCCCGGAGGCTCCAGGCATCGGGAGCACAGGGTCTGCTGGTGTCGGGCGGGTCGGGGCGCACCGGCGAGGTGCCGTTGCTGCCGCACCTGTGGGCGGTGCGCCGCGTGCGCGAAGAGCTGGGCATGCGGGTGGTGGTCCACTCCGGGGTGGTCTCGCCGAAGCTGGCGGCCGGTCTGGCTGAGTGCGAGGTCGACGGGGTCATGCTCGACGTCATCGGCGCGGACGAGACGATCGGCCAGGTGTACCACCTGGATCTGACGGTAGCCGACTTCGACCGCTCGCTCGGTCTGCTGGCCGAACGAGGACTGCGGATCATCCCCCATATCGTGCTCGGCTTGCACTACGGGAGCTTCCTCGGCGAGCACCGGGCGCTCGAGATGGTGGCGAGCCACCGCGTCTCGACGTTGATCCTGGTGGTGCTCACCCCACTGGTCGGCACCCCGATGGCGCATCTGCCGCCACCGCCGGTGGACGACGTGGTGGACTTCTTCGCCACGGCCCGCCTGGCCGTACCGTCGGTACCGGTGAACTTGGGTTGCGCCAGGCCCATGGGCTCCATGAAGGTGGACCTGGACCGCGCCGCGGTGGACCACGGGCTCAACGGCATCGCCTACCCGGCGGACGGTGTCATCGCCTACGCCCAGGCCCGTGGTCTCGAGACGCGGCTGCACGAATGGTGCTGCTCGCTCACCTGGGCCGGGGACGAGGGCGACTACCGCAGCGTGACGGTGGCGTCGTGAGCGCGGTGTGGCGCCTGCTGGTCGACGACGGCGCCGACGCGGCGGGAGGTCTCGCTCTCGACGAGGCGCTCATGGCCACCTACCACCGGGGGCAGTCCGAGCAACCGCCGACGCTGCGCCTCTACACCTACGCGGACCACTGCGCGTTGGTGGGGCGCTACCAGCACCTGGCCGCCGAGGTCGACCTCGACGCCTGCGCAGAGCTGGGCGTGGCGGTGAACCGCCGGCCCACCGGAGGTGGGGCGATCATCATGGGGGCAGGCCAGCTCGGTGTGGCGTTCGTCACCGCGGCGCCGGCCGCCGAACGCCCCCGCCAGCTGCTCGAGCGCTGCTCGGCGGGGATCGTTGCGGGGCTGGCCAAGATCGGTCTGACCGCCACCTTCCGAGGCAAGAACGACCTCCAGATCGACGGCCGTAAGGTGGCGGGCCTGGGCCTGTACCTCGACGGCAGCGGCGGGTTGCTGTTCCACGCCAGCGTGCTGGCCGATCTCGATGTCCCGACCATGCTCCGGGTGCTGCGGATCCCCGCGGCACGCCTCGGAGAGGCTGCAGTGGCGGCAGTGCACCAGCGGATCACCACCGTCAGCCGGGAGACCCGCGAGCCCTGGGACGGCGCCCGGCTCCGCCAAGTCGTGCAGCTCGGGTTCACCGAGGCGCTGGGTGTCGACCTGCGTCCCGGCATGCCCTCTGCCGACGAGACGCGCCACGCCGATGCGCTTCGCCGTGATCGCTACGACGACGACGCCTGGCGCATGCGCAATACCCCGCAACCCGACGCCACTGCCACCGCGACCCTGCGCACGCCCGGCGGCCTGCTGCGGGTCTACCTGGCCCTGCAGGGCGACGTGATCAAGAGCGCGTTGTTCACCGGCGACGTGAACGAGCTACCCTGCGAGCTGACCGACCTCGAGGCGGCTCTGAAGTGGCAGCGGCTCGACCCGGAGACCCTCGGGGCCACGCTGGACGCGTTCTACCGGGCCACACCGGTGCCCGATCTCCCCGCCGAGACCGTGGCCGGGGCGTTGCTCGAGGCGGGGACGCGCGCGACGTCGCACGAGGTCCGAGCCGTGCCGTACCGGCAAGGATCGTGCTACTTCCCGGAGGAGACATGACCACAGGCGAGCGCGCCGTGAGCATCCCGGTGATGATCGGTGGCCCCATCGAGCGCCGGAGTGCCGGGCGGGGTGCGCAGGGTCGGCGGTCACAGCCATCGCCGGCCCCGATGCAGACCCAGATCAGCCCGGACTGGGTCCGGATCTCGGGAGCGAGCGCCATCGCCCTGGGCTTCGCCTCGGGACGCTTCACTCGCCAGTTCGCCTTCGGCGGCATCAACCTGCTCCTCAACTACGAGGACGGCTGCCGGTCCGACTGCGCGTACTGCGGCCTGGCTCGTACCAGACCGGGCGCCTACGAGGACAAGTCCTTCATCCGGGTCGACTGGCCGTTGGTGGAGACCGACCAGCTGGTGGAGCGCATGGCTGCCTGCCGGGAGTCGCTCACCAGGCTGTGCATCTCCATGGTCACCAGCGCCCATGCCTTCGCCGACACCTGCGACATCACCCGCCGGATCCGCTCCGAGGTGGCCACCCCACTGTCGATCCTGGTGGCCCCGCCGACGTTGAACCGACGGCGGATCGAGGAGCTCGCCTCGCTGGGTGTGGACATGATCGGCGTCGGCATGGACGCCGTCACCGAGGACCTGTTCCGCCGGCATCGCACCGACGTCCCCGCCGGAGGGGCCGGGCTGCGCTGGGAGAAGTACTGGCAGGTGGTGGACGACTCGCGCCAGGTGCTCGGGCCCTGGAAGGTGAACTGCCACACCGTGGTCGGCCTCGGCGAGACCGACCGTGACCTGGTGGAGACGTTCGTCCGCCTGCGCGACCGAGAGATCTTCTCCTACCTGTTCTGCTTCAACCCCGAACCCGACTCGCGCTTGGCGGACCTGGCCAAGTCGCCGCTGCGACGCTGGCGCCGCATGCAGCTGGCCAAGCACCTGGTGGAGCAGGAGGGGTTCGGGGTCGAACAGTTCGAGTTCGACGACGACGGTGCGCTGGTGGAGCTGGCGGGGCCGCACGACGTGGTCGAGCATGCGGCAAGCAGCGGCGTGGTGTTCATGACCGATGGCTGCCCCGGCGAGTCCGGCGAGCCGGGTTGTACCCGTCCCTACGGGTCGTACCGGCCCTCGGAGCCCTTCCGGGACTTCCCGTTCCACCCGACCGAGCAAGACATGGCTCGGATCCGTGACGAATTGGCGGTCGAAGAGCTGTGCCCGGGTGTGAGGAGAGCCTGATGACGAGCAGCTACGGGTAATGGACATCGCGGAGATTGTGGAGTTGGCTATGGAGGGTGCACGTGCAGGCTGAAGTCGACGAGAACCTCGGCGAGGTCGGAGTGCGTGGGAGGGCTCGCGTGGCCTGGACCGAGGCGTTGGAGGAAAGGAGAGCTACATGAGGATCCTGGTGCTGATGAGGCAGCTGCCCGACCTGGTAGAGGAGCTGGAGATCTCCTCCGAAGGCACTGACATAGATCGTGAGCTCGTCAAGTTCGTGATGAACGAGTTCGACGACCAGGCGTTGGAGGAAGCACTGCTGCTGAAGGAGTCCTCTGGCGCAGAGGTGGTCGTGGTGGCCCTCGACGAGCCGGACGTGGACCAGGCTCTCTACACCGCGATTGCCAAAGGGGCGGACCGGGCCGTAAAGCTGACCGGTGTCTCGAACGAGAGGTGGATGTCTACTCACGAGCGGGCGGCGATCCTGGCCCCCTACGTCGAAGAGAGCGCAGCCGACCTCGTTCTTACCGGCGTACAGGCGGCGGACGACCTCGACGGCCAGCTCGCGGGCGTGCTGGCCGGGCTGCTCGGCCTTCCCCACGCCGCGGTGGTGGTCGGGGTGGAGCTGAAGGACTCGACGGTGCTGGTCACCCAGGAGCTCGGTGGGGGGCGCTCGGTGGACGAGGAGATCGATCTTCCTGCGGTGCTGGGTCTCCAGGCTGCTCGCCAGGCACCTCGGTACGCCCCGATCAGCAAGATACGTCAGGTCACGCAGGCAGGTGGTATCGAGGAGGTGGCGGCGCACACCCCTCCAGAGGCCAGCGCCACGGCGATAAGCCTACGCCGGCTCTACGTGCCGGAGAGATCGGGCCATGCGGAGATGCTCGAGGGCACCCCGGGAGAGGTGGCGGAGCGCATAGCCGAGATCCTGCGTTCGAGAGGCCTGGTGAAGGGCTGATGGGAAGATCTCGAGGATCTGTGGAGATGCCTGAGAGGAGAGTGCTATGAGCAATGACATCCTGGTGCTGGCCGAGCACGACGGGCAGGCCGTGTCGGACATCACCTTCGAGCTCTTGGGAGCGGCGCGCCGGCTCGCCTCGGGATCAGGGGGCCAGGTGGCGGTGGCCTTGGTGGGCGGCGCTGGCCTCACGGGCACCTTGGGCGCTGCTTCGACGGTGTACGTGGTGGACGGCACCTCTGGCGCGATCTACTCGCCAGAGGTTTTCGAGAAGGCCTTCCTGGGGGTGTTGAAGGAGGCCGATCCGCGCCTTGTGCTGACCGGTACCTCCACCATGGGGATCGATGTCGCAGGCGCGCTCTCGGTGGCTTGGCCGGCGCCCGTGGTCTCCTACGTGGTAGGCCTCGAGGCAGAGGGGACAGAGCTGGTGGCAACCTCGCAGATCTACGGCGGTAAGCTCATGGCCGAGGTGGCCATAGGTGGACCTCATGCCATTTGTGCCGTGATCGCAGGTTCTTTTCCCGCAGACGCAGGGAGGAGCGACGGCACCCCCGAGGTGCGCGAGGTTGCGGTGGCCGGGCTCGACTCGGCGCGGACCACACCTCGTGGCGTTCACGAGCCGGACACGAGCGGGGTGGATATCGCAGCCGCCGAGGTGCTGGTCTCCGTCGGCCGCGGAATTGGCGGCAAGGAGAACCTCGAGGTGGTGCAGGAGCTCGCGGACGCTCTCGGGGCACCACTGGCCGCTTCCCGGCCGATCACCGACCAGGGCTGGCTTCCCAAGCCCCAGCAGGTGGGCAAGTCCGGCAAGAAGGTGAAGCCTCGCGCGTATCTTGCCTTCGGGATCTCCGGTGCGCCCGAGCATCTGGAGGGGATGCGGGATGCCGAGCTGATCATCGCCTGCAACACCGATCCCAATGCGCCGATATTCGATGTGGCTCACTACGGGACGACCGCCGACCTCTTCGACCTTGCTCCCGAGCTGGCGGAGAAGCTCGGAAGTTGAGCCGACGTGCACCGTCACCGGCCTGGCTGTGCCGGCGCCGCCCTTCGATCAACGTGGGTCCTACGGAGTGCATTCACCCGGTTGGCAGGCCAAGTACCTGCCCGACAAAACCCACTGCAGTCGACGGGGGGGCCGGCGTAGCCGCACCGCTCGAGGCTGCTGTGATCGCGCGAAAGGAGCGTTGGTGGTCTTGCGCATAGCTATCGGGGGGGCCGTGGTCCTCATCGGCTTGGCCCTGGGTGGCGCGCGGCTGTGGTGGCTCGCGCGCCTCATCCGATCAGGCAGCCCGGCACCTGGGAGGACCAAAGGAGCGCTGCGTCGCAGTTGGGCAGAGCTTGCAGAGGTGCTGGGCCAGAGAAAGCTGTTGCGCCGCCGCCAGTCGGGGATCCCCCATGCCCTTACGTTTTGGGGGTTCATAATTCTGTTGTTCACGGTCATCGAAGCTTTCGGTGACGTGTTCTCCTCGAAGCGGTTTGCCATTCCCGGCATAGGGCACTCACCAGTGCTCGGGTTTCTCGAGGACCTGTTCGCCGTGGTCGTGCTTCTCGCGGTCATCAGCTTCGTGGTGATCAGGCTGGTCGACTCCCCGGCGCGGCGGGAGAGGCGCTCCAGGTTCTACGGATCGCATACCGGCGCAGCATGGGTCACGTTGACGCTGATCGCGCTGGTCATGATCACGCTGCTCGGCTACAGGGCGGCACAGACCAATACGGGAGACTTCCCGTACGGTTCGTGGGCCTTCGCGTCGCATGCGATCGGGGGCTGGCTCGCGCCACTCGGAAGAGGCACGAACAGTGTCATAGAGACGACACTGTTGCTGTGCAATGTGGCGGTCATCATGGGCTTCCTCGTGTTCGTCACCTACTCCAAGCACCTTCACATCTTCCTGGCGCCCATGAATGTGGGGCTGTCGCGCCGCCCACGTGCTCTTGGCGCGCTGGAGGTGACCGATGGGGGATCCGGTGCCCGGACGATCGAGCAGCTGAGCTGGAAGCACCTGCTCGACTTCGCGACCTGCACCGAGTGCGGGCGCTGCCAGGCTGCGTGCCCGGCGTGGAACACGAACAAGCCCCTCTCACCCAAGCTGCTGGTCATGGGATTGCGCGACCACCTCTTCACCTCTGCGCCCCGGCTCTTGGCAGCCGGCCACGGTGCGTCTCGTGGCAGCGCTCTCACCTCCAGCAATGGAGCCTCGAGTGCCGAGGGGAAGGTCGTGGGCCAGTCCCGTGGGAGCTCGGACGCACCGGCTGCGCCGGCGCTGGTCCCAGACGTGATCTCGCCGGACGTGATCTGGGCCTGCACGACCTGTGGTGCATGTGTGGAGCAGTGCCCGGTGGACATAGAGCACGTCGACACGATCGTCGACATACGGCGCGGGCTCGTGAACGACGGCAAGATGGAAGCCAGCGTCCAACAGGTGCTCGAGAACATCGCCCAGCAGGGGAACTCGTTCGGCAAGTCCGGGCGCATGCGCGCTCGCTGGGTTCGTGAGCTAGGGTTCCCCGTGAAAGATGCTCGCAAGGAACCAGTGCGGTACCTATGGTTCGTAGGCGATTTCGCGTCTTTCGACGAGAGGATCCTAGAGCTCTCCCGGACTCTCGCGCACGTCCTGCACGATGCGGACGTGGACTTCGGTCTCTTGTACGAGGGCGAGCGAAACGCCGGAAATGACGTTCGCCGTATCGGCGAAGAGGGCCTCTTCGAGATGCTCGTCGAGCACAACATGAGCACGCTGAACGGGGCTCAGTTCGAGTCGATCTTCACCACCGATCCGCACTCGCTCAACACCTTGCGCAACGAGTACCCCGCCTATGGCCTGGACAAGCCGGTGCTCCACTACAGCCAGCTCCTCCAGGAGCTGCTCGAGTCGACGGCGATCACCGTAAAGCCACTGGGCACCCGGGTGACGTACCACGACCCGTGCTATCTTGCCAGGCACAACCGCATCACCGAGGCGCCGCGCAAGGTCCTGCACGCTCTCGGCTGCGAGCTCGTAGAGATGCCGCGCCACGGGCTCAACACGTTCTGCTGCGGAGCAGGTGGTGGCCGTATCTGGATGTCGGACGATCCTGCCCTCGGAGAGCGGCCGAGCGAGAACCGCATCAGGGAGGCAGTTGCCCTGGGGGTCGACACGTTCGTGGTGGCGTGCCCGAAGGACTTCGCCATGTACAGCGACGCGGTGAAGACGACCGGTCACGAGCCTGACCTGAGAGTCGTCGACCTGGTGGAGCTGGTGGCCACGGCGCTCGAGACGGCCACGCTGGCAGCGGTCAGCGGTTCCTGAGATGCCCAAGACGGTACCTGCCGTCATCGGTGGCCACGTGTCGACGTCTCCAGTCGGCTCGGGAGCACCCGGCGCCGGCGCTCGGCCAGTACCGGTGGTGCCCGCGGCCGTCGCGATGGCCCGGGCCGTGTCGGTGCAGCGGCAGGGTCACCGATGAGGAGGAGCCGGGGGGCCACCGATGAGGGCGGGCTCAGCGGTGGGGTAGGGGGTCTGCGATGAACTGTCCTTGGTGCACGTGGACGTCGCCGCCGCGGGCCTTGCACGCCCACCTGGCCGATGTGCATCCCGAAGGCGTCCAATTCGAAGAGGCCGACCGCTCGCGGTCGTATGTCGTGGTGTGCCCGCTGTGCGGGGCCAGCCATGTCCAGCCCATCAAGCCTCGATCCCGGGATCCGGACTTCCTCGCTGAGTACGAGCGGGAGATCCGTCTCGTCGGGTTCGACATGCTGGTCAACCACTTGCTCGCCGAGCACGACGGCGCCCCGTGAGCGCTCTGCGCGCTGGAGCGCCTGGCCCGAGACGTGGCGGGTGGGCTTGCGAAGAGACCAATACCCAGGAGGTGTCCCGGTGGCGACCGTCAACAATTGCAACTTGCCCGATGATCTGTACTACCTGGTGGAGAAGCACGTGTGGGCCCGGCGTGAAGGTGACGACACGGTGGTGGTGGGGTTGACCGATGTCGCGCAGAACATGGCGAAGACCATCATCTCGGTAGGCTTGAAAGACGTCGGTCGGACGGTGAAGAAGGCCCGCAGCTTGGCCACGGTGGAGAGCGGCAAGTGGGTAGGGCCGGTGCCGAGCCCGTTCGACGGTGAGATCGTGGAGGTGAACCAGGTCCTGGCCGCCGCCCCGAGCACGATCAACCAGGATCCCTACGGAGCGGGCTGGATCGCGAAGATCCGCTTCGCCGATTGGGATGCCGGCGCAGCCGACCTGGTGACCGGAGCCGAGGGGATCGAGGCGTACCGCCGCTTCCTGGAGGCCGAAGGTATCGTCTGCGAGGCGTGATGGGTGGCCCTCAGGAGATCTGGAGCGGCTGCGTCATCCCCGGAGATCTCCTCTACGACTTGGAAGCCGACGTATGGGTGCGCCTGGAGGACGCCGACGGCGGCCCCGAGGCAGTAGTGGGCATGACCGACGTCGCGCAGACCCGGGGGGGTCGGCTGGTCCAGGTGGGCTGGAAGAGACCGGGCAGCCGGGTCGTTCGCGGCCGGCCACTGGCAGTCGTCGAGAGCGCGAAGTGGGTCGGGCCCATGCGAAGTCCCCTCAGTGGTGTGGTGCTCGAGAGCAACGAGCGAGCGTTCGAGCTCGACATCGCGGTGGCGAACAGGGATCCCTACGACCGCGGGTGGTTCTACCGAGTGCGCCCGACCCGGCTTGCCGAGGAGCTGTCACAGCTGGCCGGTGCCGATCGTGCCTACGAGCACTACCGCCATGTGATCGACGCCGAGGGGATCACCTGTATCCGATGCGCGGAGTGACAGATCCGGCCCAGTGGCACGACGTTGGAGAAATGACCCGCCGGTGGGACGAGTACGACGTCTCGGGGACCGGGCAGCGGACCGCATGGTGGCTGCCCTGTCAATCCGCCCACGCATATGATAATGTAAGTATGGACAGTTGTCTGGTGGCACTGTGCGATGGCGCCGAGCCTCTAACCAGTGTCGGGTGGGCAAAGAGGGGAGGACGAATGACCACAGAGGTCGGTAGTTCTGTGTCGCCCGGGGGGGGCGCGAAGGCACAGAAGCGGATGTCCATGGTCTGCTGGAGCTCGGATCTGGACCGGGTATGGCCCCAGTTGATCCTGGCCACCACGGCTGCTGCGTCAGGGCTCGAGGTGAACCTGTTCTTCACCTTCTGGGGCCTCCGGGTGCTCCAGCGGAACGACAAGCGGGTCACGGGCACCAATTGGAAGCAGATGGGCGAGTCGATCATGGACCGCGGCGGCACCGATCACCTGAAGCTCTCCAAGCTGCACATGGGAGGAGCCGGCACCGCCATGATCAGGAGCCTCGCCAACGAGTACAAGGTGGCCAGCCCCACCGAGCTGATCGAGATGGCGAAGGATCTCGGTGTCAAGTTCTATCCGTGCCAGATGACCATGGAGCTCTACGGGCTTTCCAAGGACGACTTCATCGACGGCCTCGAAGCGCCGCTCGGAGCCGCTAGCTTCATCGAGATGGCCTGCGAGTCCGACATCACCATGTTCATCTGAGCTGCTGCATGCCACGGCGGCGTGCCAGCACATCGGCCCGGCGGTACGGTGGTGCCCTGCGGGGAGCCCGAGGCTGGTGAGGTGAGCGAACCCGGATCGCTGATCGTCTACGGCGGGCACGACGCGGTGGTGAGCCGCACGCTGTACCGGGTGGCGGCGGAGCACGGCCTGACGGTGGCAGACGCGCCGGACGATCTCTCTTCGGGCCGTGCGGTCGTGGTGGTCGTCGTCGACGTGGACAGCGACGACGACCT
>JAKAQW010000137.1 GCA_021819525.1 Actinomycetes bacterium
GACACCCACCGGCACGTGCCAACCCCGTGAAATGGGGCCGCGAACGGGCATGCATGGTGGGGGGCCGCGCTGGGCATGGGCTGTCAGGTAGATCGGCTCGAGCACCCTGTCTCTCGAGCAGTTTCTGGTGGCGGCTGCACAATTCGCGGCGCGTTCCACCGTGTTCTCTGCAATGCTCGGGCTCGCCAACCCGTTCTCGGTCACGCAGCGCCGTGACGAGCAGCTCGCCGCACCAGCGACCCTGGTATGTGTGCGAGATGTGGCGCGAGCAGCTGCCGGGAACCTACCGTTTCGACCCCTGTCAGGGCCGCCAGTGGTCTTCGGTGACCACCCGCTCCCCTCGTTGCCCGCCGGTCTCGCGGCAGCTCTCGCGGCAGATCCCCGCGGAGCCGCTACCGTAGCGGCGGGGCCGCTAGCTCATCTGGTAGAGCAGGGGACTTTTAATCCCAAGGTGCCGGGTTCGAGCCCCGGGCGGCCCACCAGGTCAGAGGCCATGTTCAGTATCACAAGATGCTCGGCGTGCCCGATGCGTGCCCGATGAGCCCTGGCGGATGGCCTCGGAAAGCCGGTCCGTGACGGTGGCGTCGATGCCCGGCAGCAGGTGGCCATACGTGTTCAGGGTGACGGTGAGTGCCGGGCCTCTTCAGCGCAGCGCGGTGCGCGTCGTGCACGCGAGTTGTCGGCGAGCGTGATCGCCGGGAGGACGGGCCATGGAAACTACCGAACCCACCACATCCCGTTGGATGACCCGTCCTCAGGCTGCCGCACACCTCGGGGTCAGTTTGAGGACGCTGGACAACCTACGGGCTCACAACGACCTTCCGGCGACTCACCTGGGCGGCTGGGTCGTGCGCTTCGACCGGCTAGCGCTCGACGAGTGGGCTTCGGCGCGCACCGCTGCCGAAGTCAACCTCGAGGCCCTCGGACCAGTCCGCCGCGGAGGCACGGACCGTGCCCACAGGGTCCGGCGCCCAGCGCGACGCTAATCTCTTGGTCATGGCCACATTGTGAGATTTCGGCCATGCGGAGTCCGATCTTGCGGTGCCGAGCCAATGATGGTAGGAAGAAGTTCGCTGCGGGTGGTGCGACCTCTACTAGGAAACACTACCGTCGACATTGTTGCTCCAGACCCTGGTGACACGACCGGCGAGCGTTCTGCTCGACGTGTGCCCAGGAGCAAAGGAGCGACGAGATGCAAGCAGTCGGTGTTCTTGTACCCCCGTCGAGCCTGCCCTCGACCACAGTCGAGCTGTGGCCGGACATCGTCGATTCCAGCCTTCTAAGGCTTCCGCAGGGGTACGCGCCCGGCGCACCGCTCGCGGTCCAGCCACCGTTGTCACCTCTACCCCCGCCGATCGGAGCAGGCACCACGGCCCTGGCCGTCGAGCACGCTCGGTGCCATCGGTCCGGCCGGCCTGGATGTCACCGAATGGGCCATGGGCTTGTCGGTCGTCGTCTCGGCCATCGAAGAGGTCGACATCACAACTGCCATCCAGCTCTCCGAGGCGCCGACGTGGCCGCTACCGACCTGGCTACGCTGCTCAGCTTGCCGTGATCTCCCATCCCGCCTACCCCATCGAACCGTGGTGCGTGCGCGAGACGGCGCTCCATCTCGACGTGCTCGCCCAGGCCGAGTCGGTGTTCGCCCTCGCCAACGGCCACATCGGCTGGCGTGGCAACCTCGACGAAGGCGAGCCCCATGGGCTGCCCGGCTCGTACCTGAACGGCGTGTACGAGTCCCGCCCCTTGCCATATGCCGAGGCTGGCTACGGCTACCCCGAGGCCGGCGAAACGGTGATCAACGTCACCAACGCCAAGCTGATCCGCCTTCTCGTCGACGACCAGCCATTCGACGTCCGCTACGGCGAGGTCCGCTCCCACGAGCGAGTGCTCGACTTCCACACCGGCCTGCTCGAGCGCCAGGTCGAGTGGGTGTCGGCGGCCGGGCGAGGTGTCCGGGTGCGCTCGCGGCGCCTGGTGTCGCTCACCCAGCGCTCGGCGGCTGCCATCTGCTACGAGGTCGAAGCGCTCGAGGACTCGCTGCGGGTGGTGGTCCAGTCCGAGCTGGTGACGAACGAGGCCCTCCCCGCTGGGGGTAGCGATCCGCGAGTGTCAGCAATCCTCGAGGCGCCGCTGCGCTCCGAGGAGCACGGCTGTGCCGGTGCCCAGGCGGCGCTGGTGCACCGGACCTCCGAGAGCGGCCTACGGGTGTCTTGCGCCATGGACCACCATGTCGAGGGACCCCCGTCGACGCAGGTGTCCTCGGAGAGCTTCCCCGACCTCGCCCGGGTGACCGTCACCGCATCCTTGGAGCCCGGAGAGCGGCTACGACTCGTCAAGTTCGTTGCCTACGGCTGGTCGGCGGAGCGTTCGGAGCCCGCGGTGCGCGACCAGGTCGCTGCCGCTCTCACCGGTGCGGTCCAGACCGGCTGGGAGGGCCTCGCCGCCGAGCAGCGCGGTTATCTGGAGGACTTCTGGGCGGCCGCGGATGTCGAGGTCGACGGGGATGCCGAGATCCAACAGGCGGTGCGCTTCGCTCTTTTCCACATCCTCCAAGCGGGCGCTCGGGCCGAGGGGCGGGCCATCGCGGCCAAGGGGCTCACCGGGCCCGGCTACGACGGCCATGCCTTCTGGGACTCCGAGACCTACGTGCTGCCGGTGCTCACCTACACCGCACCCGACGCAGCGGCACACGCGCTTCGTTGGCGGCACTCCACCCTGGCAATGGCTCGGGACCGGGCCCGCCAGCTCGGCCTCCAAGGCGCGGTGTTCCCCTGGCGGACCATCGCGGGAGCCGAATGCTCGAGCTACTGGCCGGCGGGGACCGCGGCGTTCCACATCGGTGCGGACATCGCCGACGCGGTGGTCCGCTACGTCGGCGCCACCGGCGACGAACGCTTCGAAAAGGACTTCGGGTTGGAGCTGCTCGCCGAAACGGCCCGGCTGTGGCGCTCGCTCGGCCACCACGATGGAGAGGGCCGGTTCCGCATCGACGGGGTCACCGGCCCCGACGAGTACTCGGCGGTAGCCGACAACAACGTCTTCACCAACCTGATGGCCAAGCACAACCTGCTCTCGGCGGCAGACGTCGCTGAGCGTCATCCCGAAGAGGCCCGCCGGCTCGGCATCGGCGAGGAGGAGATGGCCCGGTGGCGCGACGCCGCGACCGCGATGTTCGTTCCGTACGACGAAGCGCTCGGGGTCCATCCCCAAGCAGAAGGATTCACCAGCCACCAGGTGTGGGACTTCGCCGGCACCCCAGCCGAGCAGTACCCGCTGCTGCTGCACTTCCCCTACTTCGACCTCTACCGCAAGCAGGTCGTGAAGCAGGCCGACCTCGTGCTCGCGATGCACCTCCGCGGCGAGGAGTTCACCGAAGAGGAGAAGGCCCGCAACTTCGCCTGCTACGAAGCCCTCACCGTCCGCGACTCCTCGCTGTCGGCCTGCACCCAAGCCGTGATCGCCGTCGAGGTCGGACACCTGGCCCTCGCCTACGACTACCTGGCTGAGGCCGCCCTCATGGACCTCGACGACCTGGAGCACAACACCCGCGACGGCCTCCACGTCGCCTCTCTCGCAGGCACCTGGATCGCCCTCGTAGCCGGACTGGCCGGCATGCGCGAACGAGACGGTTCCCTCTCCTTCGCCCCCCGCCTCCCCGAACGGATCGGCAGACTCGCCTTCGGTGTCGTCTTTCGGGGTCGGCACCTGTGGGTCGAGGCGTCGCCGGAGGCGACGCGCTACCGGCTCGCAGAAGACGCAGAAGACGACCGGCTCGAGATCTTCCATTTCGGAGAGGCGACCACCGTGACCGGGACGGAACCAGTGGTCTGCGCGACGCCGCCGAACCGGGTCCCGACCCCGCCTCCGACCCAACCAGCCGGCCGCGAACCGCTGCGTCGCCACGCTCCCAACGACGCCGGCGAGCGAGACCCAACGATGCGAGGAGCAACGCCGTGACCACTCGACACGAGCCCGATCACCCACACCATCGGGTCGACATCGGTGCCTACCAAGCGTGGCTGTTCGACCTCGACGGAGTCTTGACCAAGACTGCCGCGGTCCACGCGGCCGCCTGGAAGCAAGCCTTCGACGAGCTCCTCGCTGAGGAGGCGGCCAGCTCGAACAAGACGTTCGCGCCGTTCGACCCGGTTCAAGACTACGAGCGCTACGTCGACGGGGAGCCCCGGGAGGACGGCGTGCGGAACTTCCTCACCTCCCGGGACATCGAGCTCCCCGAGGGCACCGACAGCGACGCCCCGAGCACCCGCAGCGTCAAGGGACTCGGGAACCGCAAGAACGACCTGGTGCTCGAGGTGCTTCGGACCAAGGGCGTCGCCGTCTACGACGGGGCAGTCGCGCTCGTGAAGGCCCTACGCGCCCAGGGAACCGCGGTCGGCGTCGTCTCGGCCAGTGAGAACACCCAGGCGGCCCTTCTCGCGGCGGGGATCGCCGACTTGTTCGACGCCCGCATCGACGGCCATGTTGTGAAGGACCGCCGACTGGCCGGCAAGCCGGCGCCCGACAGCTATCTCGAAGGAGCCAGAGCGCTTCGAGCGCACCCGGGGCGCGCTGTTGTGGTCGAAGACGCCCTGGCCGGGGTGGAGGCGGGCCGGGCCGGACACTTCGCCTTGGTGGTCGGCGTGGATCACCATGACGACGCCGGCGAGCACGACTACGCCGATGAGCTCTATGCCCACGGGGCCGGCGTGGTCGTCAGCGACCTCGGCGAGCTGCTGTCCGACAGCGCCACGACGGGCGCGGCGGTCGGACCACACCCACGACAAAAGGAGACGCACCGCACGGAGCGCATCGAGCACGTCGATCTGAGCAGCCATCATCTCGCCACGGCCGAGAAGATCCTGGCGCACCCGGTCAACCACAACCTCCCCTGGCACGACGTCGTGTCGTTGATCGCCGAGATCGGAACGGTCACCGAAGAGCCGAACCACCGGTTCACCATTACCGTGGGCAGCGCGACCAAGACGTTCGACCGCCCCCGCCACGATGACATCGACGAGCAACAGATCGTCGATCTTCGGCGCATGCTTCGCGACGCAGGCATCACGCCGGAGTCCCTCGAGAAGTGACGAGGGCCGGTCCGCCGCGTCGTTCCGAGCGCCGAGACAGGGCGAGGTGGGAGAGGAGACGGCCAGATGAGCACCGGAGACAAGTGGCCACCCGACGAGCCCCAAGGCACCGAGACCCGAGATGCTCGGCGTGCCCGATGCGTGCCCGATGAGCCCTGGCGGATGGCCTCGGACAACCGGTCCGTGACGGTGGCGTCGATGCCCGGCAGCAGGTGGCCATACGTGTTCAGGGTGACGGTGATGGGACCTTCCGGCTACGCATCTGATTGGGCGTGCCGTGCGCTTCGACCGGCTGGCCCTCGACGATTGGGCATCGGCACGCACCCACACCGAGACGGACCCCGCGCTCGGACCCTGTGCGCCGCGGCGGGACCGACCGTGCCCACAGGGTCCGTCCGCAGCCGCACACGCCGCGGCGTACCCGCTTCTCGACGCGCCATCGTGGAGCTGCTCACCAGCTCCTGCGCCCGTCTCTACCGCCGACCAGGTGGGCAACCGCCTCGGGGGTGGTGGCGGCGACCCAGACGCCGTATCCGTTTGTACTACACTGATGTCGTGTGGCAGCCTTGCTCGATCTCGACCTACTGGATGATGACGATCCGTTCGAGATCGACAAGCAGGCCACCCACCTGTTCAAGCATGCCGCCCTCGGCGTCGACGACATCTACGAGGTCTGGTGCTCCGACCCACTCTTCTATCCGGCCAAGCCGCCGGCACATTGGCTCATGGTGAGCAAGGTGGCAGGTCGGGTCTTGGTGGTGCCGCTGGCGCCGCCCGTCTCAGGCGATACCACGAAATGTCGACCCATCGGCTGCTACGACGCCGCCGAGTCGCTTGCGAGGCGCTACCGGGAGGATCGATGACGGTACAGAAGATGACCCGAGAAGACGAGTACGAGTTCTACGCCCAGCCCGAGAACCAGGAGCCGCAGGGTCCGGCACGACGGCGGCGCCCGAAGCTCACCGAGCTGGTGCCGGTCCGCTTTCCGCCCGAGACGATCGAGGAGATCCGCCGGCGGGCAGGAGAGGATGACCGCTCAGTGTCGAGCTGGATCAGGCGGGCGGTCGAGCACGAGCTTCACAAGCGGGTCGGTTAGCCGGGCAGCGACTCCCCCGGCCAGTTATGTGATTTACGCCACCACTCCTGACCAGGGAGGACTCGTGTAGTTCCCACCAATTTGTGGGCCTCCCGGCATGGATGTGGGTCGATTCAGGGATCTGAGCCCCGGGCGGCCCACGGAGGGACTACCTGGTCACGGGCGACAAACCGACGTCACGACCAGCAGGGCTCCAGTGGCCCGTGCCGTACAGGCTGTCGCGAATCGGCCCGGAACGGCCCATCTTGCGGGCGAAAGACCTCCTCGCTGTCCGCTCGGGACGCACTGTGCGACAGCGTGCATAGACGTGCGACGGTGGCATCGCTCTGCTGGCAGACGGCCGTCATGATCCGCTGCGCGGGTCTGCGCATCGCCGCGATGCTACGTCTCGGCCTTGCGACGGAGCTCCACCACGGGGATGACTCGCTTCGTCTTCGCCGCGTACTCGGCGAACCCGGGATAGCGACTCGCCTGCTCGGCGTAGATCCGGTCCCTGCTCTCGCCGGGAACGACCACGGCTCGAGCTTGGTAGGTCTCGGTGCCGAGCTCGACGGTGACGTCGGGGTTTGCCACCAGGTTGTGGTACCAGTCGGGGTTGGTGTCAGCGCCTGCTTTGGAGGCGAACACGTAGCGGCCCCCGTCGAGATCCAGGTACATCATCGGATTGACCCGTTCCTTCCCCGTCCGGGCTCCCCTGGTATGGAGCAGCAGGACCGGCGCTCCGGCGAAGCTGCCCCCGACCCGCCCCCCGTTGGCTCGGAACTCCTCGATGATCTCTTGGTTCCAATCGGTCACCTCGGGCATGGAGCTGCCCCTCTCTTCGCGTTGTCAGACAGGCAGCTGAGAGCGTACAAGCTCCGCCCGCTGCGCTGGCGCCATGACCATGGGCCATGGGCCATGGCCATGGGAGACGGCTCGGTCCCGGCATGTAAGGTGGGCGGCGGAGACGAGGAGGGACGTCCGATGCCACAACGCACAGTAGAGATCGACACCGCGGACGGGACCTGCCCGGCGGCTTTGAGCGTGCCCGAAGGCCAGGGACCTTGGCCGGCAGTGATCATGTTCCCCGATGCCGGGGGAATGCGCGACGCCATGCGCCAAATGGGCGAACGGCTCTCCGGACTGGGCTATGTCGTCTTGGTGCCCGACTTCTACTATCGCAACGGCCCTTACGAACCCGTCGACATGGCCACCGCGTTCCAGAACAAGGAGTCGGCAGAGAAGCTCATGGCGATGATCGGGAGCTACCAAGCGGACATGGCGGTCCGTGACGCCCGAGCCTTCGCAGACTACCTGGACTCGCTGCCCGAGAAGAAGGCAGGCGGCCTCGGGACCACCGGCTACTGCATGGGTGGCCGGCTATCGCTTATTGCAGCCGGCCACTTGGGGGACCGGGTCGCGGCAGCCGCCTCGTTCCACGGCGGGAACATAGCCAAGGAGGACGACCCCGACAGCCCGCACCACAAGGCGAGCAACATCAAGGCCACCGTCTACGTGGCCGGAGCGATAGAGGACCAGTCGTTCCCTGACGAGCAGAAGGACCGGCTCGAGCGGGTGCTGACCGAGGCCGGTGTCTCCCACACCATCGAGACCTACCCCGCCCACCACGGGTTCGCCGTACCGGACAACCCCAGCTACGACCAAGCCGCCGCCGAGCGTCACTGGCAGGCCATGGAGCAGCTCTTCGCCTCGGCGCTCGGATGAGCAGGGAAGGGGTATAGCGGCTCGATGCACCTGGATCTGCACGTTCACCGCTTCGACTGGGCGGGCGGCCCCTCTCGGATCGGCACCGGTGTGAGGGACCTGGCGGGGCGGGCCGAGGCGATCGGCGTGCGCACCTTGTCCTTCATGGACCATTACTTCCAGATGGAGCGGATGGCCCCGGCCGAGGATCCGATGCTGGAGGGGTACACAGCTCTCGGCTTCGTCGCCGGAGCCACCGAGCGCCTCCGGCTCCGCCTGCTGGTGACCGGCGTCACCTACCGCCACCCCGGCCTGCTGGCCAAGATCGTCTCGACCCTGGACGTCCTATCCATGGGCCGGGCCGAGCTCGGTATCGGCGCAGCCTGGTACGAGCGTGAGCACAGAGGGCTGGGTGTCCCGTTCCCGCCGCTCGCCGAGCGCTTCGAGCGCCTCGAAGAGACCATCGAGATATGCCTCCAGATGTGGAGCGACGACAACGGCGCCTACGAAGGCCGCCATTATCGCCTGGAGGAGACCCTCTGCAGCCCGTTGCCGGTGAGCCGGCCGCGACCCCGGATCCTCATCGGTGGGAGCGGCGAGCGCAAGACGCTCCGCCTGGTCGCGCGCTACGCCGATGCCTGCAACATCTTCGGCGGCCCGCACGAGATCGCCGCCAAGCTCGACGTCTTGCGCCGCCACTGCGACGACGTGGGCAGGGACCCGAACGAGATCGAGGTGACGGCCAGCTACCGGGACCTGCCGCCGGGGGCGGGGGTCGGCGAGGTGCTCGAGGGCGCTCGAGCACTCGCTCGGATCGGTGTCTCCACCCTCGTCACCGGCCCCGTAGGCGACAATCCCGCTGCATGGCTCGAAGACACGTTCGGCCCGGCCATGGGAGACCTCGCCGCCATCGAGCCAGCGCGCCTGTGAAGAGGGCGAGATGACCGATCTCGCCGGCGTGAAGGCGGTGGTGACCGGCGCCACCAGCGGCCTCGGCGCATCGATGGCAGATGCCCTGCTGCAGGCCGGGGCGACCGTCGCCATGGCGGCACGTCCTACGCCGCGGCTCGAAGAAGCAGTTGCCACACGTCGCACCGACGGCTTGGCGGCCGAAGCACTGCCCATGGACGTCCGCGACCCCGCGTCCGTCTCGGCGGCCTCCCGCGGGCTGCTCGAAAGATGGGGCCAGGTGGACCTCGTGGTCAACAATGCCGGGAT
>JAKAQW010000138.1 GCA_021819525.1 Actinomycetes bacterium
AGGTCGTCGCCCTGCGCCGGCTGAGCTTCGTGGGGCGCCGGCCTGCCCCTGTTGGTCGCGGCCCGCGCTGCGCCGGCTGGTCAACCTGCACCACCCGGGGCGCCGGGTGAGCTTCTCGGGCCGCCGCTCGGGTGCCCGGGGCAGCGCCTCGACGGCCCTGGTCTGCGCCGTCGCCCGGGAAGCGATCTCGGCCCGCCTCGACGGGGAGCCGGTGCCGACCGCTCCGGGACTGCTCGACGCGCATCTGGAGGCGTGTGCGGACTGCGCTGCCCACGTCGCCGGAGCCGTCGCGCTGCGGCCGCTGCTCGCCGTCCGGGTCCCGAGGACCCCGCCGGCCGGCCTCGTCGCCGACCTTGCCCCCCGCTTGCCCGGCGTCGCTGCCGAGTGCCGCTACGGCGAGGACCTCGTCCCCGCGCTGCGCAGGCAGCTGCGCGTTGCCAGGCGGTCCCCGGCGCAGGCCCGGGTGCGCCCCCTCGCGTTGGCCGCGGCCGCACTGGCCGTGGTGGTCTTCCTGGCCGCCGACTTCCCGGTGCACGTCCACGTCGATCCCACTGCGCCGGCCACTCCTTGCACGGCGAGCCTCCGGGAACATCCCGGTTACCCCTTCCTGCCCCACACATGAGCTGGTTCCGCCAGGATGCTCGCTCGTCCCGAGCAACCCGCCGACGGTCGCCCTGTCTCCTACGTCCCTGAGGGTCGCCTACCTCGGCTCCGTCCACCACCTCGTGCTGGTCGACGGCGGCGGCTACGTGCTCTACACCTTCGCCCCCGACCAGCAGCGAGCCGCTACCTGCAACGCCGACTGCGCCCTCACCTGGCCCCCGCTCACCCCGGCGAGCGCAGGGGCCGTCCCCTGAGCCGCCGGCGCCCGAGTGGGTCTCGACCGAGTGGTCACAGGGAGCACCTGCGACTGCGACGCCAGCCGTAGACCCTGTTGCAATGCTTAGGCTCACCTTAGCTATCGAGTACGGTCTTCCTAACTGAGAATGGCTGGAGCTCTACGGGCTCCTGGTGGCCGAAGGGAGAGACCAGATGGGTGACGACGGGAGCCGGGTCGGCGGCCAGGTCGGGACTCACCTCGGCTCGGCCTCCGCAGCGGTGTTCCCGGGGCGACGTCGCCACCGCTGGCTGGCTCTCGGCCTGCTCGCGGTGTGGGGTCCCGGCCTGGTGGTCATGCTGGCGGACACCGACTGACCGGGAGCTACCGGCGGGCCGAGCGCATCGGGATCGCCCTCGGTCTGGCCGAGCTGGTCTTCGTGCCGGCGATGCTCCTTGCGCATCCGAGCCTGCACGCGATCGCGGCCGGCTTTGCGCACGTCCCCTTGCACAACAACTCCTACGTCCTGCTGCTCGCTGCCAACGTCGGTGCGGTGATCATGCCCTGGATGATCTTCTACCAGCAGGGCGCGGTGGTCGACAAAGGGCTCACCCCCGCCGACATTCGCTCCGAGCGGCGCGACACCGCCGTCGGGGCGGTGCTCACCCAGAGCATCATGATCGTGATGGTCCTGGTCTTTGCGGCGACCATCGGCCCGACCCACCCCGGGGCGGCCATCGACACGGTCGGGCAGATGTCGGATGCCCTGCGCCCCTTCCTCGGCGCAGTCGCCTCCAAGGTCCTCCTCGGTGTGACCATGCTCGGCGCCGGCCTGGTCGCTGCGCTGGTCGCCTCGCTGGCCGGGGCCTGGGGCATCTCGGAGGTCTTCGGCTGGACCCACACCCTCAACGAGCGACCGGACCGCCAAGTTCTACCTCACCTACTGCTTTGCCCACATCCTGGGGGCGGTCATCGTGCTCTCCAGCCTGGACTTGGTGGGCCTGGTCATCGACGTGGAGGTGATGAACGCGCTCCTCCTGCCCATCGTCCTCGGCTTCCTCCTTGCCCTCGAGGCGAAGGTGCTCCCCGACGAGCACCGGATGCACGGCGCCTACCGGGTCGCGGTCACCGGCCTCTGCCTCATCGTCATGGGCTTCGGGCTGTGCGTCATCTCCTCGACCGTCGGGCTGTGACCGCTATTTGCAGTGTGGGGGGCTGCGGGGGACCCAGGCCGACCTCGTCCTTGCGCTACCAACCTCCACGTAACGTTTCCGGCCCGCTACTCCGGTCCCCATCGTCCCAACTACCTGATCGGCTTCTACGAAAGCGCGGTCTGGGTCATCGGACAGGGAGCCGTCGCCCTTGCGGTCCACGCCTCGTCGGGGCTCTTGCTGTGGTCGTTCGTCAGCTCAGCGAGCAGTCGGTAGAAACCCTGATGGGCACGACTGATCATGTGACGGACTCGTCAACGGGCCACCCCATTCTGATAGGCCCAGACGACCGCCTCGAGGCGTCCGCTGACCGCGAGCTTGCGGTAGAGCGTTCCCAGGTAGTGCATGACCGTCTTCGGGCTGATGTGGAGCTGTCCAGCGATCGACTTGTTGGTCGACCCGTTGGCGAGCAGCAAGAGGATCTCCATCTCTCGTGGCGAGAGGGCCGGCCGGTGTCCGGGTCGGTCGAGGCTCATCTCGGCCGTCCTGCTCACCGAGCGGGCGTAGACGGCGGCGGCACGCAGGTCCATGGGCTGCCCAGCGGCCTTGGCGAAGCGCTCCTCCCCGAGTCGCTCACGTACGCGGTCTAGCTCCGCGCGGTACTCCGCCAGCTTGTCCGGGGCCACCGAGCTGCTGAGCAACTCCGACAGGTGGGCAATGCTGCCATGGAGAGCAGCAGCGATCTCCGGCTCTCCGTTACGGCTGGCCAGTATGGCAAGCGACAGGATGGAGAGGGCGGAGTTGATCGTTCCCTGCTCACCCAGGCGCCGGACGAGGCTCGAGTGCTCGAAGCAGAGGCGGGCCGAGGCGATGAGGTCGCCGGATCGGAGATAGCGGAATGCGCAGGTGGACAAGAGGAAGCTGGCCCCGTGGGGGTAGTGGATGTCCTGGCACATCCCGATCAGCTCCTCGAGCGAAGCGAGGGGCGGCAGGGTGAAGCTTTCTGGGAGGCTTAGCAGGAGGAGGGACGCCAGCACGGTGGCTTGTAGGTCGCCACGGCGTCGGGCTCGGAGGAGCGCCGCCGTGCCGAGCGCCAGGGCTCCGGAATCGTCGCCCCGGAGCTGGGCGAGCATGGCCGAGAAGGCCTCGAAACGAGCCAGTCGACCCTCGTGACCCGCTTCGGCGGCCATCTTCCGCCCCTGTTCAACTGCGGTGCTCGCGGCCTCGACGTCGCCCGTCAAGGGAAGTGCCAGGACCGTGAGCTCGAGGCCGAGCAGCTCGGCCTTTGCGTCACCGATCTCCCGTGCCATCTCCAGCCCTTCGGCCAGGCGCCGGGAGGCCCACCCGATGTGTAGGGACACATCCCGAGCCTGACGGGCGAGGAGGGCCGACCAGAGCAGCGCACGGGCGAGCGTGCCATCCCGGCCAGCTGGGCCACGGCTCTGGGCCACCTCGATGAGCAGCTCCAAGCGCCCCCGAGCGCTCGCGTCGAATCCCGCGCCGAGCAGGAACGGAGCGCAGTCGACGGAGAGCTGGAGCGCTCGCCCAGGCTCTCCCTGTCGCACCAGCCGGTCGAGGACGGCGGTGATCTCGGCCCACTCCGGACCGAGTAGGGCGAAGGCTTCCGACTGGGCACCCCTTTCGAAGCTCTCCGCCGCCTTCTTGCCCAGCGATATCACATAATCTGTGTGTCGAGCCTCGCTCTCTTGGCGGGTGTCCTCGGCCACCAGGGCCAGGCGGGCGAAGCTGCGTACCAGTGGCGGTGGGGCGAAGCGCGCCGTGCCGGGACCAGCACATGGCTCGACCAGGCGGACCTCCACGAGCTCGCACAGCGCGTCGAAGGTCCTACTGGTCCCCCAGTCCGGTCCACAGAGCGCCGACAGGCCCTCTCGCGAGAAGGGCCCTTCGAACACCGACAGGATGGCCAGCAGTTGCCTTGCCGGTTCCGAGAGGAGCGCCACTGTCCAGCCCAGAGCCCCACGCATGCTGTCCTGCCTGCCGCTCTCACCGGAGCTACCGGTCAGGAGGTCGAGCCCAGCCGGATCGCCGAGTTGTCCCAGGAGCTGCTCCGGTGCCAGAGCTGGGACACGGGCTGCCGCCAGCTCGATCGCAAGCGGTAGCCCCCCTAGGACATCGCAGAGCTCGGCTACGACCTCGACGTTCGCCTCGGTGACCGAAGAGCTCGCGTCGGCGGCGAGCGCACGGTCGGCGAACAGCCGGACTGCCGGTTCGTCGAGCAGCTCTGCGGGGTCGAGCTCGTCCCTCCGAGACCGGACGAGGGGCTCCAATCGGAGCACTTGCTCGCCGGGTAGGCGCAGTGGGGCGGTGCTGACAAGGAGCGCTCGGAGGTCGGGGGCGTCGGCAAGGATCTTCAGTACCTGCTGGCCTGCTCCTGGCAGGTGCTCCACGTTGTCGATCACCACCAGCACTTGGCCGGCGGGCAGCCCGGGGTCGGCTCGGCGCCCGGCGGCGCCTTCGAGGGTCGCTGCTGCGAGCGTGACGTCGGCGAGCTGGGGGATGTCCGACGCATGCTCGAGTGGGGCGAGGTTCAAGAAGACGACCAGCGAACCGAGTTGACGCTCGATGGCCGAGCAGGTCTCTGCCACCAACCTCGTCTTGCCCACCCCGGAGAGACCGGTGACGACGATCAGCCTCGGCTCGGGCTGCGAGAGCATCTCGACGAGCTGTGCCACCTCCCTTTCGCGCCCGACGAAGGACGTCTTCAGCGGGCCTCTCCCCCCGGCTGCCCCGGCCAGCTCCGGGGCCAGCTCCACCCCTGGCGTCGTGGCTCTCTTCACTGCGTCTCCCGAGGATCTGACCGGTGGCGGCGGCGCCGGAACGGCAGCTGTCGCACTGCCGCGGGCACCAGCGAGATTAGCCCGAGCTCTGCAGGTCGCGCGATCTGATCGCCTTGGCGGAGCATTGCGTGCTCTACTGGTGTTTTCGTGGGTCACCCGGCTGGGTAGCTGCGGGCGGCCGCCGGCTCGGGTCAGCGTGCAGCAGCTCAGCCCCCCCGGGGGGGCGGTGGGGGATCCACGACCAGGGGCCCGGCGCCGCGGTCGCGTCCCCTCCGGAGGGATTGGACAATTGCCCGTAGTGCCGGCCCAGCCGGTCGGTTTAGCGTCCCGGGAGGACCACCTCGTCACCGATGGACCATGAACCAGCCTGGGTCGGCCGTGCGGCACAGACCCGGGCTCGCACACGAGAGGGACAGCGGATGCGCCCACGGAAGTGTCACAACCGAGTGCAGCGCCACGCGGCCAGAGCCCGTGCCGCGCTACGCGCGCTGGTCGCGCTGGGCTTGGTCCTTGTCACGATCGCCTTCAGCGTCGGGTCCCTCGCCGGGACGGCCGAGGCTGCCGGTAGCACCGGTCCGGCCCTGACCCTCCAACCCACCGGTTACCCTCCGGCCGGCCTGATCAACCAGATTGGTTTGGGATCGGGCCTCTATGCCGCGACTGCTGCTCAGCAGGCGTCGATCGCGGCGCTCTCCCAAGAGGCCGTGTCCAACACCCTTGCCGACCACGGCCTGCCCTCGAGCGATGCAGCGGCGGCCCAGACCTGGGGCCGCGCCGATGCGGAGGGCGAGCTGTGGGCCCTCGTAACCGAGGCAATACAGGCAGTCGCAGCGGGGACCGCCACCGCTGACCAGGCAAACGTGGTCGCCTGGCTGACTGCCGTCGAACAGCGCCAGGAGGTCCAGGCTGCGGACAACGCGGGCCTGGAGTACGCGAAGTGGGCCGGCCTGGGCGCAAGCGCCTACGAGAGCCTGCTCGCCAGCGACCCGAGCCAGTCGTCGCTCGACACGTTCCTCTCGGGCACCCCGCTCGCCTACGGCGCCGGCGAGAGCCTGTCCACCCCGGAGTCGAGCTCGAACGAGGGTTACTGCGTCTACCAGTCGCCGTCTCCGGACCAGTCCGGCTATACCTCGAACATCTACGGCTCGGATGCACCCGCTCAGTGCTATACGCCCTGCCCGTCGTTGACCGGCTGCACGGTTGCGACCCCTACCTACGACCAGTTCGTCCAGTGGGGTGAGGACGACACCGAGGGCCCAACCGTGGACAACCCGTCGTACGTCGCTGCCGCCAACAGCGTCGCCGAAGGGATCGGTTTCGGGGCAGCCGTGGCGGGAGGTTCGGTGGCCGGCGCGGCGGTGGGCTCCGCTCTCAGCGGGCTCGTGAGCGGGACGGGGCTGGCGGCCGCCGTCTTGCCCTTCGCAGGCGACGCCGCTGTCGCCGTGACCGAGCTCGGAGCGGAGGCTCTCGCAGTCCTGGCGGGGATCACGGCGGCAAGTGCAGCCGGCGTGGTCACCATCGTGATCGCCGCCATCACGGCGACGGTGATCGAGGGGATCAACGTCTTCAGCGCGGCCGCCCTGCCCGGGCAACTGGCAACCCTGGTCGCAGACGCCCCGACGACGACTCCGAACCTCGACAACATACTGGCTGATCCGAGCCAGGCCTCGGGACTCTACGCGCTCTTCATCGGGGCTACCCTTCCCGAGCCCCTCGTGGAGAGCTGCGACAACTCGCTGCTCGTCTCTTCGACCGCGGTGCCGAACCCCCCGCCATGTCTGAACGCCTCCGCGATCCCGGCCTACGGGAGCGGCGACCCCGTCTTCTCGGTGACCGAGAAGGGCTCGACCACCGCGACCACTTCGGACACGATCAGCTGGGCCGACGCGGCCAGCAAGACGACGGCGAATGCGTACGTGTCCGGGGACTGGTGGGTGGAGACCGTGACGTCCGACACGGACAACTCGTCGGCCACGTTCCAGACCCTTGAGATCCACTACACCAACTGGTCCGGTGACGAGGAGATCGCCTGGCTGGTGGGCAACCCGACCGCCGGGTACACCTTCGTCTCCACCCTGGCCGACCCGTCGAGCACCATCACCCCGTCCACGTGTGTCGCCGACGGCACCTGCAGCTCGAGCAGCACACTCGACTACGTCGGTACCGATGGCAACGACTACTCGGCGGTCATCACGGGCACCGGGGTGCCGCCCGTGCCGCCGACCGGCGTCACCCTCGTGTCCGATACCTCCACCTCGGTGGCCGCCTCGCCGCAAGTGGCCCAGACCGGTGAGCCGGTGACTCTGACGGCCGTGATCAGCGGCATCTTCGCCGGCAACGGTATCGGTACGGTGACCTTCACCTCGGCGGTCGGGACGACCGACACCACTCTTTGCACGGTGACCTCCATCCGGTCGGTCACCGTCCCGATCGGGCCGCCTGTCATCTATCAAGGAGCGCCTCTTGTCAAGGGGTCCGGACGGGTTTTTCGTCCGGTCCGTTGCGCCCCGCAGGGGCGTGGGTTTCTCGTGAGGGCGCGCCGAAGCGGTCCCAGCCAGAGCTGCGGCAGGCAGGAGGGCGGTCGAGGCCGGCCGTAGGCCGCCCGGAGGGGAAGCCTCGAGGGCCCGGTCAGTGATCGCCAGGGATCATTGGGTTGCGAAGCCGGTCAGGCTTCGCTTCATGCGCCGTGGCCTGTTCTCGGCGAGGGCGCGCTGGGCTTCGTTCTCCAGGTGAGCTTGGTTGCTCGGGGGCGAGAGCCGGTTGCCCGGTCGCCGGTCATCTATCCGCCACGACATGGTGGCATGGAGGGGTTCGGCCGCAGCCAGACGGGCTCAATCAAAGCGGCGACCACGCCGGGGGTCCGGGGGTCATGACAGGTTGCGAGCTCGCGTCTGGCTGCGCCGGCCGGGACTCACCCCGTCTTGGCCAGGCAGCGGATCTCGCCGTCGCGCAGGCCGTAGTAGACGAGGGTGAGAAGCTTGCGTGCGCCCGCTACCCGGCCGATCGGGCGGCCTCGGCGGTCGGCGACACGGTGGCTCAAGGTGGCGACGGGAGTGGCGCCGCGTTGGCGTCCGACGGCTTCGACCGCGGCCCAACGCACCAGGCGGCTGCCCTGCTTGGTGATGTGACCGCGCGACACGTGCGTGTCGGACTCACGGTGGCGGGGGGTGAGCCCCGCCCAAGAAGCCAGCTGGGCGGGGCCCCCGAAGCGGGAGACGTCGCCGATCTCGGCCACGAAGACCGCGGCGAGGACCGGGCCAACGCCGGGGATCTGTTGGATCGCCCGGTAGCCGGCGTCGTCGGCCAGCGCGACCTCCACCTGCTCGGCGAAGCAGTCGATCTCGGCATCGAAGTGGTCGATCAAACCGAGCAGCGAACAGATCCGGTCCTTGTAGGCCGGGGCGAGGTCCGCCTCGGCGATCAGCACCCGTCCGGCCACCCCGAACAGGTCCTTCACCGCCACCGCCACGCCCTCCTTGGCGAGCACTGCGTGCACCTGGGCCTTCAGGCCCGATCGCAGAGCGACCAGCTTGGCCCGGTGACGGACCAGCTCGCGTAGCTCACGTAGCGCCGGCGGGGCGATGTAGGCCTCTGCGAGACGCCCGAGGCGCAAGAGGTCGACCAGGTCGGTAGCGTCGCGCTCGTCGTTTTTCACCCGCCGGTTGCCCCAGTTGTTGCCGAGCGGATGCGCGAGGTGCACCGACCCCCCGGCGCCTGCGAGGACGTCCGCGGCCCAATACCACCCGTAGGTCGCCTCCAAGACCACCTCGGGGTGCTCCCCGGCGGCGGCGAGGACCCCGGCGAGGCTGAGCGGGTCGTTGTCGATCTGCACGGTCTCGAGGAGCTCTCCAGCATGGTTCTTGCGCACGATGACGCTGCGGCGGCGGTGCAAGTCGACGCCGACGTATTGTGGTCGGGCTTCCACGGGAACCTTCTTTCGTCGTGAGGTGGGTGTGGAAACCCCGAGTGTTGTCCCGCTCGGTTCCTCACGGCGAACGGAGGCCCCGCGGCCGCTCACAGCCCCGCCTCGAGCTCGCTTGCGAGCACGATCTCACCACAGCTTGGACAGCCTCCCCCCGGTCCGAGACGGCGGGCGAAGAGGTTGCACTCGCCGCAGCGGCGCTCGGTCATCCGCTCCTCGCAGCCCGGGAACTCGTAGACGACGACCACGGTCTCGATCGACACGGCAAGGTTCTCCCTACTCGGCGCGCAGGCCCATTCGCACCATCTCGGCCCGGTCACGCAAGAGCGGCGCTGCGCTCCTGCATCCCATCAA
>JAKAQW010000139.1 GCA_021819525.1 Actinomycetes bacterium
TGGGTGTGGGGGCAGAGGCAGACATGGGTGTGGGGGCAGAGGCAGTCATGGGTGTGGGGGCAGAGGCAGACGATGCAGAGAGGTCCGAGCAAGAGCGCGACGAGGGTCGAACGCGGCGCCCGTCCGGCCGGCTTCGCGGGTCTGCGCCGGTCTCCTCGAGCCCCTGCGCTCGGGGCCTCGACAGCTGCGACGCAGTGGGGCAGACTAGCCCCGAAGCCAGGCCGGTGTGGACCGTGGCTGGACAGAAGGGAGCGCCGGCATGAAGGCAGAGATCAAGGGTTCGACCATGCCGGTGCTGGAGATGGTCCTCGATCCTGGTGAGGCGGTCGTCTCCGACCACGGCGAGCTGTCCTGGATGAGCACCAACATGCAGATGACCCAGACCACTGCTTCTGGTAGCTCGGGAAGCGGGCGTGGTGGTGGGCTGATGGCCGGCCTGAAGCGGGTGGTCGGGGGAGGGAGCATCTTCCTCACCCGCTACGAGCCGATCGGAGGTGCAGGGATGGTGGCGTTCGCCGCCAAGCTGCCTGGCCATATCGTCGCAATGGAGGTTGCCCCTGGCCGGGGCTACATGGTCCATAGGCACGGTTGGTTGTGCGGAACTCCCGGGATCGTGCCGACGATGGGTTTTCAGCAGAGCCTGGCCGGGATGGCCTTCGGCGGAGAGGGGTTCGTGCTCCAGCGCCTCGAGGGTGAGGGAACGGCCTGGGTGGAGCTCTCCGGCGAGCTGACCAGCTACGACCTGGCTGCCGGCCAGGGTCTCATCGTGCATCCGGGCCACATTGGTGCCTTTCAGGAGAGTGTGAGCTTCCAGGTGTCGCGCCTCGCGGGCATTGTCAATCGCTACGCAGGCGGCGATGGCCACTGGATCGTGACCCTGACCGGACCGGGCACGGTCTGGCTCCAGTCGATGCCGCTGTCGATCCTGGCTGCCTCGCTGCGGCCGTTGCTCGGCAACGGTGCGACCACCGATGTAGTTGCCGGTGGGGCGGTAGGCGGAGTGCTCGGCAACATCCTGCGCGGCTGAGGCTGTAGCGGCCGGAGCAGGTCGCTTCGAAGAAGCAGAAGAGGAGGAGAACGTGATGGGCCTGATGGACAAGGTGAAGAGCCAAGCCAGCCTCCTCGCCGAGAAGGCGCAAGAGGGCGCCAAGGTCGGCCAGGAGCGCCTGATGCAGATGCAAGGCAAGAGGCAGTCCGACGCTCTGTTGTTGGAGCTCGGAGGCCTCACCTACGTAGCACGTGCCGGGAGGGCCGCGCCCGGAGCCGACGATCGCATCGCCGAGATCGTCACCCAGCTGGAGACCTTCGAAGCGGAGCACGGTCCGGTGGTGGTCACTCCCGCTGTTCCCCCGGCAGGGGAGAGCGGGAGCTACGTCCCGAGCCGGTCCGAACCAGCGAGCTCCGGCTCCCCCTCGGCTGCACACCCCGCCGATCCCACTCCGGCGGCGCCTGATGCGCAGCCGCCCGGCGCTCAGCCACCAGCCGCGTCCGCCGGCGGGATCCCTACGGCGTCGTACGCGTCCGACCAGGGCTCCGCTGAGGACCCGCCCTCGACGTAGCGACGGAGCACGAAGCGCTCTTGCGCGCACGCCGTCGGCATCGAGCGGGTCCGGCACCTGTGGCTGCCGAGACCTATCCACCCAGTCCAGGCTCCCAGCTCGTGCTTGTAGACGAGGCTGCCCAGATGATCGGTTCTTCGTCGCGCGGCGAGGTCGACCTCGCCGCGCGAGCAGGGAGCCGATCCCCGCGCTGACGGCGCACGCTGGTCGAGAGAGCGATGCTCGCCGCCGTGGCGCTTCGAGGTCACCGGGTGCTCGACGCGGCGACGGTGACGCCCGTGGTGGTGACGCCCGTGGTGGTGATGCCCGCGGTGGTGATGCCCGTGGTGGTGATGCCCGCGGTGGTGATGCCCGTGGTGGTGACGCCCGTGGTGGTGAGCTCACCGCGGATGCGGCGGTAGCCCCACTGGCCGGACAACTTCACCACCGTCGCCGGCCCGGCCGTGGCTGGCTCCAGTGGCGGCCCCGCGCAGCTTTTGCCCGCCGCCGACGGTAAGGTGCCTCGGTTCGCGCTGCTGGCGGCGCAATGGGCCGGACCGAGGAGAGGGTCGATGGACGAGGAACGGCCTGCGCGGCCGGGGGGAGCACAGCCGCGGTTCAGCGTCGTCATCCCTGCTCTCGACGAGGAACGGTACCTGGCCGATTGCCTGCGGTCCCTCGCCGGCCAGGACTTCGCCGGCGACGTCGAGGTCATCGTCGTCGACAACGACAGCTCTGACCGCACGGCGGAGATCGCCCGCTCGTTCGGAGCCGTGGTGGTCCACGAGCGCCGACGCGGCGTGTGCTGGGCCCGCCAGTGCGGCACGGCGCTCGCCCGTGGCGACATCGTCGTGTCAACCGATGCGGACACGACGTTCGATCCCGGCTGGCTCAGTCGCATCGACAGGACACTGCGGCAGCACCCGTCATCGGTGGCCGTCGGGGGGCCGTGCCGTTTCACCGGCGCCGTCCCCTACTGGGCGACGGTCTATCCACGCGTGCTGTTCGGCGCGGTCGCCCTGTGGCACCGGCTGACCGGTCGTGTCTTCTACGTCACTGCGACCAACGTGGCATTCCGCCGGGACGCGCAGCCCGGCTACGACACCGAGATGACCCAGGGCGGTGACGAGGTCGAACTGCTTCGCCGCCTGCAGCGACGAGGGCCGGTGATCTTCGATCGTCACAACCCCACGTTCACCTCGTCGCGCCGCCTGCAGCAGGGCCTTGCCTACAACCTGGTCGTCACCTTCCTCGTCTACTACGTGCTTGCGTACTGGCTCAACCGCTTGACCGGTCGTCCGGTGCTCGGCACCGCGCCCGCGTTCCGCCGCGACGACCGCTCGTCGTCGCTCGCGGTGTGGGTGGGTCGCGTGATCCTGGCCTCGACAGCGGTCGTCCTCGCCGTGGTCATGCTGCGGACCGGCTCCTACCTCGTGGGGCTCGTCTGATGTCAGGCGGCCTCCTGTCCGGCGGGGCGTCGGTCGGCAGGCGTGCACAGCGCGGGCACCTGGCGTTCGGCCGGTGGCGGATCCCTGTCCGACGACCGGCGGCGTGGACGGTGGGGTTGGCCGCTGCGTCCTACTGGACGGCTATGTCCCCGTTCTCGCAGCTGCTCGGGCCCTTCCCGTACCGTGGTAGGACCACGGAGCGGGTCGTGGCACTGACCTTCGACGACGGGCCGAACGACCCCTACACGTCCCGGATCGCCGAGCTCCTCGCCGTGTCGGGCGTCTGCGCCACCTTCTTCGCTGTCGGCAGGTGCGTGGAACGGCACCCCGAGACCGCTCGGCGCCTGCTTCGCGACGGCCACGTGCTCGGCAGCCATGGCTACTCCCACGACCTGCGGCGGTGCGCCGGTCGTAGGGTCTTGCGAGACGAGGTGTGGCGTGCCGAGGAGGTGTTCGCCGAGCACCTCGGAGTCCGCCCCACCCTCTTTCGCCCACCGTGGCTGTTGCGCACCCCCGCACTGTTCGACGTGGCGCGCGAGCAGTCGCTGCAGCTGGTGTCCGGTGAATTCGCCCATGTCCTCGAGGTGCGCCAGCCGTCCCCCGAGCGCATAGCCCGACGCGCGGTGGCCAAGGTACGGCCTGGGAGCATCCTCATCTTCCACGACGGGTTCGATGCGAAAGGCGGTGAGCGAGCGAGCACTGTCGCTGCCACCGAGCTCGTCGTCACCAAGCTCTCCGCCCAGGGCTACCGTTTCACCACCGTCGACCGGCTGCTCGGGGTCCCTCCCTACCAAGATGCGGCGCAGTGCCCCGGCGTTCATGGCGGGGGCGCGTCCCGGCGGAGGTGCGAGCGCGCAGGATCCGGCTCGGGAGCACCCGGAGCTCGCTAGGTCGCTTGTGCTGCGCCCGTGCGTGCTCGCAGTGGGCGCCGGGATCTGCAGTGGTCAGGGTGACGTCGGGTCGTGGGGTAACGTACGCCACCGGCACCGGGGACCTCGTCGCCGGCGCGCGCGGGGTTCGACCGGGGTCGACGAGCTGGCGGCAGATCGGTCTTGGTGCTCCTTCGAGGCCTGGTCGGCGCCTCAGGAGCCGGTCGCCGGGCAGCCGTCGCTCCCCGCCGGCGGGAAGGACGAGGTCACGCCGCGCGAGGCCGAACGGAGCGCGCTGCGAAGCATGGTCGAGGTGAAGTTCGCGCTGTAGGAGGTCCACGAGAAGCAGCCGCCTTGGTGCAGGCCGCCGATGACGCCGACCACCACCGAGCCGTGGCTCGTGCGCTCGATCCACGGCGCCCCGCTCGTCCCTGCTGCGTAGCGGTGGCAGTTGAAGGCCGGGTACCCTGCGTGGTCGTAGACGTGAGCCGTGCAGGTGATGGGCTTGTCGTTGCTGCCCAGGACGTAGGCCGGCACGGTCACACGCGCGCCCGGTGCGGGTGCCGAGCCGAGCCGGTCGGCGCCCGTCACGTCCTGGATCTCCTGTGGTTTCCCGTGGAGTTGGTGGGGGGCGACGGTGAGGAAGGCGAGATCGCTCTGGGGCGCCTGGTGGGCGATCCAGGACGGCACCCCGTAGGCGGCGACGACGGTCCACGTGCCGTACGGCTCGACGCCGTCGTGGTAGCCGGGGGCGAAGACGTAGCCCTTCCCCGATCCGGTGATGCAGTGGGCCGCTGTGAGGAGCAGGTCACGGGCTGGGCTGTCGACGACGCTCGCCGTACAGGTGTGGATCGTCGCGCCGGGAGGGAACAGCGGGCCGACCGTGGCGAGCCCGCCGAAGTGGCGCGCCGTCGGTGTTCCTGCGGGTGCCGAGGGCTTCCCGCCGGCCCGTGGGGTCGGTCGGGCGGGCACGTGCCCGAGGTGCGCAGCTCCTCCGGAGGACCCGCACGCCGCGAAGAGCAGCGCTGTCGTCACGACGACCAGCGTGCGGCGCGCTCGCGGGCTCACGCTCCGACGCTAGTCCCACTGCCGGTCCGGCGCACCCCATGGGCTGATCGCGACAGCTACGCTGCGCAGGCGTGCGGCTCGGGCATCGTCGGTGAGGGCCAGGCGCGGATCCCGGCGCAGTCACCGAGCGGGTGTGGTGGCGGCGCGTGGCACGGCCAGGTGGCCGGTGGCCGGTCGTGGTCGGGCCAGTCGGGGCGGGACCTGGCAGCGCGAGCTGGTGGGTGTGGTGGCGGTGGCGGCAGCGGTGGTGGCGGTCAACGCGCCCTACCTGCTCCGCGTGGTCCACTTCGACCCCGCCCTGCTCTACAGCGCGCTCGGGGAGCATGTCCGCAACTGGCTCCTGCCGGGGACGGCGCAGATAGAGCCGAACCTGGGGATCACCGCCCAGGCGCTGGGGCACCGGTCGGCGGTGGATCTGCTGTCGGGCAGGGTGCCGTGGTGGAACCCCTACGAGGGGGTCGGCGCCCCGCTGGCCGGGGAGATGCAGGCCGCCTCGTTCTTCCCGCCGGTGCTGCTGCTGGTGCTCCTCGACGGCCAGCTCGCGCTCCACATGCTGCTCGAGCTGGTGGCGGGGATCTCGACCTTCGCGCTCCTGCGCCAGCTGCGCGTGCGGGTGCCTGTCGCTGCGGGCGCGGGGGTGGCGTTCGCCCTGTGCGGCACCTTCGCCTGGCTGCGCAACGCGGCGGAGAACCCGGTGGCGTTCCTCCCCCTGGCGCTGTGCGGGGTGGAGCTGGCCCGCCGGTCGGCTGCGGCTCGCCGGCGCGGCGGATGGGTGCTGGTCGCGGTGGCCGTGGCCTTGATGGCGGTCTCCGGCTTCCCCGAGACCGCCTATCTCGAAGGGCTGTTCGTGGTGGTGTGGGCGCTGGGCCGGCTGCCGACGGTCACCGGAGCCCGCCGCGCTCGGTTCGTCGCGAACCTCGCCGCCGGAGGTCTCGCCGGGCTGGCGGTGGCCGCCCCGGTGCTGGTGGCCTTCTTCGACTACCTCCGCCAGGGGTATGTCGCCGGCCACACCGGCAGCCTGGCCGCCATGTCGCTGCCCGGCGCGTCCAGCGCCACCTTGGGGTTCCCGTGGATGTTCGGACCGGTGTTCGCCGACCTGTCGTCGTCGTCGGCGCCGGCTGCCACCGTGCGCGCCATGTGGGGCAGCATCGGCGGGTACCTCACCCCGCTGGTGGTGCTGCTCGGGCTGGGCGGGCTGCTCGCCGTGTCGAGCTTCCGGCTGCTGCGGCTCCTGCTCGGGCTGTGGTGCCTGGTCTTCTTGGGTCGCACCTTCGGGGTGCCTGTGCTCGACGGGCTGGCCAACGCCATCCCCGGCGGCCACGCGGTGGCCATCTACCGCTACGCCCCGCCGACCTGGGAGCTGGCCGCGGTCGTGCTGGCTGCGCTGTTCTTGGAGGAGGTGGCGTCGGGGCGGGTGAAGGTGAGCCGGGCCCTCGTCGCCCTCGCGGCGGGTGCTTGCGCCTTGGGTGCAGCCGCCTTCGCCGGCTGGGGCCTGGCGCAGCAGATCCTCTCTGCTCCCGACGAGCGGCGGTTCCTGGTCGGGTCGCTGGCGGCGGCGGTGGTGGTGCTCGTCGTCTGCGTGGCCGCCGTGGTCGTGGCGAGCGCCGTGCCCCGCCGCCGGGGGCTGGCAGTGGGTGTGCTGGCGGTGACGATGGGGATGGAGGCGGTGGCCTTCTTCGGCACCACGACCTTGTCCGCCCCGGAGCACGGACGCCTGGATCTGGCGCCGGTCACGTACCTGCGAGCGCATCTCGGCACGCAGCGCTTCTACACCCTGGGGCCGTTGCAACCCGAGTACGGATCCTATTTCGGTCTCGCCGAGCTCGACACGAACGACCTGCCGGTGCCGGAGGCCTGGTACCGCTACGTGCCGCGCCATCTGGACTCGAACACTGTCGCCGACCTCTTCAACGGCGGCTACGAGCTGTCCCCGGCCGGTCCGAGCCCAACTACCGCGCTGGTGCGCAACCTCGCCGCCTACGAAGCGCTCGGTGTGCGCTACGTGCTCACCCCACCCGCCACGAAGCTCCCCCGGCCGCTCGTGGCGGTGTTCACCTCGCCGACCACCTGGATCTACCGGCTGCCGTCGGCGGCACCGCTGCTGTCGTCGCCCCACGGCCGCTGCACCGTGCACCCCCAGGGCTTCGAACGCTTCGAGGTGCGCTGCCCGTCGGCGACCACGCTCACCTACCGGGAGATGGACATGGCCGGGTGGAGCGTCGCCGTCGACGGCGCCCCGAGCGCGCTGCGTCGCTCCGGCGCGCTGTTCCAGGCCGTCAGCGTGCCCGCTGGGACGAGCGAGGTGCGCTTCTCGTACCGCCCGCCGCACCTCGTCGCGGCGCTGCTCGTCGCGGCGCTCGGCGTCGTCGCCGTCCTCGCGGGCGTGGTGCTGTGGCTCATGGCGCGCCGTGGCGTGGCGGCGGTGTGAACGCGGGCTCGGCCCGACCTGTGGCAGGCTCGGAGAGCATCGCCGTCCCTCGTGGCGGGCTCGTGGTGGCCCGGCTGGGTTCGGCGTCGGGGACGAGCCAGGATTGGGGTGAGCGCCTTGCAAGACGGTGAGATCGGCACGCCCGCCGACAGCACGCACGTCGGAGGACCGTCGGAGCCGGGAGCTGGCGGGCCGGCGTGCGTCGTGCCCAGCGCGCCTCGGGGTGACGTCGCGGTGGTGGGGGAGGTGGCCGTCGGGCTGGATCCCGAAGGGGTGGCCGTCGATGCCGAAGGCCTGGCCTACACAGCCTGCTCCCGGTCGAACGCGGTGTCCGTGGTCGACCTGCGCACGCTGGAGCCAGCCGGCACCATCGCCGTCGGAGGTGAGCCGATCGACATCGTCTACGACCGCCAGACCAACCGCCTCTTCACCGCTGACGCCCGATCCGACCAGGTGTCGGTGGTGGACGTGGCCACCCGGTCCGTCCTTCGCACCGTTGCCGTCGGCTCGTACCCCGCCGGCCTGGCCATCGACGAGGACAGTCGCAGGCTCTACTGCGGGAACACCATGGGCTCGAGTGTCAGCGTCATCGACCTCGACCGCCTCGAGTGCGTGGGGAGCGTCACCGCCGAGCTCGGCGCCGGCGCCGTCGCGGTGGCCCCTGGCCTGGGGCGGGCCTACTGCTCGAATTTCATGACGTCCTCGGTGACGGTGCTCGACACCGCCGAGCTCGAGGTGGTGGACCGCCTGGTGGTGGGCGAAGGGCCCTGCGCCGTCGCCGTCAACCCGACCAGCCACGAGCTGTACGTGGTGAGCTCCCTGGTGAGCACGGTGGCGCGCTTCGACATCACCACCGGTGCCCTGCTCGGCGAGCTGCCCGTGCCCAACGCCCCGGTCGGCTTGGCCGTCGGCACGGCAGGTGACCGGCTCTACGTCGGCAACCGCGGCGACGGCACCTTGAGCGTGCTCGGCATCGACGGGCAGGAGTGGGCGCGCGTGGCGGTCGGAGCGGCTCCTGGCGGGGTGTTCGTGCACCCCGACGAACCGCACATCGTCCTGGTGGCCAATGCCGGGAGCGGGTCGCTCACCGTCGTGGAGGACCGCCAGGCAGCGGCGCCCGGCACGGTCCTCGACGTGAGGCGTCACCCGCTGGTGGGGCGGAAGCTGCCTGACTTCACCCTCCCCGACCTCCGCACCCGGCGGGCTCGCCATCGCCGCGAGTGGGCGGAGAAGAAGTACATCCTCAATTTCTTCGCCAGTTGGTGAGGACCGTGCAACGCGTTGGCGCCGGTCATCGAGGACCTGCGCCGGCGTACAGGCCGGTCGGGTCTGGAGATCATCTCGGTGAACCTGTGGGAAGGGGTCGATGCGCGCGCCGAGGCACTGCAGTTCGCCGACCTGTGGGGCATCGAGGGCACCATCCTGCTCGACGAGCAGGCCGAGCTGGCGGCGCGCCTGGAGATCCGCGGCGTGCCGACGAACGTGCTGGTCGACGCGGACGGCACCGTCACCGAGGTGGGCGCGGCCACCCCCGACCAGCTGGAGCTGGCCACCCGCCGCCTGCTCGGACCCGGCGCCCCCATGGACCCGCCGACCAGCCGAGACTGGCACTGGGGGCGCGACCCGGAGGAGATCGAGCGCGACATCGCCTTGCGAAGCAGCCGGGCACGCCCCGAAGCG
>JAKAQW010000017.1 GCA_021819525.1 Actinomycetes bacterium
GCAGATGAGCCCATTGTCCTGACACCCACGCGAGACGTTCTGGTGCCTCGCGTGACGCGGGTGTTCCCGCACACACAACCGAGTTATCCACAGGCGTCGCGCGCCGGCCGTAAAATCGGTGGTTTCCCACAGGCGGGAGGTGTGTGGTGGCAGTGAAACGGACGACGAACAAGCGCTACAGCGACGAGCTCAAGGCTGACGCGGTCGCGTTGTGGCGCACGTCGGGCCGGCCGATCGCCGAAGTCGCCCGGACCCGACCGCCTCGACGGTGGCGCGCAGCGTTGTCACGTGGACCTCGTCGATGGCGGTGCCCGTCACGTCGAAGACGAGCTCGTCGGCGTGGGAGTCGACGACATCGAGAGCGATGACGCCACCGCCGGCGTCGGTGATCACGGACGTGATCGCGCTGATGGTCCGTGCGTCGTCGAGCACGACGCGCATGGTCACCGAGAAGGAGGCGCTGGGCGAGTTCATGGCGCGCTGGCCTCGCATCGGAGCAACCGGCGGGCGGATCGCCCGGGGTGGTTCATAGGTCGTTGCCGGCGTAGGAGAGGTTGAAGCTCTTGTTGGCGAGCGGGAAGTCGGGGACGATGGTGTCGGCGAGGGCGACCGACAGCGCCGGCCAGTTGAGGAAGGACGGGTCGACCACCTTGCAGCGGGCGAGTTGTCCCGAGGTGCTGACCTCGACGCGGTGGATGATCGTGCCCCGCCAGCCTTCCACGATCCCGAGGCCCGAGCCACCCCGACGGGGGGTGTCAGGTGCGACGACCTCGAGGCGGCGGGCAGAACCGGCGAGCGCCGCGACGAGGTGCAACGAGGCACGGACCTCACGGACGCGGACCGAGAAGCGGGCCATGACATCGCCGGCGTCCTCGACGACGACCGGCAGGTCGGCACCCAAGTCGACGAAGGGCTGGGCGCCGCGGGTGTCCAGGGTGAGACCCGACCCTCGAGCGACGACCCCGAGGGTGCCGATCGCGGCCGCGTCGGACTCCGACAGCACGGCCGTTCCCCGGAAGCGGTCCATGACGACGGTGTTGGTGGTGGCGAGACCGACGAGGTCCTCGAAGCGGGAGGCGATCTGGTTGAGCTCGACCTCGGTGGGCAACCGGCGGAGCGACGTGGCGCCGGGACGGATGGCGCCGCGCAAGAGGCGGTGGCCGGTGACCTCGGCGTTGAGGCGGAGCAGCTGCTCGCGAAGGGTGAGGGCGCGGGCGTTGGCGATGCCGTAACCGACATCGTTGCAGAGCGCGCCCACGTCGGCGACGTGGTTGTAGATGCGTTCCAGCTCCAGCAGCAGTGCGCGGAGCCGGCTGGCCTCGTCGGACCGCTCGATCCGGCAGGCGTCCTCGACCGCCAGGCAGTAGGCGAGGTTGTGGCCGACGGCGGTGTCGCCCGAGATGCGCTCGGCGAGCACGACTCCGTCGGTGATCTCGCGCCCCTCGAAGAGCTTCTCGATGCCCCGGTGGACGAACCAGAGCCGAGCCTTCATCTTGAGGATGGTCTCGCCGACGACGGAGAAGCGGAAGTGGCCGGGCTCGATGAGCCCGGCGTGGACGGGCCCGACGGGGATCTCGTAGACGCCGGGTCCCTCGACGGCGACGAAGGGGAACGGCTCGGCGTCGGCTCGCATCGGGGGTGGCTCCCCGGCATCGTGGCGCATCGGGTGCCAGCCTGCCGGCCAGTGCTGGTGGAGCACGAGTGGACGGAGGAAGGAGTGGCCGATCGGCTCGATCCCGAACAGGTCGTGCATCTCGCGCTCGAATCGGCTGGCGGGGAAGGACAGCCGAGCGAGGGAGGGGACGGCCGGTCGGGTGGGGTCGAGGCGCACTTGGAGCTCGACGCGGCGATCTGGCGAGCCGATGGTGAACACGTAGACGGCTCGCAGGCGCTGCCCGTCGTCGTGGCCGGCGACGAGCGCCAGCCGGAACCCCGCGGCGAAGAGCGTGGCGGCCTCGGCCTCGAGCTCGCCGGGGGCGACGAGCGTGCTTTGCCGCACAGAGGAGGCGACCGCGCCGTTTTCGAGGGTCATCGGGCCACGACGTGGGCGGCGGCGTAGAGGAGCGACTGCAGTGGCCAGGCGGACAGGCCGAAGACCGCGCAGGCCACCAGGCCACCGACGAGGGGGATGGCGACGATCCGCGGGGTCGCGGCCGACTTGTCCGCACCCGCTGCGCCGAGGAGGAGGTGGCGGCCATGGGTCATCACCGCGGCGAAGATCACCGCCATCAAGAGGAGCGAGACCCCCGCGACCCAGCCGAGCCCGACGTCGAGCTCGGCACGGAACATGTTGAGCTCGCTCACGAAGAGGCTGAAGGGCGGCAGGCCGAGGAGGGCGACGAGACCGAAGCCGAAGATCCCCCCGAGCACCGGGCGGCGCGAGAGCAGCGCGGGGACCTTCTCGATCTCGCTCGTGCCTTCGACGAGGAGGATCTCACCCGAGGCAAGGAAGAGCACCGCCTTGGCGAGCCCGTGGCCGAGGATGTGGAGCAACACCGCGGCGATGGCAAGGGTCGTGCCGGCGGCGGCGCCGAGAGCGATCAGGCCCATGTGCTCGATGCTGTGGTAGGCGAGCATGCGCTTGTAGTCGCGCTGGGTGAGCAGCAGCGACGCGGCGACGAGCAGCGAGGCGAGCCCGACGATCACGAGCAGGGTGCGGACGTAGTCGGGGCCGAGCGCTCCATCGGCGATCGCCTTGAACCGCAGGAGGGCGTAGAAGGCAACGGTGAGCAGCACCCCCGACATGAGAGCGGAGACCGGGGCGGGTGCTTGGCTGTGGGCGTCGGGCAGCCAGCTGTGCATGGGGGCGAGCCCGACCTTGGTCCCGTAACCAAGGACGAGGAGCGCCATCGCCAGGCGCATGACCGTCGGGTTGAGGTGATGGGATGCGGCCATCAGCGAGGTCCAGTCGAGGACCGAGGCGCCGGTCGCATGTCCGGGGACATGCAAGGCGGCGAAGTAGACGAAGACGGTGCCCAAGAACGCCAGCGCGATGCCGACCGAGCAGATGAGGACGTACTTCCACGATGCCTCGAGTGCCCCGTCGGTCCGGCGGTGACCGACGAGGAAGGTGGTGGCGATCGTCGTCGCCTCGACCGCCGCCCACAGGCCCCCGAGGTTGGCCGAGAGCACGGCGGCGAGCATGCAGGTGACGAACACCTGGACGAGCACGCAGTAGAGCGAGGCGTGGCGGGTGCTCGAGCGGCCACCGGCGATCTCGGCGTCGAGGTAGCGGATGGCCTGGACGGCAGCGAGGAGGGCGATCGTGCCGATGACGATCACCATGAAGGCGCTCAGCGCGTCGGCTCGAAGGGCCCCGTCGAGGGCGCCGAGGGGCGGGCGATGGTCCGTCTCGATGGCGAGAGCGACGCCGAGGCAGAGCACCCCGGCGTTGGCGAGCGCGGTCATCCACCCGACGGCGCGTCGCCAGGGCACCACCCCGGCGAGGGCACCGGCGACGAGGGGAATGACGAGGATGGCGTAGCAGAGCATCAGTCGTGGAGCTCCCGGAGCTGGTCCAAGTCGACATGGCCGAAGCGGGCACGCATGGAGGTGGCGAGCACCTGGAGCACGACGACAACGAGGAGGACGTCAAAGGACGCGCCGAGCTCGACGAGCAGCGGCACGCCGGCGGTGAGGAGGAATGCGACGAGGGCGACGCCGTTGTCGACGAGCAGCAGACCGACGATCTGGGATACCGCCTTGCGTCTCGTGACGAGGACGAAGAACCCGACGAGAACCGTTGCCAGGCCCAGTGGGGCGAGGCGGGTCACAGGAGACGGGAACAGCGAGGTGAGCCTGCCGGCCGACAGATAGGCGACGATGACGAGCCCGGCCGCGGCGACGAGGGAGGCCGGCACGTTCACGAGGGGCGTGGTCTCCCGGCTCCCCGGGTCACGTCGCACGACCCGGGCGAGCAGGTTCGGGATCACGAGCCCCTTGGCCAGGAGGACGACACCGGCGACGACGCCGAGGCCGACGTCGCCGGTGTGCAGCGCGAGGACTGCGGCCAAGGCGGCAAGGGCGACGCCTTGGAGGGCGAGAACGGCGACGAGGGCCCGCAGGTCCCGGCGCCACAGCGTGACTACCGCGCAGGCGAGGACCACGCCGGCGGTGAGCTCCACCAGGTCGAGCTCGGTTCCCGCGCTCATCTCGTGACCAGCCCGGTCATCACCGCGAGCACCGCGAGCACGAAGGCCCCCGACAACAGCTCGGGAACCCGGAAGAGGCGCAGCTTGGCGGTCGAGACCTCGATGAGGGCGATCACGAGAGCGATCGCCGCGGCCTTGGCCCCGAGCACGCCGACGCCGAGCGCGAGGTGCGGGAGGCTCGCGTTCGTGGCGATCCCCCAGGGGAAGAACAGGTTGGCGACGAGCCCGAAGAGCAGGCCGAGGCGCATCGCCTCGCCGAGGGTGACGAGACCGAGGTCTGGCCCGGCGTGCTCGAGCACCATCGCTTCGTGGATCATCGTCAGCTCGAGGTGCGTCGAGGGGTTGTCGACGGGGATCCGTCCCGTCTCGGCGATCACCACCACCACTACGGCGACCAGAGCGAGGAGCCGTTCGGGGTTCGCCATCCAGCCGGGATGGGCGAGGGTGGCGGTGACGATGCCCGGCAGGTTGGAGGTCTCGGCCTGGATGGACAGGGCGAGGATCGAGACGAGAAGGGCGGGCTCGGCGAGCGCGCCGATCGTCATGGCCCGGCTCGATCCCATGCCGCCGAAGGCGGTGCCGGGGTCGAGACCCCCGAGGGCGAGCGCGACGGATCCCATGAGGAGCAGGTAGACGACGACGAAGGCATCCGCCCCACCCGCGAGCACCGGCGCGGTGATGACAAGCGGCGAGATGGCTACAGCGACGGCGGCCGAGGCGACAAGGACGAGCGGGGCCAGGGTCAGCACGGCACTCGCGTGCTCGGCGTGGATGCGCTCTTTTCGGACGAGCTTGCGCAGGTCGCGAAGGGGCTGGGAGATCGGGGCGCCGATGCGGCCCTCGGCGCGGGCACGGATCTTTGCCATCAGCCCGACGAGGAGCGGCCCACCGACGGCGACGGCAGCGACCTGGAGGATCGACGCCGCGATCCGCGGCCCGAGGCCGGTGGGGGTAGCGGTGCCCGTGACGAGGGCAGCGGTGATGGCAGCGGGGCTCATGCGAGGACCACCAAGATGAGCACCAGGGCGACGAAGCCGAAGGCGAGGTAGCGGTGCACGCTGCCGTTGGGGACCCGGCGCGCCAGGCGTCCCCAGGCGCTGACGGCGTCGATCACCGGCCGGTAGAGCACGCGTTCGAGGCCGTCGTCGATCCGGTGCTGGTAGGAGATGGCCTGGGGGAAGAAGCGCGACTCGGCGACGTGGGTGACCTCGAGGTCGTGGTCGGGGCGCAGCACGTCGACGAACACCCGCTGCAGCGGCTCGGCAAAAGAGGTGGCGGTGACCTCCATCCGGGCCGTCTGCAGCTCCCGGCCACAGCCCCACGCCTCGGCGGTGCGAGCGTGGCGCAGCGCGCTGCGCCGGGCGGACAGGCGAACAAGGGCCCAGGCGAGCACCAGCGCGCCGAGAAGGCCGGCGACGACCAGTGCCGGCTCGATCGCCCCGCTCACACCGGCGAGATCGAGGCCGAGCCCGGCCCGGAGCGGGCTCGGGGGGCGCACGGCCAACCCGGACGCCGTGGCCCGCTCGAGCACCGGAAGGAGCACGCCGGGGGCGATGCCGAGCGCGATGCACGAGGCGGCAAGCAGCGCCATGCCCACCAGCATCGAGGGGGCGACCTCTCGTGCGCTCGCCGCGCCGGCCGTGCGGGGTTGACCGAGGAAGCCCACCCCGAGCGCTTTGACGAACGCCGCTGCGGTCAGGCCGCCCGTGATCGCCAGGGCTGCCACGCCGATAAGGAGGGCGACCACCGTCGCATCGGTGTGATCGGCGAAGCCATGCAGCAGGCTTTCGAGGAGCAGCCACTCACTGGCGAAGCCGTTGAAGCCGGGTAGGGCGCTGATCGAGAGCGCTCCGATGCCGAAGAGCGCGGCGGTGACCGGCATACGACGGGCGAGACCGCCGAGCCGGTCGAGGTCGCGCGTGCCGGTCGCGTGCTGAAGCGCTCCGGCGCCGAGGAAGAGGCACCCCTTGAACAGGGCGTGGTTGACGAGGTGGAAGAGTGCTGCGAGCAGCGCCAGCGCGGCGAGGAGTCGCTCGCCGCTCACTGCGAGGGCTCCCGCCGCGCCGACCCCGACCAGAATGAGACCGATGTTGTCGACCGTCGAGTAGGCGAGCAGACGCTTCACGTCGGCGCTCGCCGCCGCATGCAGCGCCCCGAAGACGGCCGAAACGACGCCGAGGGCGACGACCGCCAGCCACCACCACAGCACCCCGCCGCCGAGGAGGTCCTCGCCGACGCGGATGATGCCGTAGATGCCGAGGTTGACCATAGCCCCGGACATGAGCGCGGAGACCGGGCTCGGGGCTTCGGGATGGGCTCGGGGCAGCCAGACGTGCAGGGGCACCGCTCCGGCCTTGGAGGCAAACCCGACCAAGGTGAGGACGAAGACAGCCGAGCGCAGCGCCACGGACAGCTGCCCTCGGTGCGCGGCGATGGCGGCGAAGGTCTGCCCGCCGGCGTGGGTGGCGAGGAGGAGCAGGCCGAGCAGGATGGCCGCCGCGCCGACGTGGGTCATCGCCGCGTACCACTGCGCCGCGTCGCGGGCCTCTTTGCGCTGGCGGTGCTCGTTGAGCAAGAGCAACAGCGAGGTGAGCGCCATGAGCTCCCAGGCGACCATGAACGTCGCCACGCTCGAAGCGGCAGGGACGAGCAAGAGGCTTCCGAGAAAGGCCGGGAGCATCGCCGTCGCCGTGCGGCTGGGCGCGGAATGGGCGGCGTAGCCGATCGCGTAGCAGGAGGCTGCAAGCCCGACGACCGCCGCCGCCGCTACGAACAGGGCGCTCAAGGGGTCTAGGGAGAGGCTCACCCCCGTGAGCGGCAAGACCTCGGCGCTGTGCGCGCTCCAGGCATGGCCGGAGACGAGCACCTGACCCGCGGCGAGGAAGGCGCAGACGCACGCCGCCGAGCTCAAGAGGGCGGCGCCCAGCACTCGGCGGCGAGCGGGCAGGGTCGCGCCGAGGAGGGCTGCGGCGCCCGCCGCGCCGAGGCCGATGAGATAGGCCGCCTCGCTCAACGTCCGGTGAGCCCTCGGAGCGCCTCGGTGATGGCGGACGGGTCGGGAGGACAGCCAGGAATCTCGACATCGACGAGGACGAAGTCGCCAACGACGCCGGCGACGCCGTAGGCGCCGGCGAACACTCCGCCGTTGACGGCGCAATCGCCGCAGGCCACGACCACCCGTGGCCGGGGCACCGCCTCGAAAGTCTTTCGGAGCGGGACCGCCATGTTCTTGGTAACCACCCCAGTCACGAGCACCCCATCCGCGTGGCGCGGCGACGCCACCAGGCACGCCCCGAAGCGCCCGGCGTCGCAGACCGGGCCGAACGTCGACGCGATCTCGATCTCACAGCCGTTGCACGAGCCGGCGTCGACGTGGCGGAGCTGCACCGAGCCACAGAACCGGCTCGATGCGCTGGCCTTGTCCCTGGCCGGCGCAGCCTCGGTCACCGGGCGTGCTCCCAGAGCCTTGAAGAACGAGATGCGTCGCACGAATGACGAAGTTATCATGCTCTCAGATGATCAGGAGCTACGGAACCCCGAGCCGCGACGTGTCGCGAATGCGCCCAGGCCGCCGTCAACGGTGGCATGGCCATGACCGCTGAGCGCGAGACCAGCCCGTCGCTCGTGTGCGGGTTCTGCTGGTCCAGCGTGTCGCGAACCGACGCCGAACGCGGTCAGCGCTGCCCGCGCTGCGGCGCCCCGCCCACCGCCCTTCGAGAGCCGGGAGCACCGGCTCGCGCTGCGGCCACGACGGGGCCGCAGGCCACAACTTCGCTGCCCAGCCAACGACACGACAGCCAAGAAAGGACCCCATCCCTCTCTGTCAGCCATCGGCTCACCGAACAGGAGCGTACGCGCTATGGCGAGACGATCGACCTAGCGGCGACCCTCACCCTCGACCGTGTCGTCGAGCACGCGCTCGGCTCGGGAGCCTGCGCCAGAAACCCGCGTGACAACGAGGCCGCCGCCCCGTGGCTCCCCGCCCCGCAGTACGGCCATCGGGTCCATGTCACCCTCGAGCTCCTGCGCCTCCTACCAGCGGGATGACCGACGGTGTCGCTCTTGCAGGCCCCGTGGCGAGATCGCTCGGTCCCGGCAGGCCCCGTTGGGATTCAGCGGTCCGCTTTGCGGCGAGGCGGCGGATCGGGGCGCTCTACGAACTCGAGGCTCTCCAGCTCGGCCAGCAGCTGACGGGACTCGGCCAAGGTGCTCGTCAGGATCGCCTTGGCGACCTCCAAGAGCTCGAAGATCCGCGGATCGGTCACCGAGTAGCGAACCGTCGAGCCCTCCTTGCGCCCCTGGAGCACGTTCGCTCGGCGGAGGATCCCGAGCTGCTGGGACAGATGAGACGCTTCGAGGCCAACCTCGGGGATCAGCTCGCCGACCGACCGCTCCCCATTGCGCAGCAGCTCGAGCACCCGGATGCGCGCCGGGTGGGCCAGGGTCTTGAAGAAGTCCGCCTTGACCTGGTAGATCGGCCGCGTCATCGGCATCTGTCCGCGGCGATGTGGCAGCGAGACCACGGCCTTGGCCACGGGAGACTCCGCATACGGCCGCATGAAGGAGACATCAAGTCATCAATTTATCAGCTGCGACCGGACGATGTTGGGTCCAAATATCCGAAGTCCCCGTTGAGCTGCGGCTCCGCGAAGATGGGCGGTGGCAGTCGCATCGGAGGAACGCAGGTTGGGAAACCCTCGTCTTCTGGTCCCACCGATGGTCGCACCCGACCACGAAGCTTCTAGCGGAGGAGCAGGTCACCGCTCTCATCGAGGAAGCGGACCCTACGAGCGGTCGGGCGTCGGTGGACGAAGCTCTGGTATGGTGTGACCACGAGGTGACCACAATGCCGAAGTTGAAGAACGTGGGTGTCCGGGAGTTCCGCGACCACGCCACCACCTACCTGTCGGGCTCGGATCCCGTCGCCGTGAGCAAGCACGGCCAGGTGATCGGGTTCTACATCCCCGTCGAGGGCGACCGGGAGCAGGCGAGGCGCGCCATCGAGCGCCTCGGTCGCTCTGTCGAGGAGATCCTCGAGGAGACCGGCTTGACCGAAGAGGAGCTGGCCCAGCTGTTCGACCTGCGGCGGGCGCTGCCGGAGTGATCGTTGTCGTCGATGCGAGCGGGCCCACGTCGAAGAGCGCCTTGGGCGTGGCGGGTGACAGGATGGTCTCTGCGAAGATGCGCTGTGGCGCCGACCGCCGACCACCAAGAAACTGTGATGACGAATACCTCGGCCGGCGGCTCAGCCAGCGAGGAACAAGAGCGGTTCTGGAACGACGTGACCGGGGCGCTGCGGGTGGCACTACCTCGATTCGCAGCCCGACCGCCAACGCGACGTTCGTGCCATGATCACCGAGAGCCTCGCCGCGCACCGCGTCGATGTCGACGATCCGATGAGCGGTCTCGCGATGGACGCCGCGGCATGGGTCGTCGACGTCCGCCCTGATCGAGCTCGCCCGCGATGGCCTGGTGACTACACGAGTGGACGAAGCGTTAGCGTGGTGTCGTGTCCTGCATTGCCAGCTGTCTCACGGTCGCCGCCTTCGCGGCCTACCTCGTCGCAAGTGTCGCGCATGACGAGGCGGTGACGTGGGTCGCCGTCGCGGTGTCGATTGCAGCCCTCGCGCCCCGAGATGCCGGGAGTTTGCTGCGCACCGCGTGCTGGCAATGAGAGATGGCTTCGCGGTTTGGCACCAACGCGTGCCAGAGGAGCGAGCCTTTCACCGAGCCTGGTGGGCGTCCGAACCTCAGTCGCTCGGCGCGGGTTCGAAGGTCGAGGATCGGCCGGCCGGACGACTGGGTCTCTTGCCAGGCATGTTCGGCTGAGATAGCCCGCACGGTCATGGCGTCTCGTCGCTCTTTGCTTCCTTGGGGAACCTATTGGTTGGGTCGAGAGTGCGACGGTCGTGGTCTACGAGGGCGTCGAGTCCTGCGAGCAACGCGTGGTAGCGCTCGACGTCGAGAGCGTCGATGAGATCCTGCTCGGCGCGCTGAGCCCGGTGAGCGACCGCGCTGGCGAGGCGACGTCCCTCGTGGGTCGGATAGAGGGGGCGCCGACGGGCGTCGCTCGGATCTTGGCGTGGCTCGCAGAACCCTGCGGCGCGGAGGGTTTCCGCGATGCGCTGGACGTTCATCGGGTCGGTCCCGAGGTCGCGGGCGAGGCGCCGGACGCCGCTGCCGGGCTGGGCGGCGATGAGACGGAGCAGGGCCGCTTGCGGGGCGGTCAGCTCGAGGTCGGCGAGATCGGCCTCCCATGCCCGCCGCCGCGCCCGGTGTGCCACGCCGAGAAGGAACCCGACACCGTGGGGGGCCACCTCGGCGTTCTCCGCTGGAGCACCCGCTCGCCGTGCAGCGCTCGGCGACTGCCCGGGGGTCACGCGACGCGCCTGGTCGCCCAGGCGAGCACGACGACGTCGGGGGCCTCGCCAGTCGGCTCCCTTGCGTGGTCGGGGTGGCGGCGCCGTTGATCGAGGACCTCCACGGAGACGGTCGCAGGAAGCGCCTGGGACAGACGTTCGATGGTGAGGAGGCGGTCGGGGTCGGGAGGCCCGTGCCGGCCGAGGGTGGTGACGTCATGGCCGACGACGAAGAGGTGGCCGCCGACGACCAGGGAGTCTACGGCCGACGTGAGCAGCTGCGACAGTGCCTCGTGGCCTGGGTGGAGGTTGGCGACGATGACGAGATCGTAGGAGGCACTCGTCGGTTGCCATCCGAAGACATCACCGTGCACGGTCTCGATGGTCGTGCCGGTCTCCTCGGCGTGTGCGGCGGCCTGGGCGAGCGCGACCCCTGACGCATCGAGCAGCGTCATGGCCCACCCCTTGGCGGCGAGCCACAGGCTGTTGCGACCTGGCCCGCTGCCGAGATCGAGGCCACGTCCAGGTGGCAGTGCGCCGGCGAGCTCGACGAGGAACGGGTCGGGCTCGCTCGGCCACGGTTGCTCGGAGAAGCGTCGATCCCACATCTCCCCGGCGGGGATCACCACCTCTCCTTCGGAGCTCGTCTCGCGTCGCGACCCTGACCGGCCCCCACCTGATCGGCGCCGCGAGAGGTGGCGTCTGTGTCGAGGAGCTCGGCGATGATCTCGATGGCCAGGGCGTAGGCGGGCATCCCCGACGTGACGAGCGAGGTCTCGGCGACACCGACGAGGTCGGCCAGCTCGGCACCGGCACGAAGAGCACCCCGAGCGTGGAGACGGGCTGGCCCTTCGCGTCCCAGTGCGACGAGCTGAGCGAAGTGGACCAGCTGCTGGACCCGGGGAGCGAGAGGGTTGCCGGCGAGCAGCACGCTGCGTAGCTGCTCGATCGTCTCCACGGCCTCGAGGCGCCCGGTTGCCTCGGCGACGGCGATGCGGTCTTCGATCCCCGGCGGCACCGTGGCGAAGACGTCCCGGTAACGATCGCGGACCGCCTCGGCCCGCTCCTGGTCGGCCCGCTCCTTCTCGGAGACCGTCATCACGACTGCACGCGGGCCATCGACGCCCGCACCGCGTCGAGGGCGCCGGCGGGGAAGTCGACTGCCCCGCCGATCACCGCGGCCGCCAGCTCGGCCTCGGCAGCTTCTTCGATGGCGACCACCACGCGGGCGGCGGCGAGAGGGTCTGCGGCGAAGGCCAGCAGTCCGTGGTTGGCGAGCAGCACCGCCGAGGTTGTCGGGTGCTCGTCGAGGGTCGCGGCGATGCCACGGACCGACACGTCGGATCCCCGAGGACCCCAACCCACGACAGGGACCGGCTCGGCCTGGCCGAAGCGCAACAGCGGCTCGGCCCGGCAGGGCAGCTCCCGGTTGGCGAGAGCGAAGGCGGTGGCAGAGGGCGAATGGGTGTGAATGATCCCGCCCACGTCGGGTCGGGCCCTGTAGATCACCGAGTGCATGGCGACGATCTCGGCGTTCTCGGGACCGAGTGCTCCTTCGAGCACCTCGCCGTCGAGGTTCACCGTCGCCACCTGGTCGGGGCGCAGGTCGCGCACCATGCCGGTCGTGGTGAGAGCGAACCGCTCGGCGTCAAGCCGGGCGCTCAGGTTGGCATGTCCGGCATGGGACATGACACCTGAGTCGAACAGGTGGCGGACCGCGGTCACCACGAGATCGCCGGGATTGGTCGTCTGGGCCGTCATAGGGATCTCCAAGGTCTCGTACCGTCAATGGTCGTCAACGTAGATACCGCTACAAATATTTCCGGGGCGTACGGGCTCATCCAAGCTTCACCGCTCACCGCTCACCGCTCACCGCTCACCGCTCACCGCGCCCGGTGCCAGCTGTCATAGTCCAGCTCACAGCCGATGAATGACATTCTCGGCACGCACACGCTCGACGAGCTCCAGGAAGACCCCCGGCGTCGTGGCATGACGCAGACCACTCGTCGGTGCTCCGAGCGGTGACCGGGCTCGCGCCTGCCGATGAGATCGCGCGCGTGCCCAGCGACGACGGGTGGGGGCAGTACGGGGTCGTCGCAGGGCGCCACGAGCACGTGGTGTGGACACGTGCGGCCGGATCGAGCCACGTGTCGGTGAGGAGCTCCTCGAGGAGATCCTTGCCCAGGCCGTGGCCCAGTGGGTAGGTCGCCTGGGTGGCGCTCACGAGGCCGCAGCCAGTTTCGGCGGTCGCAGGGTCACCCCACAGGACAACGACTTGTTCGTTCGGGTCTCTCTTGGATCGCCAGGTGAGTCCGTCGGCACCGGGCGCCCACTGCCTGATGGTTGCCGCCCACTGCCGACATCTCGGGTAGCTGTCCTCGTCGCAGCGGGTGAGCCAGTCGTCCTGGCCGAGCTGTTGAGCGCCCCCGCCTTGCACGTGCACAAGCCGTAGGCGCCTGGTTGTGACGAAGACGGTGACGGCTTTTCCCACCCAGCGGAACCGGGGCAGGGGCCGGGGGCCCGGCACGCTGTAGTCGAGGTCACGGCCGAAGCATTCGGCGAACGCCGCTTTGTAGCTGAGCCCGGCGTAGAGGGAGGCGTAGGAGCCGTCGACGCTGTCGAACCGGCCGCCACGAACCGGTTCACGGTGTCGCGGGGCAGGCCTCGGCGTCGGGTTGAACGCGATGGGGTGCCGGCTCTGGTCGTGGATCCGAACCAGGGCCTGGCCTTCGGGGAGGGACTGGATGACGGGCGTGCCGGGGCAGTCTGCGGGCGGTGCAACGTCCGGCACTGCTTAGGAGCCGTCGTCAGGCCTACCTCTGGTGCGACCGTGGCGCCTGTCCCAGCGGGTCGTCAAGATCTCCTCATATAGTGGATTGACTATATTCTAGGATTCAGTCTAGACTACCTCAGGATGCGCGGAGGAAGGGCGTGAACCGCTCACGAGAGGCGTTCGTCGAGGCGTTGCGGTCGGCCCGGCTGCGGGCGACCGCTCCGCGCCTCGCCGTCCTCGCCGCGTTGCAGCGCCAGCCGCATGCCGACACCGACACGGTCATCCGCCACGCCCGGGCGGAGCTTGGGACCGTCTCCACTCAGGCCGTCTACAACGTGCTCGCCGCCCTGGTCGAGGTGGGCCTGGTGCGCCGCATAGAGCCCGCCGGCAGCGTCGCTCTCTACGAGCTTCGGGTCGGGGACAACCACCACCACGTCGTCTGCCGCAAATGCGGCGCCGTGGCCGACGTCGACTGCGCGGCGGGACGCCGTCCGTGCCTGACCCCATCGGATGCCCACGGCTATCTCCTCGACGAGGCCGAGGTGACCTACTGGGGGATCTGCCCGGCCTGCCAGGCCGAGAGCGGCCCGATCCGTCCACCCGGACCAGTCGACGAAGCCGCGATCCATAGGAACAACCCCATCGAAGGAGGACGACCATGACCGACAGCCTTGCCCCGACTCCCAGTCCGCGTCAGCCCATGTCGAACCGGGACTGGTGGCCGAACCAGCTGGACCTGAGCGTTCTGCACCAGCACTCGCCCGTGTCCAACCCGTTGGGCGCGGACTTCGACTACGAAGAGGAGCTCGAGTCCCTCGACCTCGAGGCGCTCAGGCGCGACCTCATCGAGGTGATGACGACCTCGCAGGACTGGTGGCCGGCCGACTATGGCCACTACGGGCCGCTCTTCATCCGGATGGCGTGGCACGCGGCGGGCACCTACCGCACCGCCGACGGCCGAGGCGGCGGCGGCGCAGGGGCTCAGCGCTTTGCCCCGCTGAACAGCTGGCCCGACAACGCGAACCTTGACAAGGCGCGCCGGCTGCTGTGGCCGATCAAGAAGAAGTACGGCCGGAAGCTCTCGTGGGCCGATCTCATCATCTTCGCCGGCAACCTTGCCATGGAGTCGATGGGGTTCAAGACCTTCGGCTTCGGCTTCGGGCGAAAGGACATCTGGGAACCCGACCAGGTCGACTGGGGCTCCGAGGACACCTGGCTCGCAGACGAGCGCCACGGCGGCACCGGGGAGATGAAGGGACCGTACGGCGCCGATCACATGGGTCTCATCTACGTGAACCCGGAAGGCCCCGGCGGCACCCCTGACCCGCTGGCCTCAGCGGCGTACATCCGACAGACGTTCCTCCGCATGGCCATGAACGACGAGGAGACGGTAGCGCTCATAGTCGGGGGCCACACCTTCGGCAAGGCCCACGGCGCTGTCGCTGCCACCTACATCGGTCCGGAGCCCGAGGGTGCTCCCCTCGAGGAGCAGGGCCTCGGCTGGCGCAACACCTTCGCCAGCGGCAAGGGCACCGAAGCGTGGACCAGCGGGCTCGAGGGCGCCTGGACCAGCCAACCCACGCAGTGGGACAACGGGTTCCTCGACAACCTGTTCGACTACGACTGGGAGCTGACGACGAGCCCAGACGGCAAGAAGCAGTGGACTCCCAAGGACCACTCGGCCCGGGGCACCGTGCCCGACGCGCACGATCCCTCGAAGCGCCACGCGCCCATGATGCTCACGACGGACTTGGCGCTGAAGCTGGACCCGATCTACGCGGCCATCGCCAAGCGCTTCCACGAGAACCCCGACCAGCTCGCAGAGGCGTTCGCCAAGGCGTGGTACAAGCTCATTCACCGCGACATGGGGCCCGTCTCCCGGCTCCGGGGGCCGTGGGTGCCCGACGCGCAGCTCTGGCAGGACCCAGTGCCCGCAATCGATCACGAGCTGATCGGCGAGGCCGACATCGCTGGCCTCGAGGCCAAGATCCTCGCCTCGGGGCTGTCTGTCTCCCAGCTGGTCTCCACCGCCTGGGCCTCCGCGGCCAGCTTCCGAGGCACCGACGAGCGTGGCGGGGCCAACGGGGCACGGATCCGCCTCGCCCCACAGAGGGACTGGGAGGTGAACGAGCCCGCCAAGCTGGCCCAGGTCCTCCAGGTCCTCGAGCAGATCCAGCAGGACTTCAACCGCTCACAGTCCGGCGGCACGAGGGTCTCCCTCGCCGACGTGATCGTCCTGGGCGGCTGCGCGGCGGTCGAGGAAGCGGCCAGGAGAGCCGGCCACGACGCCATCGTCCCCTTCGCGCCCGGCCGCACAGACGCCTTCCAGGAGCAGACCGACGTCGAGTCCTTCGCCGTGCTCGAACCGACCCACGACGGGTTCCGCAACTACCTGCGGGCCGGAGAGCAGCTTCCGCCGGAGCAGCTGCTCGTCGAGCGAGCCAACCTCTTGACGTTGACCGCCCCCGAAATGACGGTCCTCGTCGGCGGCATGCGGGCCCTGAACGCCAACTTCGGGCAATCCCAGCATGGGGTGCTCACGGGCCGGCCTGAGACGCTCACCAACGAATTCTTCGTGAACCTGCTCGACATGAGGACGCAATGGAAGCCATCCGCATCATCTGAGAACGTGTACGAGGGTCGCGATCGCGCCACCGGCGAGGTCAGGTGGACCGGCACCGCCGTCGACCTCGTCTTCGGCTCGAGCTCCCAGCTCCGAGCCATCTCAGAGGTCTACGGGGCCGACGATGGCGCGGAGAAGTTCGTGGGCGACTTCGTAGAGGCGTGGGACAAGGTCATGAACCTCGACCGTTTCGATCTCGCTCGACCACTGCGATGAGCGTCGACGTCGCTCGCGCCTCGAACGGTCGGAGCGGCCGTTCCGAAGCGCTAGGCAAAAGTCACCGATTGTTGGCGACGATCCGTGCAAACGTGCACGACAATGAGCAGACGGCGGCCATGCTCAGGTCCCCATGCAAGTCCGGCCATGTCTTCTCCGGCGGGAGCGTCTTCTCCGGCGGGAGCGTCTTCTCCGGCGGGAGCTGGACTGAAGGATATCGGTTCGCCTCGCGTCGAGCGGGGGGCTTCGTGCAGGCGGCGCTGGGAGCGTCCTACGGGTTGCAGTGCGGGCATTCTCCGGGGTCGGCGCGATCCTCGGGGGAGACGACGGGCCTGGTCACTCGGTGCTCGCAGGCCGGACAGCCGTCGATCTCAGCTCGCGGGCGGGCCACCTCCGTGCCGCACCAAGCACAAGGCACGCCGAAGAGGACACCTACGCGTCCCCAGCCAGGTGCGCCGCAGGCCGCGCAGCGGGCGGCGATCCGGCCGGCGAGACGTTCGGCGGCGGCGGCGATGACAGCTCGCCGCGAGGGGCAGGCGTGAGCCCGCAGGTCGGTCTCGACACGGGCTAGGCCGTCGGTGGCCACAGCCGCGCACTCGGCAATGGCGGCCGACAGCTGCTCGACGGAGGAAATGCCCTTGTGGATTGGGCGTATCGCGCCGACGTTCGGCCGGACGATGAGCTGGTGCTCAGGAAACCCTGCCTTGGCGAGGAATGCTCCGAGGTCGCAACCGGCTCCCACGCTCGTCGCGGTGGCCACGATATCCCAGCTGGAGTGGCTCTCCCACACGACGATCCCGCTGTCGTCGTCGACGAGGACGACGATCTCGCGGTCGGCGGTGACAAATGGCATCGCGGGGTCCGGGCCGATGCTCCCCTCGGAGGCCAAGCCGAGGGCGTGGCCGGTGGTGCTCATCCCGAGGCGCGCCTTGGCAATGGCAGTCTCGAGCGGCGGCCCCGGGCGGGCGATGTCGCCGGTGAAGGTGCCGAGCGAATCGGTGTCGACTGCGACCGCTTCGACCCGCAGCCCGACGGCCTCTTCGAGCGCAGGCGCGATGAGGGGGAGCTTCCCGTGCTTGGTGGCCAGCACCGCCACCAAGCCGGCATAGGGGTGCTCTGCCCGCTCCCACCTGCGAGACGGGCGGGTCGCACCAGCCTGGTACGCGGGCTCGGCGCCGCACGCCGGGGCCTCAGCTGTTCGCCGTCGTTGCAGCACGGCTCGATCGTAGCACACCACCGAAGCGGTCTTCGTGTATTAGTATTCGTATCGAACAGGATCGGCATGCCAGCTGGGCATGCGCGGCGCAGGCAGAGAGGAGACATCGAGAGTGCTGAGCGGGAAGCGGTTGCTCGTGAGCGGCGTCGCGACCAGCGACAGCATCGCTGCCGTGGTGGTGGAGCGTGCTCTTCGAGCCGGCGCCGAAGTCCTGGTAGCTGCGTATCCGAGAGATGTGCCCGCCGCGCAAGAAGTGCTGTCGGCCTTGGCCGCTCCGCCGGCAGTGGTGGCGCTGGACGCGACGAGCGAAGGCGACCTGAGCGCGTTGGAGGAGGACCTGCGCCGACGCTGGGGGCGACTCGACGGCGCGCTGCACGCCATCGCGTTCGCGCCGCGAGCCGCTCTTGCCAGCGTGATGGACACTCCGGCCGGCGACGTCGAGATGGCCATGCGCACGAGCGTGTGGACCTACGCGGCGTTCGGGCGGCTGCTTCGCCGGCTGGCTCCGCCCTCGGGTGCGAGCTTGGTAGGCCTGGACTTCGACAGCGCCCGAGCATGGCCGGTGTACAACTGGATGGGCCCGTGCAAGGCCGCGCTGCGCTCTTTGAACGGGTACCTCGCGCGAGATCTCGGTGCGACAGGCGTGCGGGCGAACCTGGTAGCCGCTGGGCCGCTTCGGACCCGGGCGGCCTCGGGCATCCCCGACTTCGAGGTGCTGGTGGATCGCTGGAACCGCCAGGCACCCCTGGCTTGGGACCCTACGGACGCGTCCTCGGTAGCCGACGCTATCTGCTTCCTCCTGTCGGACCTCGCCCGGGCGATCACCGGAGAGGTGCTTCATGTGGACGGCGGAGCCCACGCGATGGCCACCTGCCTAGAGGTTCCCCCGGTCGAGATGCAGGCGACGAGCTGAAAGGCTGGCTCAAGAAGCGGCAGATCTCCGACGCCGCGGTGGCCCGAGCCCGGCGACGAGACGGAGGAGCTCGCCGATGCTGTGGGGCTGTTCGACGGGGTGGCGCAGCGGTCGATCGGGATTGATCTCGTAGTGGTTCCGGCGGCCGACCCGGGTGCGCGTCACGTAGCCCTCGCCCACGAGATCGGCGATGATCGCTTGGGCGGCACGCTCGGTGATCCCGACACGGGCAGCGATGTCGCGGCCGCGGACTCCCGGGTCGCTGGCGATGCAGACGAGCACGTGGCCGTGATTGGTGAGGAACGTCCAGCTCGGCCTCGCCGCGTCCTCCGGCTCTTCGTTTCGGAGCGCCATGTGCCCGATAGTAGCTCGCTTCGTGAAACAGCGGTCGGGTTCCAGGCACGGGCGGCTGAGCAGGAAACTTGCCGACTGGCCAAGATACGCTCTAGGATTCACGATATGGAAATCGTAGCTATCGGTAAGCCCCTTGTCGGGAGCGAGCCGTCGACGCTTGGCGAGGAGGGGCAGTGAGAGAGACGCTCGGTGAGCTGTGCCTGGCCGGTGCAGTGGTCGCCCCGCTGCTGGGCGCTGCCGTGTCGGCCGCCGGCGGGCGAGCGCCGGGTCGGGGGCAGCGGGCAGCGGCTGGTCTTGGATGGGTGTCGGCGCTGCTTGCACTGGTGACGGCTGGGTTGGTCGTGCTGGGTGGACCGTTGGTCGCAGCAGTGGACGAAGCGAACGGTCAGGTGCTGGTCGGTCTGTGGGCGAACCAGCTGACGGTCATCTTGATGGTCCTGGTCTGTGTGGTCGGGGCTGTGGTGCAGAGCTTCTCGCTTCGCTACCTCCAGGGGGACCGCACGGCGCGCCGGTTCTTCGCGGCAGCGAACGTGGTGGTGGGCGCGATGGCAGTCGTGTGCACGTCGGCGACCGTGACGGTGCTGGTCGCAGGCTGGCTGGCTGCCGGGACGGCGTTCCTCGTGGTGCTCGGGTGCCGCCGGGATCTTCCGGGGGTGCGGGCGGCGACACGGCGCGCGTGGCGGATGTTCGCGGCCGGTGACCTGGCACTGGTCGCTGCGGCGATCGTCGTGTGGGTCCGAGACGGGAACGTCGACTTGGTCTCCGCAGGTGCACTTCGGGGAGCGACTGCGCACCTGGGTGGCCTGACGGTGTTGGTCGCGCTCCTCGTCGCCGTGGCTGCCCTGACCCGCTCCGCCCAGGGCCTGCTCGGGAGATGGCTCCCCGGCACGGTGTCGGCGCCGACCCCGACGTCCGCACTGCTGCACGCCGGAGTGGTGAACGGCGGCGGCATCCTCCTGGTTCGCCTCGGGGTGCTGGCCGGCGGTTCGTCGCTGGCCATGGTGGGGACCTTCGCCGTAGCCGGGCTCACCGCGACGGTCGCGACGGTGGTCATGACCCACAAGGCAGATGTGAAGGGCACCTTGGTGTTCTCGACCATGGGCCAGATGGGTTTCATGGTCGCCGAGTGCGCGGTGGGCGCCTACCTCGCCGCGGTCGTGCACCTGATCGGCCACGCTTTGTACAAGGCAACGCTGTTCTTCGGGTCGGGCTCACAGGTACCTCGCGGTGGCGTTGCTCCGGTCGCGCCCGCCATCGTGGTGCCGACGCTTGTCCGCGCGGCAGCTACCGTGGCCACGACGGCGCTGACCGTGGGCGCGATGGCAGCCATCCCGGGGGTGCTCGCGCATCGTGGCGCCGCGGTGCTGCTCGTCTTCGCTGCGGCGACGGTCGCTACGGCATCGTGGTCGTGGTGGGGTCGGCCCCCGGCTTCGGCCCGCTTGATGGTCTCGTGGGCGACGGCGCTCCTCGTCGCAGGCACGCTCTACGGGCTGGTGCTCGCCGTGCTGGGACGCTGGGTCGCCCCGGCGCTTCCCGCGGCCGGCGCCGGAACGCTCAGCCCGTGGTGGCTGGCTGTCGTGGCGGGAGCGGGCATCGTGGCGGCCGCTTTGACCCGGCTGCCCTCTGCGAAGCGTCGTCTGACAGCGATCCTGGTCAATGCTGGCGCGGCGCCGGGCTTGCTCGAAGCGCGGGGGGAACGAGGGCAAGGAGGCAGCGCCCGGATAGCGGTAGCCGGGTACACCCCCGAGCTCGCAGGCTCATGGGAGGAGAGCGCAGCGTGAACAGCGAAGAACCGGTCACCTCCCGAGCTCGACTGCTCGCGCAGGTCGAAGAGGCGGCGCGCGTGATCGGCCCGCTGTGGCCGCTCTCCACCTTCATCGCGGTGAACCCGCTATGGGACCTGCGCCACATGTCCTTTCACGACGCCGTCGAGCACGCGGTCCAAGTGCTCGGCATCGGCGGGTACCCGTCGCCAGCACTGTTCGCCGAGGCCTACGCCGACCGGCGAGTCGTCGGAGCCGATCTGCGAGCTGTCCTCGACAGCCATGTCGCCTCAGGGCATGGGGCCAGCACGAGCACCGAGCCCGAGGTCCGTCCCAGCTCGAAGACGCCACGGGTACGCACCGCTGCCGAGCGCCACGACGATCTCTTCGGGACCCAGATCGCAGCGACCGTCGACCGAGAAGTCGCCAAGTGGTGCGCCGCCTACGTCACGGGCATCTTGCCCGACGAACCCGCCGGCGGCTTCTACGCCGCCTGGTGTGACGTCGTCGTCTTCGACCCCGCGTCACGCGCCATTGCCGGGTCGGCGGGCCGCAAGCGCCTCGCCGAGATGGGAGCGGATCCCGAGGACGCGATCCTCGCGTGCTTCGAGCTCCTCGACGTGGCCGACGACGAGCGGGTCCCCGAGCTCGCTCGCCATCTCGCTCGCATGCCCGGGTGGGCTGGGCACGCCAAGTGGCGCTCGCGTTGGGCCGCCGCGGGCCATCGCGGCGCAGCCCTTCACCTGGTCGACTACCTCGCCGTCAGGCTCTGCTACGAGGCGGTGCTCGTGCGGATCGCTACCAGCGGCGACCTATGGCGGCGCGCTCAGGAGCACGACAGGCTGCCCGGAGGGTCGAAGAGCACGAACCACGCCGCGCAGGACGACGAGACCCGACCAGGACGCCGCGCCGTTGGCCGCTTGCCCGATGACGTAGAGAAGCGGCTCTCTCGCCTCGAAGCCACCGACGTCGCACGGGTCTGGCTCGCTGCCTATGAGGGGCACTACCGCGACTGGCTGCTCGCGACGCTGGAGCGGCGCGACGGGGCTGCCCTGGGCACCTCCCGAGCGCGCCCTGAAGCACAGGCAGTCTTCTGCATCGACGTACGCTCCGAAGGACTGCGCCGCCACCTCGAGGACAGCGGTCGCTACGAGACGCTCGGGTTCGCCGGGTTCTTCGCGCTGCCGGTGCGTTACCGGGGCTGGGGAGCCGCCGAGACGGTCGATCTCTGCCCGGTGCTGGTCCGGCCGAGCACGGAGATCGCAGAGCGACCGGTCACCGGATCTCGCCAGGCTGGCGATCGCCAGCTGGTCGGCAGGCAGGCGGTCGCCGCCGCCCGGAGCGCGTTCGACAGCTCGAGGAAAGGAGCCTTGTCCCCGTTCATCCTCGCCGAGGCCAGTGGGTTCTTCGCTGCGCCGATTGCCGTCGCGAAGACGCTGTTCCCCGCCCGATACCAGTCACTGAGGCACTGGGCCCGGCGGATGCTCGCACCGCCCTGTGCCACGGTCGTCGACGCGGATCCCGCGGCGGGTGCGATGAGCGACGAGGAGCAGGCGCTGTTCGCCGAGGCCGCGCTCACCACCATGGGACTCACTCGCGACTTCGCCTCCGTGGTGCTGCTCTGCGGGCACGGCAGCACGACGGAGAACAACCCCTATGCCTCCTCGCTCGACTGTGGCGCCTGCGGCGGCAACAGGGGCGGACCGAGCGCCCGCGCGGCTGCCGCGATCTTGAACCGGCAAGCTACGCGCCACCTGCTTGCCGAGCGAGGCATCGTCGTGCCCGAAGACACCGTGTTCGTCGCCGGCGAGCACGATACCGCCACCGACACAGTCACCGTGCTCGACGCCCATCTGGTCCCCCCGGGCCATCGCGACACGGTCGTCGCACTGCAGTCGGCATTGGACCGCGCCGGCGCGGCCACGGCGGCAGAGCGACTTTCGCGCCTGCCGGGGGGCGACAGCCTCGGGCACGCGACCTTGCCCAGGGGACGTGCCGCCGATTGGGCCCAAGTCCGTCCCGAGTGGGGGCTGGCCCGCAACGCCGCGTTCATCGTTGCTCCCCGCACGGTGACTGCAGGCGTGGACTTGGGGTGCCGATGCTTCTTGCACTCCTATGATGCCGGGATCGACGCCGACGGCGTCGCGTTGGAGACGATCCTCACCGCCCCTATGGTCGTGGCGCACTGGATCAACGCCCAGTACTACTTCTCCACCGTCGACCCCGACGTCCTCTCCGCCGGAGACAAGACCGCCCACAACATCGTCGGTGGGATCGGCGTGGTCCAAGGCGCCGGCGGGGACCTGCGAGCAGGTCTGCCGCTGCAGTCCATCTTCGACGGCGACAGTGCCTATCACGAGCCGATGCGGCTGCTCGTCGTGGTCCAAGCTCCCCTGAGCCTGCTGGACGGCGTCGTCGCTCGCAACCCCGTGCTGCGCGAGCTCTTCGACGGGCAGTGGGTGCACCTGGCGGCACGCGAGGACGAGAGCGACGACTGGAAGATCCGTCAGCCTGACGGCAGCTGGGAGCGTTGGACACCGGCTGCAACCCGCACCAAGGAGGCGAGTGCTCATGGATGAAACCTGGGGATTGACGCAGATGACCAGAGTGGAGGTCGTGGTCAACGGCGAAGACGTGGCGGTGGTGACCGAGCTGTTCTCCGAGGTCGGCGCCAAAGGCTTCACCGCCTTCTCCAACGTGTCGGGTCTTGGCCACAGCGGTCTGCATCAGGGGCGGCTGCTGTTCAACGAACGCAGCGCCCTAACCTTCCTCACGGTGGTGCTACCCGCCGAGCGGGCCGGCGCGCTGCTCGAAGGTCTCCGAGACCTGCTCGAGGAGCGCTCGGGAGTCATGCTCGTCTCCGACACCTGGGTGAGCCGCCCGGAGTACTTCCGGTGACGTCCACCACGCGCCTGGCGGGTGCTGCAGGTGGCTGCTTCGCGAGGCCCGCTCAGGCGCCGACGATCCCGGCTGGTGAGCGAAGGCCCGGAGACAAGCCCGAGGCGCTGGACTCAGGTCACTACCAGAGAGGAGATCGACGATGACCGATGTCTTCCTCGTGCGTCATGGGGAAACCCTGTGGCACGATGAGAACCGCTACGCTGGTCAAAGCGATGTCGAGCTCAGCCACCGAGGCCGTGAGCAAGCTCAGGCCCTTGCCACCTGGGCTGCCGAAGCGGAGTTGGATGCCCTTTGGTGCTCAGGGCTCCGCCGATCGCGAGAGACCGCCATGCCCTGTGCCGAAGCGTCGGGTTTGGAGGTGAAGGCGGACTCCAGGTTGGATGAGATCGGGTTCGGGCAAGCAGAGGGTCTCACTTCCCAGGAGATGCGCCGCCGGTTCCCGCGCGAGCTGGATGCCTTTCATGCCGACCCGATCGAGCACCCGCTTCCCGGTGGCGAGGATCCTCGTGTCGCGACAGCACGTGGCATAGCGTGCCTAGCCGAGATCACGGAGGAATTCCCGCTGGGACGGGTCCTGGTCGTGACGCACAACTCGCTGATCCGCCTCATGTTGTGCCAGCTTCTCGGGATCCCGCTGGCCGAGTACCGCAGCCGCTTCCCTTCCATCCGCAACTGCGCCGTCAACGAGATCCATTTCCTTGCGGGCAACCACGCGGTGCTGCGACGGTTCAACGCCCCGCTGATCGAGCAGCACGCCTTGGGTCAGGAGGTAGCAGACTGCACCCGATGACGGGGAACGCGAACAGCCATGTGGATGCCCGGCGGGCTCATGTGGGTACGGATGGAGGTGTGGAGCACGGCGGGCCGCGCGGTGCGCCTCGTACCGGCGGCGATGAGCCCCGGGTGGTCAACACGAGCCACCGGTCGATCAGGCTGGCGGTCCGCATGTTGCTGGCTGGCCGGCTGGTCGCGGTGCCCACCGAGACCGTTTACGGCCTCGCCGCCGACGCGTCCAACCCGGATGCTGTCGCGCGTGTCTTCGCCGCCAAGGGTCGTCCCACCGACCATCCCCTGATCGTGCACGTGGGCAGCGCGGCGGGCTTGGCGAGCTGGGCCCGACGCATCCCGCCTCAGGCCTCACGCCTGGCCGACGCGTTCTGGCCGGGTCCCCTCACGATAGTCCTCGAGCGGCGCCGGTCGGTGCTCGACGCGGTTACCGGCGGGCAGGATACTGTCGCGCTGCGCGTGCCCGCGCACCCGGTCGCCCAGCGGCTCCTCGGGGCCTTCGGCGGCGGCCTGGCAGCCCCATCAGCCAACCGTTTCGGTCGTGTGAGCCCGACGACCGCGAGCGACGTGTGCGCGGAGCTTGGTGGCGCGGTCGACCTGGTCGTAGACGGCGGGCCGTGTGAGGTAGGCGTCGAGTCGACCATCGTCGCGTTCGACGGGGAAGACGTCGCGATCCTGCGACCAGGTGGCGTGAGCTCCGAGGCGATCGCTCGTGTGCTCGGGCGCCCGGCGACGGCGATGGCGTCAGGCCGGGTGAGGGCCCCTGGAACGTTGCTCTCGCACTACGCCCCGGCGACCCCGCTGGAGCTGTGCTGCGATGACCGAGCCGCGCCCCGTGCCGCGAAGCTCGTGTCGTGTGGTTGGCGGGTGGGCGTGCTTTCGTTGACGAGGACCGAGGTCCCAGGGGCGGCCGTGACGTGGGACGCCGGGGGTGATATCGCCGTCTTCGCCCGGTCGCTCTACCGGTGGCTGCGCCGAGCCGACGCCGAGGCGCTCGATGTCCTTGTCGTCGCGCTACCCCCCGACGAGGGGCTCGGCGTTGCCGTCAGAGACCGTCTGCGCCGCGCCGCGCACCGGCCTGGCTCGTGACCACCGGGATGCTGCAGCCGGGCTGTCGCAGCGTGGCCCGGGCGATGAGCAGGAGCGGCGAACACGAGGTCCTGCCGGCTTGTCGCCGGCCCAACCCATGTCGTCTGGTCAGGTACCTACCAGGGCGCCATACGCGGCGCTGCCGACCAGGCGTGCGTACTTGGCCAAGAAGCCGTTTCCCGCCGGCAGAGCAGGAGGGCTCCACAGCTTGCGCCGCCGGGCGAGCTCGGCTGAGTCGACCTGGAGGTCGAGACGGCGCTGCTCGATGTCGACGAGGATCTGGTCGCCGTCGGCGACGAGCCCGATGGGCCCGCCGACAGCGGCTTCGGGGGCGACGTGGCCGATGGAGAGGCCGGTCGTGGCCCCGGAAAAGCGCCCGTCGGTGATCAGCGCGACGTCCCGACCGTGCCCGCTCCCGTTGACCGCAGCGGTCACGGCCAGCATCTCGGGCATACCGGGACCGCCGCGAGGGCCCTCGTAGCGGAGGACGAGCACGTCACCTGGGCACAGCGCGCCGGAGCGCACATAGGCCATCGCCGGCTCCTCGCCGTCGAACACACGAGCCGGACCGACGAACCGGCTGACCTTCATCCCGGCCACCTTCACCACCGCGCCGTCCGGAGCGAGCGAGCCACGCAGGATCGCCAGGCCGCCTTCTTCGTGCAAGGGGACGTCGATCGGGTGGACGACCCGGCCGTCGGGGCTGGGGGGAGCGAGAGCAGCGAGGTTGTCGGCGAGGGTCGCACCGGTCACGGTCAGGCAGTCCCCGTGGAGCAACCCAGCGTCGAGGAGCACTTCGAGCACCACCGGGACACCGCCCGCGCGGTCGAGGTCCGCCATCACGTACTGGCCGCCAGGACGGAGGTCCGCGAGGTGGGGAACCCGCCGCCCGATCCTGTCGAAGTCGTCGAGTGAGAGCTCCACCCCGGCCTCGTGGGCGATGGCCAGGAGGTGGATCACGGCGTTGGTGGAGCCGCCGAGCGCCATCACGACCGTGATCGCGTTCTCGAAGGCGGCCCGGGTGAGGATCTGGCGAGGACGTATCCCCGCGTGGAGGAGATGAACCGCGGCCGCGCCGCTTCGGTATGCGATGTCTGCACGGCGAGGATCGCCAGCGGAGGGCGTTGCCGACCCGGGCAGCGCCATGCCGAGCGCTTCGGCCTCGGCTGCGACGGTGTTGGCGGTGTACATGCCCGCGCACGACCCCTCGCCCGGGCAGGCCACGCGTTCCATCTCCTCGAGCTCATCGGCCGACATGCGTCCCGTGCTCAGCGCCCCCACGCCTTCGAAGACGTCCTGCACCGTGATCGGGCGGCCACGGTAGGAGCCGGGCAGACTGCTGCCTCCGTAGACGAACACCGAAGGAACATCGAGTCGGGCCGCAGCCATCAGCATCGCCGGGAGGCTCTTGTCGCAGCCAGCCAGGGTGACGAGCGCGTCGAAGCGTTCCGCCTGCGCCATGCACTCCACGGAGTCGGCGATCAGATCCCTGCTGGGCAGTGACGCCCGCATCCCGACATGGCCCATCGCGATCCCGTCGGACACCGCGATCGTCGAGAACCCGAGGCTTGCGCCGCCGCTGTCGGTGACCCCTCGCCGTGCAACAGCAGCCAGCCGCGACAGCGCCATGTTGCACGGGGTCACATCGTTCGCCGCAGCGGCGATCCCGATCTGGGGCTTGTCGAAGTCGTCGTCGTTGAACCCGACGGCGCGCAGCATCGCCCGCGCCGGTGCTCTCTGCGCGCCGACGGTGACCTCCCTGCTCCTCCAGGCTGGATCTGACATGGGAGACATACGGAGAGGGTATCACGAATAGAAGTTCGGACGACGGCTGGGCACGTGCGCCGGTTCCACGACGTCGAGCACTCCACGGCATCGAACAGCGCTTCGGCTCGGCCGCCTCCGCTGTGGGCCCTCGGCTCGTCTTGCGATCACGTCGTTCCGCGGCCCGCTCGGCGAAGCTGTCGAAGCTCGGCGCTGCGTCTGCTCGGCGTGCAGGCGACCAGCACCCCAGCGACCCATGGCATGGGTCGGGTCCTCCTCGCGGTGGCGGGCGCGCGTTCCAGAGCACCCCGCTGGCGGCGCCAGGGGCACTGCTCGGGAGCACCCGTGAGGGCCCCGTGGAGGAACCGCATTCGACGCGGGCACGCACGATCCTGTCTCTCCGCCCACGGCCCACAACATATGTGCTAGAGTTCGTGTGTCATGGAGCGTAAGATAATGCAATTGGCCGAAAACGGTGCCAAACCGAGCACTGCGCCGTGAGCCGCGTGCCGGCGGGTGCTGGGAACGGACCTATGGGTGCAACGCTGCCGCGACGACGCGCGGGCGACCGACGAAGCCATCTGCGACGTACTGGCCCGCATCCTTGCCCGGCGTCGTTCGGTGAGCCTGGTCAAGTTGGAGGAGCTCGACGGTTGCCGCAGCCTCGCAGCGCTGCCAGCTTCGTGACGACCACCATCGATCGCTCGTCCGAGCACGATCACGACCAAGGAGCAGAAGATGAGCGTTGACAGCGTCGAGCCCGCCCCCATCACCGTCGCGTACGGCGACGGCATCGGCCCAGAGATCATGGACGCCACCCTTCACATCATCACCGCCGGAGGCGCTCGCCTCGATGTGGAGACGATCCGGATCGGCGAGGCGGTCTACGCTCAGGGGAACACCGCCGGCATCGACCCGGAAGCCTGGGAATCGTTGCGGCGAACCAAGGTGTTCCTGAAAGCTCCCATCACCACCCCGCAGGGGGGCGGCTTCAAGAGCCTGAACGTCACCGTCCGCAAGGCCTTCGGCATGTTCGCCAACGTGAGACCTTGCCCGTCGTACTCCCCGTTCGTCGCGACCAAGCATCCCGGCATGGACGTCGTGATCGTCCGCGAGAACGAGGAAGACCTCTACGGCGGTATCGAGCACCGCCAGACCGAAGACGTCACCCAGTGCCTGAAGCTCATCACCCGGCCCGGGACCGAACGGGTGGTCAGGTATGCCTTCGAGTACGCGCGCCGCTACCGGCGTGCCAAGGTCACCTGCTTCACCAAGGACAACATCATGAAGATGACCGACGGGCTGTTCCATCGGATCTTCGACGAGGTGGCTTCGGAGTACCCTGATCTGGAGTCCGAGCACTGGATCGTGGACATCGGCGCTGCCAAGCTCGCCGACACCCCGGAAGCCTTCGACGTGATCGTCCTGCCGAACCTCTACGGCGACATCCTCTCCGACGTGGCAGCGCAGATCGCAGGCTCGGTCGGCCTGGCAGGCAGCGCGAACATCGGCAGCGAGGTCGCGATGTTCGAGGCGATCCACGGCTCTGCCCCTCGGCGTGCCGGCCAGAACGTGGCGAACCCCTCGGGCTTGCTGCTCGGTGCGGTCCAGATGCTTGTCCACATCGGCCAGGGCGAGGCAGCCGAGCGGGTGCACAACGCCTGGTTGCGCACGATCGAGGACGGCGTGCACACCTACGACATCTATGACCCGGCGGTCTCCAGGGCAAAAGTCGGCACCACGGAGTTTGCTGACGCCGTCATCGCCCGCTTGGGAGAGATGCCGAAGACGCTCGAGGCTGCCAGCTACCCCGCCGCCTCGGAGCGCATCGCCGTCAAGGTCTCGGAGCGTCCACGTGAACGAAAGGAGCTGGTGGGCGTCGATGTGTTCGTCGACTCGCGCCAGCCGGTCGAAGCGCTCGCCAAGGCTCTCGAAGACGTCGCGGAGCCCCTCGAGCTGGTCATGATCACCAACAGAGGCCAGAAGGTGTACCCCGGCGGGCTGTCCGAGACCTTCTGCGTGGACCACTGGCGGTGCCGTTTCCAGGGAAAGCGCCCTGAGCGGCCCCTGCCCTACGAAGAGGTCGTCGCTTTGCTGGGTCGTCTGGTCACCGCAGGGATTGCTTTCATCAAGACCGAAGGGCTGTTCAGCTTCGACGGCCGAGCGGGCTTCTCCCTCGGACAAGGGCAATGACCATGGTCCGAGAGCCGGGCGATGTGCCATCGTCTTCGCTGGTAGGACACAACGAGCCATCCCCTGTGCTGGTCGGCCGCAACGGCCCATCCTCTGGGCTGGCCAGCCACCACGGCGCAGTCGCACGCGCACGGCCCCCGGCGCGCTTGCGCCGGCGAGCGTCAGCCAAGGTGGCGATGATCGGCGCCGGGCAGCTGGCCCGCATGACCCATCAGGCCGCCGTGGATCTGGACATCGACCTGGTGGTGCTGGCTGAGTCCGCCGAGGACAGCGCCGTGGTCGCCGGCGCGCCGTACCGTCTGGGATCACCATCGTCCCTCGCAGACATCCGAGCGATGGCAGCGGCAGCAGACGTCGTCACCTTCGATCACGAGCTCGTTCCGAGCGCACACTTGACAGAGATGGAGAAGCTCGGGTACCGATTGCGACCAGGGCCACCGGCGTTGAGCCTGGCTCAGGACAAGCTCGAGGCGCGTAGCGTGCTGTCGGCATCGGGCTTCCCGGTGCCGGCGTTCGCCTCGGTCTCCTCGCCGGGTGGTGTGAGTGCCTTCGCAGAAGAGCACGGATGGCCGGTGGTGGTGAAGAACCCGCGCGGGGCGTACGACGGTCGGGGTGTGCACGTGGTCGAAAGCGAAGACGAGCTGGCTCGGCTCTTCGCACAGGCACCTCCGACGAGCCGTGCATGGCTGGCCGAGCAGTTCGTCGACATGGCCGCGGAGCTGGCCATCCTGATCGCCCGGACAGCCCAGGGGCATGTCTCGCTCTACCCGGCCGTCCAGACCATCCAGCAGGAGGGCATCTGCAGGCACCTGCTGATGCCGGCCCCCCTGCCCGCACCCATCGTCGAGCAGGCCGGTCGGATGGCGAGATCGATCGCTGACGGCATCGACGCCACCGGCATGCTCGCCGTCGAGATGTTCCTCGACACCCGTGGCCAGCTCTTCGTCAACGAGCTGGCCCTACGACCGCACAACTCCGGTCATGCCACGATCGAAGCCTGCGAGACCTCCCAGTTCCACCAACACCTGCGCGCCGTGCTCGACTGGCCCCTCGGCGCAACGACGCTGCGCAGCGCTGCTGCCACCGTGAACTTGATCGGCGGTCCCGACACCGTCGAGGTTGCCGGCCGGCTCCCCCTTGCTCTCGGGATTCGCGGGGCTCACGTCCACCTGTACGGCAAGGCCGCTCGTCCCGGGCGAAAGCTCGGGCACGTCACCGCCCTTGGGGCCAGCACCGAGGACGCGCTCGGAACCGCCCAGGCTGCTGCGGCGCTGCTCGGCGCGCCCTGAGCGGATCTGCCCACCTCGCTGAGCACAGGAGGTCCGATGGTCGCACCTGAAGCGCAAACCCGTGACCGGGGTGCCGCGGCTCGCGTCGTGTCACCAGGGAGCCCGCCATGATCTGCCCGGCCGCCGGTGGCGTCCTGGCGAGCGACGCCCCCTCGGGCGACGCGGCTCCCCGCGTGGGGGTCGTCATGGGCAGCAAGTCGGATCTCGCGGTCATGCACCCAGCGTCCGACACGCTCGCCGAGCTGCACATCGCACACGAGCTGCGCGTGGTCTCGGCGCATCGCACTCCAGAGGACATGCTCGAGTACGGTCGGGGCGCGAGGGGCCGCGGGCTCCAGGTGCTCATCGCCGGAGCAGGTGGCGCCGCACATCTGCCAGGAATGCTGGCTGCGATGACCACCTTACCGGTGATCGGCGTTCCCGTGCCGCTCCGATACCTGGGTGGGATCGACTCGCTGCTCTCGATCGTGCAGATGCCGTCGGGCGTGCCGGTCGCCACCGTAGCCATCGCGTCGGCTCGCAACGCAGCCCTGCTCGCCGCACGCATCCTTGCTGTCGGGGATCCCGCCCTGACCGACGCCCTTGTGAGCCTCAGCGCCACGATGGCCGCGGCCTCGCGAGATCATGACCTCGGGCACCTGAACGGGTGAGCCGACCAGGGGTGTGGATCCCTTCCAGGGAGCTGTGACGTGAGATTGACCTGAGTCGTCCGCGCGCGTGGGCGCGTCGCCGGGAGGGCGACCTGGCACGGGCTCGGTCACCGATCGGTCTGTGGTGTGCCCAGGGCAGCGATCGCGGCCTGACCGACGCTGATCCCGCCGTCGTTCGGCGGGACGTGGCGATGCACCAGGACCTGCAGGCCACGGCGTCGGAGCCTGTCGGCCAACGCGTCGGAGAGCACGACGTTCTGGAACACCCCGCCGCTGAGCGCCACGGTATCGAGGTGGTGGACTTGCGCGAGCGACGCGGTGGTGTCGGCGACCGCGTCGGCCAGGCTCAGGTGGAAGGCACCAGCCAGCTCCGCGACGCTGGTTCCGGCGTCGGCGTCGGCGGCGATAGCAGTCACCATGGGCCCGGGGTCGAGCACCGTCACTGCGTGGCCCTGTGAGTCGAGCTCGCTGTAGCGGTCCAGGTGGTAGCGGCGGCTGGTGCTGCTCCCCGCGGCGGCGGAGGCTTCGAGCGCGATGGCGGCCTGGCCCTCGTAGGTGACCTGTCGGTGGAGGCCGACGATGGCGGCTACCGCGTCGAAGAGCCGCCCGGCGCTCGTGGTGCGCAGCACCCCAGGGTCGTGGGCCAAGCGCAGCACGGCCTGCCAGCGGGTGTCCACCTGTGCCCCCCAGCGTGCTGCTGCCGCGTCACCGGCGCCAGCGGCGATCCACGCCAGGGCCATCCGCCACGGCTCGGCCACCGCGGCTCGGCCGCCGGGGACCGCTACCTGGGCGAGATGGCCGACGCGCTGGTACCCGTCGAAGTTGGCCACCAGCCACTCGCCGCCCCACAAGGTGCCGTCGTCACCGAAGCCGAAGCCGTCGAATGCCACACCGAGCACCGATCGCGTGACCCCGGCGTCGACCATGCAGGCAGCGACGTGGGCATGGTGGTGCTGGACCGGCCAGCTGGTCACCGTACCTTCGTCGGCGAGGTCCCGGGCGTGCTTGGTCGAGAGGTACTCGGGGTGCAGGTCGTGGGCGACCACGTCGGGCGCCACGTCGTGGATGTCGCAGAGGTGCGCCAGGGCTTGGAGGAAGGCCTGGTACGTGGCCAGGTGCTCGAGGTCGCCGATGTGGTGGCTGGGGACGATGGTGCGGTCCCAGGCCACCGACACCGTGTTCTTGAGCTCTGCGCCCACCGCCAGCACCCGTCGTGCCGCTGGGCGGTCGCCAGGCAGTGTGAGCGGCTCGGGAGCCAGCCCCCGGGAGCGGCGAAGCACCTGGAGCCGGCCGGGGCTCGCACGCACGACCGAGTCGTCGCACCGGATGTGGATGAGCCGGTCGTGGGTCACGATGGCGTCGGCCATCGGCCCCAAGCGGGCCACGGCGTCGTCGTCGAGGTGGGCGATGGGGTCGTCGCTCAGGTTGCCGCTGGTCATCACGAGCGGGCGATCGACCATATCGAGCAGGAGGTGGTGCAGGGGGGTGTAGGGCAGCATCAAGCCGAGCTCGCTGAGCCCAGGTGCCACCGCGTCGGCCAGCGGTCCGACGCCCCCCGATCCGGCTGCGCCCAGGGGGGCCTCCGTGAGCTGAGCCGTGCCGGTGCTCGGAGGCTCGTGCTCGTCGGGGATCGAGTGATCGACCGTGCGACGGCGGGCCAGCACGATGGGCCGTCGCGGCGAGACGAGGGTCGCGCGCGCCTCGTCGTCGAGCACGACGAGCCCCTCGGCCATCTCGACACTGCGCACCATCACCGCGAACGGCTTGTCGTCACGGGCTTTGCGCCGGCGCAAGGTGGCCAGCGCGCTCGGGTTCGTGGCGTCGACGGCCAAGTGATAGCCGCCGATACCCTTGAGCGCCACCACCGAGCCACCTACGAGCAGTGCGGCGGCGGCGTCGACGGCTCGGATCCCGCTGGACACGGGGTGGCCATCGGGCTGGCGGAGCACGACCGTCGGTCCGCAGTCCCAGCAGGCGTTGGGCTGGGCGTGGAACCGGCGGTCGGCCGGGTCGTCGTACTCGGCCTGGCAGCTTGCACACATGGTGAAGCTGGCCATGGTGGTCGCCGGGCGGTCGTAGGGGACGGAGCAGACGATGGTGTAGCGGGGCCCGCAGTCGGTGCAGTTGATGAAGGGGTAGCGGTAGCGGCGGTCGGCCGGGTCGCGTAGCTCTGCCAGGCAGGCGGCGCAGGTGGCGATGTCGACGCTGACCGGTACACGGGCGGTGCCGGTCGAGGTGCTGGCATCGATCCGAAAGGCTCGTGCCCGCCTTGGTGCGCCTCGAGGCTCGTGGCGGCTGGCGGAGCCCGCGTCGGGGGCCGAGATGTCGCGCTGCCCCATCGCCGGAGCCAGGGCCGTGACGATCACCTGGTCGACCCGAGCCAGCGGCGGCGCATGGTGCACCAGGCGCTCGGCAAGCTTCTCCAAGGCGTCGAGCGGACCCTCCGCGTCGACCAGCACCCCGCGGTCGTCGTTGCGCACGCTTCCCGCGAGCCCGAGGGAGAGCGCTTCTCGGTAGACGAAGGGACGGAAGCCGACGCCTTGGACAGTGCCTGTCACCCGGTACAGACGTCGCTGCCAGGGTGGTGGACCGGGCCTGTGAGGGCCGTCTGCCTGCGGCGCCGACCCAGGCTGGCGGCGTGTCGGCTCGGGATTGGGTGTCATGCTCGCCAGGTCGACCGTTTCGGACGCAACCGCGGTTTACCGAATGCTTGGCGAAGGCGGTGCGTTTCGCTCGGCCACGACGGCGCTCCTTCTCCTGCCGCCCGACCGGCGAGCTGACGGCGGCACGCGGCTCAGCACGCTGGTGAGCCCCTGTGGAGCATAGCTCGGTGGCACCGGCACCACGGCTTGGTCTACGCGGCGGCCAGCTGCCGACGTCCTGGCAGGCAGTAGCATGCGCTCGCCAGGTCGGTGGGCGCCGGCCGGATCGGAGATGAGCCATGCCGCTGTTCGGAAAGCAGGCCGATGGGCAGGGGGCGAGCTGGGAGCCCGAGGCAGCCAACACCCGACTGGCCGGAACAGCCGGCGCCGACGCTGCGGGGGTGTTCACCTCCGATCTGTCGGTGTCGGAGTACGTGCTGCTCGGCGAGGCGGGCTTCGAGCCGCTGGGGTTCGTCGTCGGCTCGTCGATCTACCACATCGGTCTGCAGATCGCCCGGTGGAGCCAGAACCAGGAGCTGGGGATGCTCACCCAAGCCATGTACAACGCCCGCGAGCTGGCCATGGCTCGGATGCGGGCCGAGGCCGACCAGCTCGGCGCGGATGGCATCGTCGGCGTGGGGCTCCACCTCCAGGTCTATGCGTGGGGCCAGGACGTGCTCGAGTTCGTGGCGACGGGGACCGCGGTGCGCTCGCTCAGCGGCGCCGGCGCGCACCGGGCGCCCGACGGTCGGGCCTTCACCTCCGATCTTTCGGCTCAGGACTTCTACCGGCTGCTGGCGGCAGGGGCGGTGCCGGTGGCGTTCGTCTTCGGGACCTGCGTCTACCACATCGCCCACCAGTCGGCCATGGCCTCGCTGCGTCAGGCTGGTCAGAACCAGGAGATGGTGCAGTTCACCCAGGGCATCTACGAGGCCCGGGAGCTGTCGCTCACCCGGATGCAGACCGAAGCCACCGAGTCGGGCTCGACGGGCATCGTCGGCGTGCGAGTCGGGGTGTCGAACCACGTGTGGGGGGAGCACGCCACGGAGTTCCTGGCCTTGGGCACAGCGGTACGCCGGCTGTCCGACGAGCATCGGTTGCCCGAGACGTCGCCCAAGCCGACGTTCACCTTGGGGCTCGACGCCTGAGGTACGACCCGGGGACCGATCACCGGGCATAGAGGCTGACCCGGCCGGTCTCGCGGGTCCGAGGGTCGTCGCCGCCGGCAGACGACCGAGGTGCGTCAGTTCGCCGAGTCGGTGCCGGCGAGCTGGTCTGCCAACTGCTTGGCGTGGACCAGGGCATCGGCGGGGGCGACGCCACCGATGGCGGCCAGCCAGCACGACAGGGGAGCAGCGGTGCGCTCCGAGGCATGGGCAGCCACCCCGGCCAGGGCCAGCAGAGCCTCGATCTGGTCGTCGGTGGGCGGTTCGGCACCGAGCAGGGTGGCGAAACGATCGAGCCAGGCGCGTGCGTCGACGGTCATCGCTGCGACTCTAGTGCCGGGCAGACCTGAGAGGTGGCGGTGTGCGCTGGCGGCCCGTCGGCCGAGCAGGCACCGCTGAGGATCTCCAGCTGCCGGTAGGCTGCCCGGTTCGTGGACATGCATGCGAAGGTGCTGACCGTGTCGGACGCGGTGGCCGGCGGTCGGGCCGAGGACCGCTCCGGCGACGGGTTGGCCGGTGCCCTGGCGGCGGCCGGCTTCACCGTGGTGGACCGGGTGGTGGTGTCCGACGGTGTCGAGAACGTGGCCGGCGCGCTCAGGGATCTCGCCGACGGCTTCACCGGGGTGGTGGTCACCACCGGCGGGACTGGGTTCGGCCCGCGGGATCTGACCCCCGAGGGCACCGAACAGGTGATCGAGCGCCGGGCCCCGGGCTTGGCCGAAGCCATGCGGGCGGTCAGTCCGAAAGGCCGGCTGTCGCGGGCGGTGGCAGGCAGCGTCGGCCGCTGCCTGGTCCTGAACACACCGGGATCGCCCGCCGGTGCCGTGGAGTGCCTGCAGGCGGTGGCCGACGTGCTGCCCCACGCGGTGGCGCTGCTGGCCGGCGAGAACCCCCATCCCCACCACGCCTCGGCGCCGAAGGGTGCCTAGCCCAGCGACGACGTCGTCTCCGGCTTCGGCGCGGCAGTAGCGTCGCTCGGCGGGCGGGATCGACCGGAGATCCGCGACGAGGCCTGGCGCCCGCCACGCCAGAGCAGCTTCGCGTCGTCCATGGCGGGCTCGACCGGAGATCCGCGACGAGGCCTGGCGCCCCGGAGGTGGTTGGTCAGCCCCCGGACACCGGTGGCAGCAGGGCTACCTCGTCGTCGTCGCCGACGGGGGTGTCGGCTGTGGCGGCCTCGCCGTTCACCCAGACGCGGCAGTGGGGCACCACGTCGGCGAACGCCGGGCCGTAGCGCTCGGTCGCTCGTGCCAGGGTGTCGGCGACGGTGACACTGCTCACGGTGTCGGCGTGGGTGCCCGCTGCCTGGGCGGCCGGGCCGAAGAGGCGGAGACGGGGCATGGTCATCCTCCGATCATCGACATCGACCGGCGGGGTCGCAGGAAGCCCGGATCGTCCATCCCGTGACCGGCCCGCTTGCCGGCGACGGCCAGCTGCAACAGGCCGGCGAGGGCGTCGTCGTCGGCTCCCGAGCGCATCAGGTCACGCACCGACAATTCGTCGTCGGAGAACAGGCAGTTCCGGATGGCGCCGTCGGCGGTGAGCCGCAGCCGATCGCAGGTCCCGCAGAACGGCCGGGTCACGCTGGCCACCACGCCGATCTCACCGGGAGCGCCGTCGGTGAACCGGTACCGTTCGGCGGGGGCAGCGTCGCCTGCCGTTCCCGGGACCGGCTCGATCGGCCAGCGGTCGGCCACCTGCTCGATCACCTCGGCGGCGGGGACGACCCGGGACCGCTCCCACTGGCCTTGCGCGTCGAAGGGCATGAATTCGATGAAGCGCACCACTCGGCCGTGACGCCGGGCGAAGCCGGCGAAGTCGAGGATCTCGTCGTCGTTGACGCCGGCTACGAGCACGACGTTCACCTTGAGCGGCTGCAGGCCGGCGGCCTCGGCGGCGTCCATGGCGGCGAGGACCCGCCCGAGGTCGCCGCGGCGGCGGATGGCGGCGAACCGCTCCGGGCGCAGTGAGTCGCAGCTGACGTTCACCCGGCGCAGCCCGGCTTCGGCGAGCGGGGCCGCCAGGTTGGCGAGGAGCATGGCGTTGGTGGTGAGCGACAGGTCGTCGAAGCCCACCCCGGCCAACTGCGCTACGAGCCGCACCACGTCTCGGCGCACGAGGGGCTCTCCGCCGGTCACCCGCACGGAGCGCACGCCGAGGCGGTGCGCTACCGTCGCCACACGGGTGATCTCCTCGAAGCGCAGGATCTCCTCACGAGGGCGGAAGACCATGCCGACCTCGGGCATGCAGTAGGTACATCGCAGGTTGCACCGGTCGGTGACCGAGATGCGCAGGTCGCGATGGACCCGGCCGAACTGGTCGACGAGCGCGGCGCCACCAGTTACCTGACCGGCAGGATCCTGGCCGGTGAGACGGAGGCCAGAGGAGCCCTGGCCGGTGCGACGGAGGCCAGAGGAGCCCTGGCCGGT
>JAKAQW010000018.1:0-14313 GCA_021819525.1 Actinomycetes bacterium
TTACCAGCGACTTCGGTGAGCTCAAAGGGGATCTTTGGTGAAGACCATCCGGTGGAGGTGAGCGGACTCGAACCGCCGACTTCTACGTTGCGAACGTAGCGCTCTACCGACTGAGCTACACCCCCGGGGCCCCAACAGACTAGCCGGCCGGCACCCAACACGAGCTCGCTGGTGGGCTGGTTCGATCAACCTTGACGACCGCACCTCCCCGAAGACGCTCGCCTCGTCGTATGACTCAGCGCACCGCCACCTGCGCAGTCGGCTCGTCCGGATCCTGGCGGGTGGCGTCGACCTCTGGTGAGCCCGACCAATATGCCTGGGCCTGGCGATCCCGCAGACGGGCACTGCTCTGGCGCTCCACGGCCACGCTCCGCAACCTGAGAAGCAAGACGATATAGCCGACGAGTGCCAGAGCTGTCAAAAGAGACACCACCAGCAGGGGGTGCAGCGCGGGGAGCGCACCCAGGATGCCCGTGCCTGCCGCCGTCGCCGCCAATCCCAGGAACAGGTCGCGTCGACGCTTGCAGGCCGACGGGTGAAAGTACCGGTCGCCCGAACCGCTCGCAGCGAAACCGCCAGCACCGGTTGGACGACTCACTGCCAGCCGCGCTCCCCCAGATGACCGACCAGACGACACAGACCCATCGGGCCGCACGACAGCCAATGCCGGTCGGCTCCTGCTGTCCGTCATCTGCAACGGCTGCGTTCCCCGCAGGCGATGCGCGGGGGGCACGAGCGACCGGCCAGCTCGCTGGAGGACACCGAGCTGGCGGTGAAAGCTGGAGACGGAGTCGCCAGCGCGCTGCTCGGCCCGCCGACGCCAGACGCCGGGCGCCAAGACGACGATCCACACCATCAGCAGAAGCACCAATATCAGGATGGCCACGACCTCCTCGACCTACCTTCCGTTGTCACGACCCTACAAACGGGCCAGTCGTACGTGGTGGATGGTCGGGAACCGTCCGTGCCCCCGATGCCTCGTGAGCTGTCGAGTGTTCTACTGGACGGGCGGGCTCATGGCAAGCGCCACGGCTCCACCAGGGCTGTCGTGCGGCTTGGCCAGCTGCGATCCGGTCGAGCTCTCCACAGGGCGCGGGCCACCTACCCGGCCGATGAGGGTGGCGACCTCGATCCCCGTCCGGTTCAACCTGCAGCGCGGGCCCGCCAGCGGCCAGCCGAACGGTCGACGACCAGGCCCGTCTCGAAGCACTCCGAGATCGCGTCGCTGGCCAAGACTTCTTCGGCCGGCCCAGCCGCCACCACGTGGCCCTGGCGGACCAGCATGGCGTGGGTAATGCCCGGCGGTATCTCCTCGACATGGTGAGTCACCAGTACCATCGGCGCAGCGGTTCGATCGGCGCTCAGACGGCTCAGGTGGGCGATCAGCCGCTCGCGCGCCCCCAGGTCGAGACCAGCAGCCGGCTCGTCGAGCAAGATGAGCTCTGGACGTCCCATGAGCGACCGAGCCAGGATCACCTGCTGGCGCTCGCCTTCCGACAAGAGCCCGAACGGCTGTTCCGCCAAATCCGCCATACCGACCTCCTCGAGCAGCCGGTCGACGTCGTCGTGGTCTGACTTTTCGTAGTCGTGCCACCACGGTTCGAGCGCACCGAATCGGCCGGTCAGAACCACATCGCGTGCTGCGAGCGCTGGCCGGACCGAGCGCACCAGCGCTCCGCTGACGAAGGCGATCCGTTGGCGCACAGCCCTGGCGTCACAGCTGCCGTAACGCTGGCCGAGCACAGTGACGACGCCCCGGGTCGGAAGCAGCTGCATGGCCGCCACCTCGAGCAAGGTGGTCTTACCCGACCCGTTCGGCCCGAGCACAGCCCAGCGGTCGCCGGAGCGGATCTGCCAGCCGATCCCGTCGAGCAGGCATCGGCCATCTCGAACGACGCTGACACCAGCTAGATCGACCACCGTGCCGGCTCCGACCCCGGCAGCGGCCGGCGAGTCGCCGGAGCCCGATCGCCTAGACCGGTGGTCTCGTGCAGCTTGATCCATCGGCTCGCCCACCGCCACTCCCTCGACCGGCGCTCCACCCGATGGTCCACCCGATGGTCCACCCGCCCGGCCATGGGGCCGCAAGCCGCCTGGTGCATGCGGCACGTCACTTGCCCAGCCACCGTGACCCGCGCCTGCTCCCATATCCGATCTCCTACCACCGACAGCCATGGCTCAGACGGTAGCCGGCCACCACCTCGACCAACCTCGCTCGCTCAGCGCTTGGAAGCACCTGCACACCCCACCACCGAGGCAGCCGAGACTGGAGGTCGAGACCTTCCACCGCGACGACACGAACGGCCACTCACCACGACGACACGAACGGGGCAGGTGTCATCACTCAGGGTCGATCGTTACCAGCGGGCGCAGCGAGCAGCAGACGACCGATAGTTTCCTCCTCATCGACCAGCAGACGAACACCGCAGTGGCCGCCGCCACAGCCCGGACACCCCGGACGCCGATAGGTGCCGCCAGGCAGTCGGACACCGGGCACCGGATCGCCCGAGAGGCTGGTTGACCACCCTATGGACGACGTGGATGTGTACCCAGTAGCTTTGTTGGTCGCTGGCCGCCCATGCTTGGTGGTGGGCGGTGGAAGGGTCGCCGGACGCCAGGTAGTCGATCTGGCTCGGTGTGGCGCGACGGTGACGATGGTGGCTCCCGAGATCCACGCGGCTCTCGCCGTGTTGCACGCCCATGGCCTCGATGTCGTCGGCGTCGTCGGTGACCGCGGGTCTGTGCACCCCGGGAGCCCTGTGCACCCCGGGAGCCCTGCCGACACCGACGAGTCCGTCGATGACCTCCACGACGTCGTCGCCACCGAACCCGGTGACGCCACTCGGGTCGGCGAGCCCAGGCTCCGCCCTGACACCGGCATCGGTGGCGACCGAGAGGCGGGGGGCCGCGCCACTGCGAGCAACAGCGCGGTCGTGAAGGTTCTCGTCCGGCCGTACGAGCCTGGTGAGGCGGCCAAGTACCGCCTGGTGGTCACGGCCACCGGGGTCCCCGCTGTCGACGATCAGGTCCATCGCGATGCCGAGGCCGCCGGGGTATGGGTGAATTGCGCCGACCGCTCCCGCTGCTCGCTGGTGCTTCCCGCCGTGTACCGCGCCGGTCGGGTGAGCGTGGCCGTGACCACCGCCGGTGCCAGTCCTGCCCTGGTCGCCTGGGTCCGTAGCCGGGTTGCCGACACCCTCGGGCCGGGCATGGGAGACCTGGCCGACCTGCTGGACCGGGCTCGCCGTGCCCTACATAGGGAGGGACGGTCCACCGAGACGGTCGACTGGGCCGGCCTGCTCGACGGACCACTGCCCGACCTGGTGCGATCGGGCTGTCTTGCCGAGGCCGGCTCACTGCTGAGCAGTGCCGTCGGTGTCGACCTGGGCACCTAGCCGCTCGACGAGACGCCGCGGCCGTCGACACGCAAGGCCTCCTCCGACGCTGGCAGGCAAACCGATGCCGTCAGCTCGCAGTCGAGATCCGATCCGGTGTCGCTGGATACCACCCTGCCCGAGGACGGTGCACGGATCACGAGCAGAGGGCACTTCCACTGGCCATACTGGTGATGTGCGCACCGGTGCTCGGGGCACGCTCGCTGACCAACGCTTCCCGGCAGGAGCCGAGCTCCACCCGGCCACAGCCTGCCGGGTGGAGCTCGCCGACACTCCGAACGCGGTCAGTGACGATGCGGTCAGTGACGATCAGGCATCTGGGCGGCGCACGGAGCCGCGATCCAGATCGACCATGACCAGCAGGTGTCTGAGCCTGGGCGGCGATGGGTGCCCGGACGTACAGCGACCACGCGTGAGGCTGCTCGCAAACCCCTCAAGCCCACCGGACGGACTTCACGTCACAGAGCTCGCGGATTCCCTGCGACGACAGCTCGCGCCCGTACCCCGAGCGCTTGACCCCGCCAAATGGCAGCTCGCACATGGATGCCACCATGGCGTTCACGAACACCATGCCGCAGTGCAACCCACGAGCCAGGTGATCCTGCTCGGCGGTGTCGGTCGTCCAGACACTTGCCCCGAGACCGAAACCGGTGTCGTTCGCGATCCGTAACGCATCGTCGACATCGGCAGCGCGGTACACCAGGGCAACCGGCCCGAACACCTCCTCGTCGTGCACTGCCATTCCCGGCTCGATGTCCGTGACCACTGTCGGCGGGTAGTACCACCCGTCCCTGTCCGGCGGGGTCCCACCGCAACGCACCGACGCGCCTTTCGACGCGGCGTCATCGACCTGCGCCACAACCTCGTCGCGCCCGGCCGCAGTGGCCAGCGGTCCGACCTCGGTGGCCGGGTCCATCGGGTCACCGACCCCCAGTGCGGACATGGCGCTCACCATCTGCTCGACGAACGCGTCGTAGATCTCTGCGTGGACTATGAACCGCTTGGCGGCGATGCAGCTCTGCCCGTTGTTCTGCACCCGGGCTTCGACCGCCACGGCCACCGCGCGACCCAGGTCGGCGGAGGGCATGACGACAAACGGGTCGCTGCCTCCGAGCTCCAACACCGACTTCTTCAGAGCCCGCCCGGCCGCAGCGGCTACCGCCCTGCCAGCCCCTTCGGACCCGGTCAGGGTCACGGCTCGTACCCGGTCGTCGGCGATGATGTCCGGGACCGCCCCCGAACCCACCAACAGGACTTGGAACGCACCTGGGACGAAGCCCGATCGAAGGAGCAGATCCTCGAATGCCAGCGCGGTCTGCGGCACGTTCGACGCGTGCTTGAGCAACCCCACGTTACCCGCCATCAGGGCCGGAGCAGCGAACCGCACCACCTGCCACAGCGGGAAGTTCCACGGCATGACTGCCAGGACCGGACCCATGGGCTCGTAGCGAACGGCGCCGCTCCCGCTCGAGAGGGCGACCGGCTCATCGGCCAAAAAGGCCTCTGCGTGCTCCGCATAGTAGCGAAAGGCGGTGGCACACTTGGCCACCTCGGCTTTGGCAGATGCGAAGGTCTTTCCCATCTCGGTGGTGAGCAGGCGGGCCAGGACCGGGATCTCCCCTTCGAGCAGCTCGGCGGCAGTGAGCGACCATCGAGCCCGGTCGGCGAACGACGTGGCCCGATGCTCGGTGAAAGCGGCCGCCGACCGTGCCAGGCGGCGCTCGACCTCGGCGGCGTCGTGCGGCTCGAAACGTTGCTCGGTCCGACCGGTGGCTGGATTGACGGTAGCGATGGTCACACCTCATCCTGCTCCATCGCGAGCCGCACCTCCACATCGGCCCCGAGCCCACCCCCACAGGCGACTATGGGCGGATGAGATGCAGACACCGATCCCCCCCGGCTCACCACTGGCCCCCCGCTGATGCACGCAGCTACACCGCTGGTGCACCCAGGTGCACGACACCGAGCGAGCCATCTGGCGGACCAGCTCGCGTGCGAAGCGAGCGCCTCGGTGGGTAGCCTTGTCGCTGTGCACAAGTGGTTCACCCGACGGGCGTTGTTGCTGCATCTGACGGTCCTGGTGGTGGTTCCCACCTTCCTCGGCCTTGGTTGGTGGCAGTACCACGCGGCGCTCGGAGGCAACGAGCTGAGCTGGGCGTACACCTTCGAATGGCCGTTCTTCGCCGGGTACGCCGTCTTCGTCTGGTGGAAGATGCTGCACGACCAACCCGGTCAGATCGCGGCCAAGGTACGCTCGGCCCGCTTTGCCACGACCCCGGTGGGTTGGGCCATGACCAAGCACGCAAAGCCACCCCGCGTCGACGACGTGGCCACCGGTCCTGCCGGGCACCCCAAGCCGACCGCGCCCCACGACCACATCGCGCCCCACGACTACGAGGAGCTGGTCCGGCGCTTCCGAGCGGCCCTCGATGCCGACAGCGCTGCACTGCTCGAACCGCTATCACCGACGGTCGCAGAGGCCACCGACAGCCCAGAGGCCACCGACAGCCCAGAGGCCACCGATTCCCTCGCGTCTACTGCCAGCGCGGCGTCTACCGCCACCTTCTCGGCTGTCAGCACCCCCTCGGACGCAACCCGAGCGCCTCGCCGGGACACCGCTGTTGCCGGGGCCGGGGCCGGCTCCGAATCGCCGCTGCCTATCGCCACCTCCGGCCAGCCAGCCGGCAGCGAACCGGGTGACGGCTACGACGATGACGATCCAGAGCTGGCCGAGTACAACCGCTACCTGGCCGCCTTGGCCGCGAGCGGGCGTCGCAAGCACTGGTGAGCGCCAGCATGCCGACCCGTAGGGTGCTGTGGTACCTCGGCCGACCGGCCAGCTTCTGCCTGCGCTCGTAGCCAGCCGGTTGAACCTACCGAACATGCTGGGCACCGGAGCACGACCGGACCCGCTGGGCACAGGTGGGCCGGCTCACCTATGCCCATGACACCGCCTAGGCGGTACTACCCAACCGGCCGCGGCAACTGAGAGATGCCGATCGCGAACAGGTGTACGGCTATCAGCACCGGCTCGATCGCTTGCGCCATCGCGGCTTCAGAGCGAACCACCAGATGCTGGAGATTGTGCCCAGCGCGGCGATGGCAGCAGCCGCTGACTTGATCCTCTTCGACGGGCTCACAGCCCCGACGTTACTGTTCGTCACTGGCCGCGAGGACCACTCACGCGGACGGGCCGGTCGGACCTGGCAGTTATCCGGCTCACGGGCTGATCTCGGGAATCTCGCCTGGCCGCTGCAGTGCACCTGGGGGCGCGGCCTGGGAGGTCGAGGCGCTGTCCGCCCCATTCGCACTACTGCCATAGTGGAAATAGATCGACCCGGCTACACTGGGATCGTGGCTCTTGACCGCGGATCATTGACAGCTCTTGACGAGGCCGCCGCGACGCTCCTCCACGGCGGCGAAACCACGGGTGCCATCCGCTCCGAAGGTGACCACACCAGCGGCGGCGGAGCTGGCCCAGGCGGCGGAGCTGGCCCAGGCGGCGGAGCTGGCCCAGACGGCGGAGCTGGCCCAGGCGGCGGAGCTGGCCCAGACGGCGGAGCTGCCGGTCGCGACAACTCCGACCAGGCCGTGGAGGCAGACGATGCCGGTACCCGACGCGTGCGTCCGCCACTGCTCGAGGTGCGTGACCTGCGGGTCGCCGCCACCACCGAGCGCGGTGAAAGCACCGATATCCTGCACGGGATCGACCTGGTGGTGGACGAGGGCGAGATCCATGCGCTCATGGGCCCGAACGGCTCGGGTAAGTCGACGCTGGCCAACACGCTCATGGGGAACCCGGCCTACCGGGTCACCGGCGGCCAGGTGCGGTTCCGCGGCGAGGACGTCACGGACTGGCCTACCGATGTCCGGGCCAAAGCCGGAATGTTCCTGGCCTTCCAGCACCCCGAGGAGATTCCCGGCGTCCCCGTTCTGCAGTTCCTCCGTCAAGCCATGGCCGCCCGAGCCGGCGAGGACCGTTCGGTCCTCGAAGTGCGGATGGCGATGTTGGACTGGATGAAGAAGCTGTCGATAGATCCGGCCTTCGGTGAGCGCCCTCTGAACCAAGGGTTCTCCGGCGGCGAGAAGAAGCGGAACGAGATCTTGCAGCTGGCCCTGCTCCATCCCGATCTGGCGATCTTGGACGAGACCGACTCCGGTCTCGACATCGATGCCTTGCGGGTGGTGGCCGAAGGCGTTCAAGCCGTGCGCGCCGAACGGTCTACTTTGGGTGTGCTCCTGGTCACTCACTACATGAAGGTGCTCGACCTGCTCCAGCCTGACGTGGTGCACATCCTGGTCGATGGGAAGCTGGTGGCCAGCGGCGGGTCCGAGCTGGCTCGGCAGCTGGAGGTCGACGGCTACGAGCGGTTCCGGCCATGAGCCCGAACCCGCCATCCCCAGTGGCCCGAACCGCCGGCGTGCTCGACGTGGCGCGCCTGAAGCGGGACTTCCCGGTGTTCGAGCGCACCGCCCGAGGCAAGCGTCTGGTCTACCTCGACTCGGCCGCCTCGTCCCAGCATCCGCGCCAGGTGCTCCAGGCCATGGACCACTACTACGAGCACTCCCACGCGAACGTCCACCGCGGCGTCTACGAGCTGGCCGAAGAGGCCGACGATCTCTACGACCAGGCCAGGCGGGCAGTCGGACGCTTCGTGGGGGCAGCAGATCCCGAGCGCGAGGTCATCTTCACCAAGAACGCCACCGAGTCCGTCAACTTGGTAGCGAGCACCTGGGGGCGCCACTCGCTTCGCAGCGGTGACGTCGTGGTGCTCACGGAGATGGAGCACCACGCGAACGTGGTGCCGTGGCTCATGCTGGCAGACGAGATCGGCCTCGAGCTGCGGTGGCTGGAGATCGACGACCAGTACCGTCTCGACCTCGAGCCACTGGATCGTCTGGTCGACGGCGCTCGGCTGGTGGCCGTCACCGCCATGTCGAACGTGCTCGGCACCATCCCGCCGCTTCGCCAGATCACCGAGACAGCGCATGCTGCGGGCGCGGTCGTGCTGGCCGACGGCGCGCAGCTCGTCCCCCACCAACGGGTCGACGTGGCCGAGCTGGGGATCGACTTCTTGGCCTTCAGCGGGCACAAGATGCTCGGACCCACCGGCATCGGCGTGCTGTGGGCCCGGCGGTCGCTCTTGGAGGCCATGCCCCCGTTCCTCGGTGGTGGCGGCATGATCCGCGATGTGCGGCGCGACGGGTTCGTCGCCAACGAGCTGCCGTGGAAGTTCGAAGCCGGCACCCCACCGATCGCCGAGGCGGTCGGCCTCGCTGCTGCCATCGAGTATCTCGAAGAGCTGGGAATGGACGCCGTGGCCGCCCACGATCACGATCTGACGGCCTACGCCTTGGCGTCGCTACAGGAGCGGTTCGGCGACGAGCTGCTGATCCACGGCCCGCGCAGCGCCGAGGGACGAGGGGCGGTGCTGTCGCTCGCCTACCGCGACATCCATCCTCACGACTTGGCCCAGGTCCTCGACCAGGCCGGTGTGTGCGTCCGAGCCGGTCACCACTGCGCGAAGCCGCTCATGCGCCGCCTGGGGGTGGGGGCGACAGCTCGGGCTTCGTTCTACGTGTACAACGACGAGGCGGACGTCGACGCCCTTGCCGACGCGTTGGCCGAGGCCGGTACCCTGTTCGGATAGGACGGCCACGTTCGCTGGCCATCCCCGGTACGGAAGCAGACGGTGAGCTGACAGATGAGCGGACTCGAAGACCTCTACCGCGAGATCATCCTCGACCACTACCGCAGCCCGAGGAACCGGGGCGAGCTGCCGACACCTCCGGCCCAGCGGGCCGAGGGGTTCAATCCCCTGTGCGGCGACGAGGTCGTCGTCTACGTCCAGGTCGACGACGGCATCCTTTCCGACATCCGTATCGCCGGCCAGGGCTGCTCGATCAGCCAGTCGTCCGCCTCGCTCATGTCGGCCGCCGTCAAGGGCAAGCCACTGTCCGAGGTGCGAGCGCTCATCGACACCTTCAAAGCGATGATGTCCATCCACCAGAGCTCGCTGGCCAGCCAGGCTGGGGACGCCGCCGAAGGACCGGGCATCTCGGAAGATCCGGCCGCTGCGCCAGGAGATCGTGTCGTCGCTACCAGCAGCTCGCCCGATGCCGACGATGCTGCTCGCGACGACCTCGACGACGCTTTCGAGCCCGAGCCGGTAGACCCCGAGGCGCTCGGCGAGCTCGCGGCGCTCCAGGGCGTGGTGAAGTTCCCGGTGCGGATCAAGTGCGCCACGTTGTCGTGGAACACGTTGGCCCAGGGGCTCGACGAGGCTGCCGCCCGCTGAGCTGGCCTCTGCGCAGGATCGTGGGCAGCCCGGCTGGAATGGGCAGGTCAGCCGGTCTCCGACAGCGGGACCGGGGTATCGGGGCCGTACCCCGTGCGCTCGAGCTCCTCGGACAGCTCAGGGCCGCCGCTGCGAACGATCCGCCCGCCTACCAGGACGTGGATGGCATCGGGGGGAAGCTCGGTGAGCAGCCGGCGGTAGTGCGTGATGGCCAGCACCGACAGGCCCCACTCGTCGACCGCCTGACGTACCCGGCGGGCGACGGCGCGCAGTCCGTCGACGTCGAGGCCCGAGTCGAGCTCGTCGAGCACCGCCACCGACGGGCGCAGGACCGCAAGCTGCAGTGTCTCACTACGCTTCCGCTCACCGCCTGACAAGTCGACGTTCACCGCCCGCTCCAACAGCGCGACCCCCAGGCCCACCCGGGCCGCTTCGGCGGTCAGGTCGCCGGGCGCCAGTGCCGGCCGACCCAATCCGCTCAGCGCTGCGCCAAGGGTCTGGTCAAGCCCCACCCCGGGCACCTCGACTGGGTACTGCGAGGCAAGGAACAGTCCGTGCCGGGCTCGTTGCCAGGTCGGGAGGGCCAGGAGGTCGACACCGTCGAGGGTGACCGATCCACCGAGCACTTCGTACCCGGGCTTACCCATGAGCACGTTCGACAGGGTGCTCTTGCCTGACCCGTTGGGGCCCATGAGGGCATGGATCTCCCCGGCTCCCACCTCCAGGTCGATCCCGGCCAACACCTCGCGGCCAGCCACGGCGGCCCGCAGGTCGCGCACCACCAGCCGAGGGCCACCACCCGCTGCGCTCATGGGAGCTCCACCATGACGTCGGTGCCGTCGATGCGGGCCGTGAACACCGGCACCGGCCTGGTAGCCGGCAGGGTCTGCGGCTCGCCGGTTCTCAGGTCGAAGGTCGAGCCGTGCTTGGGGCACTCGATGGCACAGTCCTCGACCCACACCTCGCCTTCGGACAGCGAGTAGTCCTCATGGCTGCAGGTGTCACCTACGGCGTACACCTCTTCGTCGATGCGAACGACGGCGAGGCAAGTGTCGGCGACCTCGAAGCGGCGAACCGTCCCCGGCGGGAGCTCGCTTGTCGCGCACACCCGGTGCATCTCAGCCACGGTCCGCTCCCGAACCCACCAACCGGCTCGCGGTGAGCCGTTCGCCGGCGATCTCCTGCAGCCATCGGCCGACGCCGGGAACCGGGCAGCGGGCAGCCAGGTCGGCGAAGAAGCCGGCCACCACCAGTCGCTCCGCCACCGGCGGCTCGATGCCCCGGGACTCGAGGTAGTAGCGCTGCTCCTCGTCGACGGGACCGACAGTCGACGCATGGCTGCAACGCACGTCGTTCTCCTCGATGTCGAGATTGGGGACCGAATCGGCCCGCGCCCCCTCAGAGAGGACGAGGTTGTGGTTCGTCTGCACCGCGGATGTCTTGCGAGCTCCAGGGCGGATCTGGATGAGCCCGCTGTACACCGACCGGGCCGTGTCGGCCACCGCCCCTTTGAACAGCAGCTCGCTGGTGGTATGGGCGGCGATGTGCTCCTGGCGGGTGCGGAAGTCGAGAACCTGGTCCTCGACACCGAGGAACGCCGCCAGCAGCGCGCTGTGAGCGCCGGTCCCCACAGCAGCCGCGTCGGTGCGTAGCCGGGCATACCGGCCGCCGGCCACCACCGCGAACGACCGCAGCTCGCCGTCGCGCGCGACCCGGCTGGCCTGCAGGGCGATCTGGGTGCTCGCCAGGTCGAGGACTTGCACGTTGGCATAAGCAAGGTAGGCGCCATCGGCCACATCCAGCTCGGTCACCGGGACTACCAGCGCGCCAGGAGCACTCCCCTCCCCAGCCGACATCCCATCACCGGGCCAGGACACTGTCAGCTCCACTACCGTGCCCCGGGCGCCGGCCCCGAGCCGGACGACCGTCCTCGGGAAGGCCGACGGCCCCAGTCCGCCGACGGGAGCCGGGTCGACCAGGTGCGCCACCACCACGGGATCGGCCACGTCGGCACCGCTGACGAGATGCAGCGCCACCACGTCGGCCAAGAAGGTGTCGTGGAGCGCGCCGAAAGCGTCGTCGACTCCGGCCACCGATCCCAGGGCCTCCTCGACCCACTCGCCCGCGTCGAGCAGTGACCCCGGACTGGTCGCCGCCTGGTCAGGGGCTCCTGCGAGCGTCGGGCTGGCAACCGATACCGACAATCCCTCGACGGCACCCGCGCCCGCCTCGATGGCGACCACCGACCCGTCGAGGGTCACCACGAGCAGCGAGCGTGGCCCGATCCGATCGGCCGTCGCTCGTGCCGAAGCCAAGGCATCGAGCAGCGAACCCGAACGCGTAGCCGGCGCACCGCCGGTGCCGACGGGAGCGAAGCGAGCCAGCTCGAAGTCGTCGATGCCGCTGTAGCGCCAGATCTCCTCGCTCTCTGCTGGCATTGGCAGAGCAGCAAAGCGCTCCCAGGCGTCAGCTCGTCGACGAGCCAGCCACGGTGGACCGGTGAGGGCGGCAGCTGTTTCGAGATCGAATCGGCTCAGGGGTCCACCTCGCTCGGACGGCAGCCGGTGACCACGCCACCGACTCGCACGACAACCCGACCGGCGACGCTCGGCACCCGGCACCCGGGTCCCGCACACCGCTCGGCTCCAGCTCACCACCCAGGGTTCCGGCCACCGTGCGGCCATCGGGTCGGATCGTTCGTGCCTCTCGCACTCTAGCGGTCTGGCCGCGCCCGTCGGGCCAATTGACCTCGAACAGGCCGGCGCTCGGACCGGCAGCCCCGACGAGCCGCTCCGACGAGCCGCTCCGACGAGCCGCCCCGACGAGCCGCCCCGGTGCGCCTCGATAGGCTCGCCCCATGCCAGGCGACCGCGTCCTTTCCGTAGAGCACATCGGGCACGTGGCCCAGGTGTGGCTCGACCGCGCCAGTGCCCACAACGCCATGGGTGCGGCGTTCTTCGCGGAACTGCCACAGGTCTTCGACGAGCTGGGAGCGGATCCCGCGATCCGTGCCGTGGTGCTCTGCGCACGCGGTCGGCACTTCACCGTGGGTCTCGACCTGAAGGAGATGGGTGCCATGCTGACCGGCACGCTCCCAGCCACGACCGCTCCAGCCCCCGCCCGCACCACACCAGCCACCGCCGGAACTGGCGCCGCTGGCACCGCCGGTGACCGATCCGGGGTGCCGCTCGAGCAGGAGCAGGCGAAGCGGCCGCCGCGGCCGTCGGCAGCAGCCCGGGCGCACGCGACGCGTCGGACTGTGCTGCACATGCAGCAGGCGATCACCGCTGTGGCCGAATGCCCGAAGCCGGTGGTGGCCGCCGTCCATGGGTACTGCATCGGCGGGGGAGTGGACCTCATCACCGCTTGTGACATCCGTTTGGCCAGCGCCGATGCTCGGCTGTCGGTCCGTGAGACGAAGATGGCCATCGTGGCCGACCTCGGCACCCTCCAGCGGCTCCCCCGTCTGGTGCCCCGCGGCCACGTGGCGGAGCTCGCATACACCGGCAAGGACATCGACGCCGAGCGGGCTCGGCAGATCGGCCTGGTGAACGACGTCTTCGCCGATATGGGCACCCTGCACCAAGCGGCCCTCGCCTTGGCCGGCGAGATCGCCGCCAATCCCCCGTTGGCCGTGCAGGGCACCAAAGCGGTCCTCGCTGCCAGCGCCGATCGGTCGGTCGCCGAAGGACTGGACTACGTCGCCACCTACAACGCCGGCATGCTGCGCTCCGACGACCTGCTGGAGGCGGTTGCCGCCTTCTCGGAGAAGCGCGCTCCGAAGTTCACCGGGAACTGACCCGCAGCCGGCTGAGCGGAGGCTCACGTCGAGACGGTCGAGGAAGCACGACCTGGCCGTGGCGGTGTCGTAGAGGCGCCCACAGCTGCGCCGCGACCTTCCAACGACGTCGCGGTGGCTCCTTGTGCGACGTGGCCATGGCTCCTGCGACGCGGCCATGCCCAGGACGACGTGGCAATGGCCAGGACGTGGCAATGGCGTCTGGCAGGCTCTCGCGAATTGGCCCACAACGGGCCGTCTGGCGGGCAAGAGACCTGGTTGCTCTCCGCTCGGGAGGCATTTTGCGACAGCCTCCTAGGACGTCGCCATGCCCACGATCGGCTGCGCCAGCGTCATCGCACCTGTCGACCCGGAGAACGAGGCATCCCCGAAGCTGTACACATCGCCCGACGACGTCACCTCCCAGTACCCCCGCCCACCGGGGCTCGGGACCAACCCCACCACCGCCGACGACGGGCGCTGTGACACCGGCAACCCCGGCACCGATCCGAAGAACCCCGCCGCGCCGAACGCGAACACGCCGCCGTCACGCGCCACCAGCCAGTACCCCCCCGCCGGGTCGGCGGCCATGCCCACGATCGGCTGCGCCAGCGTCATCGCACCTGTCGACCCGGAGAACGAGGCATCCCCGAAGCTGTACACATCGCCCGACGACGTCACCTCCCAGTACCCCCGCCCACCGGGGCTCGGGACCAACCCCACCACCGCCGACGACGGGCGCTGTGACACCGGCAACCCCGGCACCGATCCGAAGAACCCCGCCGCGCCGAACGCGAACACGCCGCCGTCACGCGCCACCAGCCAGTACCCCCCCGCCGGG
>JAKAQW010000018.1:14323-36964 GCA_021819525.1 Actinomycetes bacterium
CAACCCCACCACCGCCGACGACGGGCGCTGTGACACCGGCAACCCCGGCACCGATCCGAAGAACCCCGCCGCGCCGAACGCGAACACGCCGCCGTCACGCGCCACCAGCCAGTACCCCCCCGCCGGGCTCTGGGTGGTCCCTGGGGCCGCGCTCTGGGTGGTCCCTGGAGGCGTAGAGCTCGAGGTGGTCCCCGGGGCAGCAGCCGAGATGCCGGGGCTCGGACCGGGGGTCGCACACGGCGACGGCATCACGACGTCGCCGCCGTAGGCCATGGCGCACAACGCAGGCATCCCTGACGGCGACGCCTCGAACGGGCTGCCGGGGCCACCAGCGCTCGAGGTTCCGGCAAGAGCGTCTGCTGCCAGGATGCTGAACGGCGCGCTGGGGGTCCCGTCCCAGGCGAAGACGTCCCAGCTCCAGCCGTGGGCTTCGGCGAAGGCGATGACGTTCGCGTTGTACGTGCTCTGGTACGGATCCGGCCAGCCGAATTCGCCCACCATCACCGGCTCGGTGGCCGAGAACGTGACCCACGGCCCGAGGATGGAGCTGGGGTCGAGCGGGTCCGGCCTGCACGTGGACGAGGGCGGCGGCGCATCGGGGCAGGTGTAGGCGTGCACGCTGTAGACGATGTTGGTCCCCTGCACCAGCTGGCTGGGCACCTCGTTTGCGTACTGGTTGCCATCGATGACCACCAGGTTCGACGCACCTGTGCCCCGCACGACGTCGGTGAGCTGCTGCATCCCCACCGACGGGTAGGTGGTAGGGCCTCCGCTCACCGGCTCGGGGACCGGGGCCGGACCACCGTCGAGCCAGGTGCTCTGCGAGACGTCGTGAGGCTCGTTGAACAAGTTGAACGCCACGAGCGGATTGCCGGCAAAGGTAGAGGCGACCTGCTGCCAGAAGGTGGTCGCCTGCTGATCGGGCATAGGCATGGGCCCGGCGGGCGGGCACTTCCCGGCGCTCGCCGCGGCCTGGGCGTCTTGCGCGGTGGCAAACATGTCGGCCGGGTTGGAGAAGTGCAGGTCCAACATGGCCACCATGCCGTCCTGGGTGATCCACTGCACCAGCTGCCGCACCTCGTTCTGGTAGCCAGGCGCGTATGCGCAGCTCGTGTCCAGCCATAGCTGCTCCCCGAGCGACACCCGCACCATCGTGGCCCCCCACGAGCGAATGTCGGCGATCTGGGCTGCGGAGTAGCTCGGGGGGTCGACGGAGTCCTCGAGGCCGTAGAGGTTGAGCCCTCTCAGCACCACAGTGCGCCCGGCGCCGTCCACGATGTGGTTCCCGCTCACCTGCAACGGGCCGTCCACCGCTGGGGTGTCGACGGCGGTGCCGGTGAGCACGGCGTCGTCGAGGAACAGTTGCTGGCCAGCCGTCGTCGACGGCACCATGAGACCCATAGCCACGCCGGTGGTGCCAGCCGGAGCGACCGCCACGACCGGCGCGGTCTGCTGCCATTCACCGCTGGGCGCGCTGGTCTGCGGCCCGGTCACCAGATCGAGCATGGTCGTGCCGTCGCAGAACACCAGAGCCGGCTCTACCGGCACCGCCCCAGCCGGCGAGGTCGCCGAGATCGCCGCGCTGTACACGTCGCCGGCGACGCCGGCCACGATCCCGGCCGCTGCGCAGGTCGCCGCTGCGGTGGCGCCGGCGGGTGACAGGGCCGCGGACCACGCCGACATCCCGCTCGCACCGGTGGCATCGAGCTCGAGCGAGCCGGGATCGTGGTCAGCCGGCGAAGCCACCTGGTGGGCCGTGGCGCCGAACGCCTGCCACCCGCCGGTGGACGACGAGAAGGTCGACTGGTCGCCGCTGAGCAGGTTCCCGGCGGTGCCAGCCGACGCCAGCGAGACGCGCGGATGGCTGCCGACGACCACGGTCGACGCAGCTGGGGCCGACCGGGCTCCTGCCAGCCCAGCTACCACGAGCGCTGCCACGACCCCGACCGCTCGCGCCGTGGAGCGACGTAGCGCGGAGCGCCCGCCGCTACGACCCCCGAGGTCAGATCTCGACACGGTCATAGCACGAACCTCCCGTCGGCTGGGCAACCTAGCCTCTCCTGGCGTCCGGAGCCACCCACGGTCCGAGGCCACCCACGGTCCGGAGCCACCCACGGTCCGAGGTCACCCACGGTCCGGAGCCACCCACGGTCCGGAGCCACCCACGGTCCGAGACGTGACGACCGCCTGCCAGCACGAGGTCCACTCCGCGTCTGCGCGTCGCCGTCCGCGGCTACGACCAGCACCTTCAACGACGACGCCAGGGCCATCGCCGCTGGCGGCCAGCTTCCGCCTTGCGTTGGGCAGCCTCTTCGGCGGCTCGGCGACGCTCCGCCTCGGCCACGATGTCGGGAGCAGCCGCGTTGACGATCTCCTCGGCTCCGTCGAGCAGCTCGGCGATGCCGGCTCCAACGGGCTCGTCTTCGACGGCGGGCTCCACCAACGAGCCGTGCACCCACCCGGCGTCGGCGAGCCGGGCCTCGAACTTCGGGCATTCGTCAGGACAGCGCCACGGGGCTTCGGGGGCCAGATCCAGCTCGCAGAAGCGCGCCACTTCCCCGGAGCTGTACGTCCGGCTCTGAAAGTGCTTGCACTGTTCCCGCATAGGCACCGTCCAATCATGGCACCCGCCAGAGCCTACGGCGACACTCCCGGTCGGCCCCAACACCTGCTCCGCATACCACTCGTCGAGCGTGCGTCGGGAGCCCTCGGACGTTCAGCGCTGTGGCGAACTGCCACGCTGGCATCGACGCGTGCCGTAGGTACCCACGCCGCCTGATGCCCGAAGACAGGGCCACCACTCTGACTCGTGCCCTACGTACCGCCCAGGTCAGCCGACGGCACCCTCCATCTGCAGCTCGATCAGCCGGCTCCACTCGACCGCGTACTCCATGGGCAGCGTACGGGTGATCGGCTCGATGAAGCCGTTCACGACCATGCCCATGGCCTGGCTCTCAGACAGACCCCGGCTCATGAGGTAGAAGAGCTGGTCCTCGCCCACCTTCGACACCGTCGCCTCGTGCCCGATCTGGGCGTCACGTTCACCGACCTCCATGTAGGGCTTGGTCTCCGAGGTGGACTCCTCGTCGAGGATGAGCGCGTCGCAACGGACGAAGCTCTTGGAGCGCTTGGCCCCCTCCTCCACTCGCACCAGGCCCCGGTAGGTGGACACCCCACCGTCTTTCGAGATCGACTTGGAGACGATCGTGGACGTGGTCTCGGGCGCGGCGTGGACCATCTTCGCACCGGCATCTTGGTGCTGGCCAGGGCCGGCGTAGGCCACCGACAACACTTCACCGGAGGCCTTCGGGCCCACCAGGTACACCGACGGGTACTTCATGGTGAGCCGGGAGCCGATGTTCCCGTCGATCCACTCCACATGAGCCTCGGCCTCGGCCCGCGCCCTCTTGGTGACCAGGTTGTAGACGTTGTTCGACCAATTCTGAATGGTCGTGTAGGTGATCCGGCTGCCTGGCAGGGCGACCAGCTCCACCACCGCCGAGTGCAGGGAGTCCGTCGAGTACACCGGTGCCGAGCAACCCTCCACGTAGTGGACCTGCGCCCCTTCGTCGGCAATGATCAAGGTGCGCTCGAATTGCCCCATGTTCTCGGCGTTGATCCGGAAATAGGCCTGCAGCGGCATGTCGACAGCTACGCCGGGCGGCACGTAGATGAAAGATCCGCCCGACCACACCGCCGAGTTCAGGGCAGCGAACTTGTTGTCGTTCGGAGGGATGATCTTGCCGAACCAGCGGCGCACGATATCGGGATAGTCACGAACGGCGGTGTCCATGTCGCAGAACAGGACACCGAGACGTTCGAGGTCTTCCCGGTTGCGGTGGAACACCACCTCCGACTCGTACTGGGCGGTCACCCCTGCCAGGTACTTGCGTTCCGCTTGGGGGATACCCAGCTTCTCATAGGTGCTCTTGATCGACTCCGGGAGGGCGTCCCAGTCCTTCACCTGCCCACCGGTCGGCTTTATGTAGTAGTAGATGTCGTCGAAGTCCAGGTCAGGCATGTTCACCGCGAACCACGGCGCCATGGGCTTGGCGAAGAACCGCTTCAGCGCGCTCAGCCGGAACCGCAGCATCCACTCCGGCTCTTTCTTCATCGCCGACATCTCGCGGACGATCTCCTCCGAGATCCCCTTCTTCGGCTTGAAGATGTAGTCCTCGGCGTCGCTCCATCCCAGCTTGTAGCGTCCGAGGTCGAGGTCGACAGTGGTCATTGTCCGCTCCTGCGCGCCGGCCGCCTTGCCGTCCCACGGCAGCGACGCCGACACCGGTCGATAATTTCTCCTATAGAGATAGTAACAACTCCCAGCGACCGGCAGATCCATACGGTCGACGACAGCCACCCACCGCCACCGACCAGCCCGGCCGGGCGCACGACCCACCGCCACCGACCAGCCCGGCCGGGCGCACGACCCACCGGCACCGACCAGCCCGGTCGGGCGCACGACCCGCCACCGACCAGCCCGTCGACGCCGCACGACCCGCCACCGACCAGCCCGTCGACGCCGCACGACCCGCCACCGACCAGCCCGGCCGGGCGCACGACCCGGTGACAGGTGTCGACGAGACCGGCGCGCCGGACCAGCGGCGGCATGGCGGCCGGGTGCTCGTGTCGGGCATCATCGCCCGATGGATGCCGCCTGCCAACTGCCACCACCCATAGCGCCGCGCCGGCCCGAAACGCTGGTGGCGCACGGTGACGCCCGGACCGACGACTGGGCGTGGCTGCGCGACCGCGACGATCCGGCAGTGCTCGCCCACCTGCGAGCCGAGCAAGCGTACACCGATGCCACTACGAGCACCCTGCAGCCGCTGGTGGACCGCCTGTTCAGCGAGATCCGGAGCCGGATCGTCGAGACCGACCTCTCGGTTCCGGTAGCCAAGGGGGACTGGTGGTACTACCAGCGCACCGTCGAGGGCCTCGACTACCCGATCTTCTGTCGCGCTCCACGGCTGTCCGGGGACGACCAACCGCCACTGCCCGCAGACCCCCAGCCACCGGGCAGTGGCGGCACCGGGGCTCCGCCACCTCTCACCCTCCCCGGTGAACAAGTGCTCCTCGACCAGAACACGTTGGTCGAGACGGGTGCCTACCTGGCCATGGGGGACCTGGTGGTGAGTCCTGCGCACGAGCTGCTGGCCTACAGCATCGACCGCGCCGGCGACGAGCGGTTCGAGCTGCACGTGCGACCCGTGGTGCCGGCAGCAGATCCCCTCGTCGACGACACTCCAGCCGCAGACGCCCTGGTCGACGACCACATCGCGGGTACTTCCTACGGGGTGGCCTGGGCTGACGACCGCACGCTGTTCTACACCCGACCCGACGGGGCCAACCGGCCCTACCAGCTCTGGCGGCACCAGGTAGGCACCACCTCCGAAGCCGACGTCCTCGTGCACCAGGAGGACGACGAACGGTTCCACCTCGCAGTGTCGAGGACCAAGGACGGGAGCCATGTCCTGTTGGAGCTGCACTCGAAGGTCACCTCCGAGATCCGGGCACTGCCCTGCGAGCAGCCAGCCGGCCGTTTCGCCGTCCTCGTCCCCCGCCGGCACGGCGTGGAGTGCTCGGTCGACCACGTCCACGACACCTTCGTCGTGGTCACGAACGACGGAGCCGAGAACTTTCGGATCGTGGCCCTCGACGGCGCCACCGGCGGCTCGGACGCTACCGACCATCGGCTTCCGGTGTGGCGGGAGCTGGTGGCTGGACGAGACGACACCCGGATCGACGGTGTGGACGTGTTCGACCGCCATCTCGTGATCTACGAGCGCCTGGATGCCAGTGCTCGAATCCGCGTCGTGCCTCTCGGCGACGGCCCGTACCCTCTGGCCGAACCCCTCGGAGCCGGCTGGCTGGTCCCCTGCCCGGACACCCCGTCGACCTCGTGGGGAGGGGCGAACCCCGAAACCCACACCCGCCAGTTGCGCTACGAGTACTCGTCGCTGGTCACCCCCAGATCGGTCTACGACCTGGACATGGATACCGGCCAGGCCGTCCTCCGCCGACGCCAGCCGGTACTCGGCGGTTTCGACCCGACCTGCTACCGCTCCGAGCGGCTGTGGGCGACCGCAGACGACGGCACGGCGATCCCGGTGTCGGTGGTGCGCCACGTCGACACTCCCGTCGACGGGACCGCGGCCTGCCTTCTCTACGGCTACGGCGCCTACGAGCACAGCATCGACCCCGTGTTCTCCTCGATGCGCCTCAGCCTGCTCGACCGAGGTGTCGTGTTCGCCATCGCCCATGTGCGCGGCGGCGGCGAGCTGGGCCGGCGCTGGTACGAAGCAGGCAAGCTCCTGGCCAAGGCCACCTCGTGCACCGACTTCGTAGCCTGCGCCGACATGCTGGTGCACGAAGGGCTGAGCGCCCCTGACCGCCTGGTCGCTCGGGGAGCATCTGCCGGCGGACTGCTTGTAGGAGGGGCCATGAACATGGCCCCAGAGCGGTTTCGAGCCGTCGTGGCCGAAGTGCCCTTCGTCGACTGCCTCACCACCATGCTCGACGACACCCTGCCGCTGACCGTGATCGAGCACGACGAGTGGGGAGACCCGCAGGCCGATCCCGACGTCTACCGGACCATGCGCGCCTACTCCCCCTACGACAACGTTCGTCCCGCTCACTACCCCGACGTCCTGGCCACAGCCGGTCTGCACGACCCCCGGGTCGGCTACTGGGAGCCGGCCAAGTGGGTCCAGCGTCTGCGCCAGGCCTCGCCGTCGAGCCGGATCCTGTTGCGGGTGGAGATGCAAGCCGGTCACGGCGGACCGTCGGGTCGATACGACGCATGGCGGGAAGAGGCCTTCGTGCTGGCGTTCGTGCTGTCCTCGGTCGGGATCATCGACTGAGACGGCCCCCTTTTGCGCAACGTGGGTTCCACCCCAGAGCTCTTGCCAGCTCAGTCCGCAGTTCCGCCGCCCTGTGCACCCACTCGAAGCGAAGGGGGAGACGGCGGCTGGCTTCGACGCCGCTTCCAGCACCACCCGCCTCCCGGAGTGCCCCTTGCCGCGACGCAACTTCGGTGCCGGTCGCCATCCGACCAGCTGGCGGCGTCCAGCTGGCTCGGCCCCGGCGGCGCTCGTAGGGCGTGCCCTGGCTAGCTGGATGTGCCCTGTCCGCTGGGTGTGAAGGCCAGGTCGTAGGGAACCTGGTAGCCCGAGGGCAGCGCCACCGGCGCCCCGTTCATGGTCACGGTGGCGTCGGCAGCGCCTATCCGCAGTAGCACCGACCCGGTGAGGGAGAACGTGTGCTGCGTGCCTGCGGTGAGCACCCCGGACCAGAGGTCGGTTCCCGTCGTCGTCTGCTTCGCCTCGATCCAGCACGGGCCAGTCACGGACACAACCACGGTGTACGACGTCGACGTCGACGACACCGGCACGGTGGCGTGGTACAAGGTGGCCGCAGTGGGAACGACCGTGCTGTCTGCTGGGCGGATCGCCTGGCTCCGCGAGCGGTGACGACGCTTTTGGCCGGTCGTGGCGCGATGCCCAGCACTCGAAGCACTCGAAGAGGCCGCCGGCAGCCGGTTCGCCGCCACCACCCGACGGGCACCCGACCCCGCTTCGCTGGCCACGACCACAGTAGCGACCGACGCCCCGACCAGCAGCACCGCGGCTATGCCGGTAGCCGCACGCAGCAACTTCGAGGGTTCGGCCCCCGAACCCCGTCGCACGAGCTGCCGCACGCCAGCCGGTGTCCGGCGCCCCGGCCTCGGTTCTGCCTCAGATGAACCCATGGCCGCTGCCGCCATGCCAGCGACAGCCGGACCGAGGGCGGATCCCCGCTGCGACGTCGCAGACGATCGCGGCGGCGCCAAGTCGTCGAACACGAGCACAGGTCGGGTGGCCTCGCCTTCGGGTACCTCCGCTCGGTCCCGGCGTCGGTCGGCTGGCCGGTCACCAGGCCGCGCAGGACCGCCGCCAGGCCTCTCAGCTCTTCTGCCGCCAGACCCTTCCGTAGCCTCGTCGCCGGACCGGTCTACCGGCTGGTACCGAGATCGAACGGGTCGCTCGCCGGCTGGGCCTGAGGTGGCCCCCGCAGCCGCGGTGGCCCCCGCAGCCGAGATGGCCCCCGCAGCCGAGATGGCCCCCGCAGTGTCCGAGGTGGCCCCAGCTGTCGAGGCGGCCCCAGCTGTCGAGGCGGCCCCGGGCGTACGGCCCGCCGGGTCGCCAGATCCCCAGCCCGGCTGGTGGCCGTCCAACTGACCAGATCGAGCTCCAGGCACCAGCGACGCGTCCATGGCTCCGTCGGTCCCCGCCAACCATCCCGGGTGCCGAGGCCGGACCGGGTCGGCTGGGGCGGCGGTACCGCCAGCCTCCAGCGGCTCATGGTCGGGCACGACCCGCACCCCCTGGCGAGAGAGGGTGCCGAGGGTCTTCAGCGTGTGCTGGTAGTCGCGAACCGACCGCCGCTCGTCCACCACCCGTCGCACGACCACTTGGCCGGCTCCGAGAACGACCAAGCCGATGCACGCGGCTATCAACGCGAACGTCACCCTTCCATTCAACCCAATCCGAACGCCGAGTGGTACCGCGACCGGCCAGGGCCGCCCCTCGAGCACACCGCAAAGTGGTCACGAGCCAGCGGTACCGCAACTGCGCTCCGGTCGCGCCCCTGAGACGCACCACGACGTGGCACTCCGGCGGTGACCACTCGGGCCGGCGCGAGCCAAGCCCTCAGGTTCGAAGGACTGCCCGGGGGCGCAGCGCTGCCTCGATCCCACTGCGCGTCGGATTGGCCTGGTCCCGGCTCGACAACACCGGCTCCGACACCCCCCAGTCGGCGCCGACGGCGGGATCGTCCCAAGCAAGCCCCAATTCATCCGCCGGGTTGTAGTACCCGTCGACCAGGTACCACAGGAGCACGTCCGTCAGCGAGGCGAAGCCGTGTGCCACACCCGGCGGGATGAACAGGCCGCGGTCCTCGTCCCCGTCGAGATCCAAGGTGAGGGTAGCTCCGTCGGTCGGCGACCCCATGCGCAGGTCGTGGAGGACCACACGAGCACGACCCCGCAGCACGTACCAGTAGTCCGCCTGATGCAGGTGGTAGTGCAGGCCCACCACGGCTCCGGCCTGCTTCTCCGAGCGGTTCCCCTGGAGCATCTCGCGTCCGAGCGGGAACCACGACCGGCGGTACGTCTCCACGAACCGGCCCCGCCGATCACCGTGGGCGTCGGGCTCCACTACGACCACGTCGGCGATGGTCGTCGAAGGCAAGATGTTGGGCACCGGAGCACACTACCCACCACGGCCGCCTCGAATGCCGGTGCCCATCGCGAAGACGCACCCCACGCTCGGTCCTCAGCCGCTCCACACCCCGCTCCTCGTGGGTCGCACGCCCGCTCCTCGTGGGTCGCACGCCCGGACCTCATGGGTCGCACGCCCGGACCTCGTGGGTCGCACGCTCGGACCTCATGGATCGCACGCTCGGACCTCCGCGCGCCAGGCGACCGAAGGTGCCCCTGTAGAACAGCAGTGGCTCCCCACTTCCGACCCCGAGATCCACCACCCGGCCGAGGACGATCTCGTGGTCTCCGGCGTCGTGCACCATCTCCAGCTCGCACTCGACCCAGGCCAGGACCCCGTCGAGCACCGGAGCGCCGCTGGGGCCACGATGCCAGCTGGTCCCGGAGAACTTGTCCGGACGCACGGCACCGGGCACGGCGAAGGTCCGAGACAGCTCCACCTGGCCTTCGTGGAGGATGTTGACGCAGAAAGCACCGGCAGCGGCGATCCGGGGCCAGCTGGTCGACTGCTTGCTCGGCACCAAGGCGACCATGGGTGGTTCCAGGGACAGCGCGGTGAACGACTGGCACGTGAACCCCACCGGGCCGTCGGTGGTGGAGGCCGTCACGATCGTCACGCCAGAGGCGAAGCGTCCGAGCACATCTCGGAAGCGGCGCTGGTCCACTGCAGAGCTCACCGGTTCGCCACAACCAGAGACGTCGAGCCGGGCCGGACGTCGACCACCATCTGCTCGGCCGCCGCCACCACCTGGGTAAGTCGCGCTGCCTCGGGACGCGCGGCGGCTACCTCGACCAATCTGTCGATCTGGTCGTCGTCGTGCATCGGGTCGTGGTGGAACAGTGCCAGCATCCGGGCACCAGCTTCGGCGGCCACGTGCACGGCGTACGCCGGCGTCGAATGCCCCCAGTCGGCCTTGGCCACGAACTCCTGCTCGGTGTACTGCGCGTCATGGATGACCAGATCGGCGCCGTCACACAGCTCCAGCACCGCAGGTGCCACCGCCGCCATGTCGAGCGGCGCCTGGTGGTCCGACAGGTAGGCCACTGCCACCCCCCCGGCATCGATCCGGAAGCCCAGCGTGGTACCGACGTGAGGCACCTGTCGTATCGAGACGGTGGCCGACCCGACGGTCATCTGACCCTCGGCCACGTCGTGGAAGACGACAGAGCCGTGCAGCTCCTCGACCTGGACCGGGAAGAACGGCGGTTTCACCACCTGGTCCACCACCTCCTGGATGGAGCGACCCTCTTGGGGCGGGCCGTACACGTCGAGCTTCGCTCCCGGGCGCAGCACCGGCGGGAAGAACGGCAGGCCGATCAGGTGGTCCCAGTGCAGGTGGGTGAGCAGAGCAGTCCAGTGCTCACCGCCTGGACCACCCGCGCCGGGGTCGTCGGCACCACCGAGCCAGACATCTCCAGCAACCCGGTTCCTGCCAGCCTCCTGCAGCTCGCTCGCACCAGGAGCTCCACCGGGCGTCACCGGTGCGACGCGCGCGCCGTTTACGACGCCCGTCCCGGCGCCGATGCCGGCCAGCAGCTCCACCCCCAGTGGACGGAGCCCGGTGCCCAGATCCAAGATGATCGGCTCCTGGCCATCGACCTCCACCGTCACGCACGAAGTGTTGCCGCCGTAGCGCCGATGCTCGTCGCTCGAGCAGGGGCACGAGCCTCGCACCCCGAAGAACCTGACGTGCACCGCCGTTCTCCTTCGTCATCGCCCGCGTCGGCGTGCTGCAACCCGCACCGATCGAGTGCGGCGCGGCCACCGTTGCCGGGCAGACATTACTCTGCACTACCATGTCGACGCGCTGGGTAACGGTGGATGGCCTGGAGATGGCCTGTCTCGAGCTGGGCTCGCCTGCGGGACCGCTGGCCCTGTGCTTGCACGGCTTTCCCGACACCGCGCACACCTGGCGGCATCTGCTGCCGGTCCTCGCCGAGGCTGGCTACCACGCCGTCGCCCCGTACATGCGGGGGTACGCCCCGAGTGGCATTCCGGCAGATGGCTGCTACCAGACCGGTGCCCTGGCTGACGACGCCATCGCCATCCACCGGGCGCTCGACGCCGACGCCGACGCCGTGCTGGTCGGCCACGACTGGGGCGCCCTCGCCGCCTACGGCGCTGCCGGTGCCGCCCCCGAGCGCTGGCGGCGGGTAGTAGCCATGAGCGTGCCGCCCCTGCCTGCGAGCGCCGCCGGGTTCTTCACCTATGCCCAGCTCAAGCGCAGCTTCTACGTGTTCTTGGCCCAGATGGACTTGGCCGATGCCGTAGTGGCCGGCGACGACTTTGCCTTCGTGCGATCGCTGTGGGCAGACTGGTCACCGGGCTACGACGCCACTGCCGATCTGGCCGAGGTCCGCCGGGCGCTGTCCGGCGAGGGGCGTGTCGCGGCTGCCCTTGGCTACTACCGGGCCATGTTCGACGCCACCAGGCACCGCCCCGACCACGAGGTCGCCCAGCGCTGCGCTACTGGAGTGCCGCCACAACCCACTCTGTACCTCCACGGCGCCGACGACGGGTGCATCGGGGCCGAGCTGGCCGGCTCGGTGCCGGACCTGCTGGCCCCAGGATCGGCCGCCGAGGTGGTGGCGAGCGCCGGCCACTTCCTCCACCTGCAGCGGCCCGACCTCGTCAACGAGCGTATCGCCGACTTCGTCGCGTCCTGAGCACCTGCCCCGCACTACCCTCACCGGCCGGCACCGCCGGCCGGTGGCACCCCCAGCGCACGGGTACGCTCACGCAAGGCGCGCCGTGCCGTGGCTGTCGACCACCACCAACCCGTCAGCCACCAACGTGGCAGCGACACGGCTTGCACGTTCGACGTCCTCCGGCCAGCCTGCAGCGGCAGCCAGCTCCGACGCTGGAACCGGTCCGGCCCGCAGCGCTGCCACCAACCGGCCCCGGCCTTGACGGTCCGAACCTACGAACCGGGACTGGCGTGTCGTGGGTGACGCCGGATCCGGATGTCGATGGCCCGCCTGGTGCCACCAGCAGCGCCGTGCCAGCGGGCAGCGATCGCAGGCCGGATGACGGCTCGTGCACACAAGTGCGCCGATCTCCATCAAGGCCTGGTTGTACGCCCAGGAGCAGGCGCCGGGCACCAGGGAGCCCGCCAGCTGCTGCAGCGCTGAGGGAGCCAGCGGACGCCCGGACAGTGCCCGTCGAACAACTCGACGGACGTTCGTGTCGACCACAGCCACCGGACGCTCGAAGGCGAAGGCCAGCACCGCCCGGGAGGTGTACGCACCAACTCCGGGCAAGGCCAGCAAGGCGTCGAGATCACCGGGGATCTGGCCGCCGTGGTGGTCGACGGCAGCGGTAGCCGCTCGTCGCAGCTGCAGCGCCCGACGGTTGAACCCGAGACCAGCCCACGCCCGGACCACCTCCGACGGCGGTGCGGCGGCACACGCAGCCGGGTCGGGAAAGCGGTCGACGAAGGAGCGCCACGGCCCGACCACCCGCGAGGCTTGGGTCTGCTGCAACATCACCTCGCTCACCAGCACACGCCAGGGGTCTCGGGTTGCACGCCAGGGTAGCGGCCGCAGTCCAGCTCCCACGGTCAGCACTTGGCGCCGCCACCATGCCCGATGCATCGCGGTCACCGGTGCAGCAGCCACGTCCGCCTGCTCGACCCCAGACGCCGTCACCGAACCGTCGTGCTCGTCCGCCTGCTCGACCCCAGACGCCGTCACCGAACCGTCGTGCTCGTCCGCCTGCTCGACCCCAGACGCCGTCACCGAACCGTCGTGCTCGTCCGCCTGCTCAACCCCAGACGCCGCCACCGTAAGGGCGATGCCGTGGCGGCAGCGCTTCGCGGCGCCAGACCATCACCTTGCGGCGGAAGGCACACACTTCCTTTCCTTCTTGGTTGAACGCCTTGGTGTCCACGGTGACCACCCCCCGATCGGGCTTCGACGACGACGGCACCTTGTCGACCACCCTCGTCTCGGCATAGATGGTGTCGCCATGGAACGTGGGATGCTTGTGCACCAGTGACTCGACTTCGAGGTTGGCGATGGCCGACCCGCTCACGTCGGGCACGCTCATACCCAGGGCCAGCGAGTAGACCAGGTTCCCGACCACCACGTTGCGCCCGTGCACCGTCTCGTGCTCGGCGAACCAGGTGTTGGTGTGCAGCGGATGGTGGTTCATGGTGATCATGCAGAACAAGTGGTCGTCGTACTCGGTGATGGTCTTCCCTGGCCAATGCCGGTAGACATCACCGACCTCGAAGTCCTCGAACGCACGGCCGAAAGGTCGATCGATAGTCGTCATGGCGACGGGTGTAGTACGCCAGGACCAACCCCGTCCACCCCGGCGCTGCCACCACCTCTGCCGCCTCTGCCGCCACCGCCACCAGCACCGCCACCGCCACCGCCACCGCCACCGTCTCTGCCGCCACCGCCGCCGCCACCGCCGCCACCGCCACCGCCGCCAGCACCGCCGCCGCCTCTGCCGCCGCCACCAGCACCACCCCTGCCGCCACCAGTGCCCCCTGCTCCGGCATCGCTCGTCGCTACGCTGGAAAATCCGGACCGGGCTGGCTCGGCCCCGGTGGCCACAGCGACGCCGGTCACCATCCACGTGGCCATGGACAACGAGGCCAGAAGCAGCGGGAGGACCACCGCAGCCGGCACCGCAGCCACCCGCCACGGAGCCAGGACCGGTGCTGGCCATGACCAGGCCACCAGAACGGCCCCGAGGCTGACCACTCCCACCACGACGCTGCCCACGTCCGAACCGAGCTCGCGGGTGGCTCGGTCACGCCGCAAGAACACCGCGGCCAGGGCGGCGACACCCAAGGCGATCGCCGCCGCAGCGAGGTGCGGCTGCAGGATCCCCCATGTGGAGGACAGTCGCTGCGGCAGGTGAGCAAGGGATGAGGGCGCGAAGCGGATGGGCACGGCGCCGACGACGACGGTCGCTACCGGCCAGGCCAACGCGCCCGCAACCGCCAGCGTCCCACCGAGCACATCGGCCCACCATCCGGTGCCGGCACCCCGGCGCCGAGCCGCGGCCACCCGCCGGAACGTCACCGCCAGCGCCACCGCTGCCGCCGCTACCCCCCCTGCCGGGGCAGCCAGGGTGCTCATCGCGCCCAGCGCGACCACAGCCCGCAGCCGCCACCGGTCGGTCGACAGCACGAGACCGAAGGCCACTGAGCCCACCGCGGCCGATGCCCACAGCAAGGTGAGCGTCGCGTCGACCACCTGACCGCCGGCCGCGGCCAACGCCCCGAAAGCGGCCAGCACCCAGCCAGCCGCCCCCGCCAGCCCGGACAGCTGCACAGCCCGTGCTCGTGGACGCCCCGCCCAGCGCCGGTCCAGTCCATGGGAGATCGTCCTGGCCATCTCGGTCACCGCGCAGGCAGCGGCACCCAGCGCACTCACGGTGAGCGCTGCGACCACCACGTCAGCCGCCCCGGCGGCGCGGCGCCCGGTGAGCAGCCAGGTGATCGACACCGCGCCACTGGCCAGCGGCGAAGCCAGCAGATGGGCGCCAGCCGAGGTCGATGCTGTCACCGCCCGATGGACGCCGCCGTGCCCAGCGCCGATCACCCCGGCCAGGGCAAGCCAGGTGGTCCGGCCTCCCGAGCCCCCTCCGCCAGTGCTCGCCGCGTACCCCACGACACCGGCGACAGCCACCGCCAGCACCACCAACGTCACCGCCGCAGCACTGGGCAGGCTCCATGGCGGCCCGACCCGGCGTTGGTCACGCCGGTCACGTGGAGCAGCGACCGACGACAGTGCCGCCGCGTTGATCGCCGCGGCCAGCGCCACGAACCAGCGCAGGGGGTCGCTGGCGACCACCACCGTGACCACAGCCGACAAGGCGGCCAACAGCGCCCCGAGGCACGGAGCGAGAAAGACAGCCAGCGGCCGCGAGCCGACCAGCCGCCACGCCGGCAGCGCTCCCACTCCCACCAGGACTGCCACCCCTGCTGCGGCGATCCACCACGGCCCACCGAACCCCGTGCTCTTGGAGCCGGCTCCCGAGGCGATGACCTGCACCGCCCGGGCAGCCTGGTCGCCCAGCACCGCAGCAGCGGCCACGGCCACCAGCAACCCGATGGCACGACGCAGCCAGCTGCGCCACGCCCGGTCCTGCTTCGAGGGACCGGTCAGCACCTCGCCATGTCACCTCCCGGCCGGCGCTGCTCCGGCACCCGCCGCGCCACGGCCGGGCGATCAGACGGTGAGCTGCGGCCGGGTCGTGAACGCCAGCGCCCAGTCCGTCTGCGACTCGCCGTCGATGGCGAGACGCCACGTGAACCGGCTGCCGGGCGCCAGCGGCAGCGGCCCCAGGTTCACAGCCAGCGCCATGTCGATCGGCGTGCCTTCTGGGACCGTGGTAGGGCGAGCCACCTGGAACTCCCCGCGCACCTCCACCGGCTGGCCTCCCTCTGGCGTCTGCACCAGCACCGGCTGGCCGTCGGCGTCCTCCAGGTACAGCTCCCAGTGGTGCACGATCTCCACCTCGTGCCAGCCGACGTCGACCTTGACGGCTATGGCCGATGGCATCGGGTCGGGACCGGTGAGCGACCATCCGCCGCCCAAGATGAAGAGCTTGCCGTCGGCGACCTGGGCCGAGTCGCACAGGAGCATGGTGACTTTCACGAACAGCGAGGCTAGCTGGCCCCGGGCCACCCCGGCTGGCGAACCCATCTGCGGGCTCCGGCGCCGAGCGCCGCCGGGCTCTCGGCGTGCCCTCTGGCCCGAGGTTCCCCCCAGCCTTGCGAGGCTGTCCTTGCCTGCTCGGATCACAGTGCTCCAAGCGACGGGAGCACACGTCCACGCGTGGTCAGGGGAGATGCACGTTCGCCCTCGTAGACGACCATATCGGTTCGTCGGAGGGAGAACGTCGGCCTGGCACCTCGCCACGGCAGCGAGAGCGCGACCCCGGTACCCGAGCTCCCTGCGCCCGCGCTCTGGACGAGGAGCCAGCACGATCAGGCGCTAGCGTGCAGCCGTGCCCGACGCCCTCCGTGACGACGTCTACCGCCGCCCGCTGGCCACCGCGCTCGAGCGCCTCGGAGTGGGGCCGGGGTGGCGCTGCGTGGACGTCGGTGCCGGTGGCGGTGACGTGAGCGTGTCGCTGGCCACCATGGTCGGCCACAGCGGGCGGGTGTACGCGGTGGACAGCGACCCTCGGGCGCGCGACGTGGCAGCCGCCGCCGCCGCCGAGCACAGTCAGGTCCTGGCCATCACCCAGGCCGGCGAGGACCTGTTGCTTCCCGAACCGGTCGACCTGGCGTTCTGCCGCTTCCTGCTGCTGCACGTCGTCGACCCCGCCGTGGTCCTGGCCCGAATGGCCGGCGCGGTGCGCCCCGGCGGCTGGGTGGTCGCCCAGGAGCCGGTGACCTCCGCCGGCCGGGTGGCTGGGACGGCCCTGTCGATGCCCGATGCCCGGCACCCCGATATCGGCGCGTGGCTGCCGGCCTTGGTCCGTCAGGTCGGCCTGGAGCTGGTGGACGCCTGGGCGGAGGCGCCGGCCGGGTGTGGTCCTGGAGCCGTCGCCGAGTACCTTGCCAGCCTGACCGGTGTCGACCCGAAGGACGATCCGGTGGTGCTGCCACCGCTGGTGACAGTCCTCGGGCGGCTCCCCGATCAGGGTGTCGCCGGGCGAAGTAGTGTCGCGGCGCGTGACTGACGCTCGCCATCTCGCCCCCGACCTCGATGCGGCCAGGACCGTCGTAGCGTGTGCTTCGGAGGTGGTCGCCGCCGGTACGGTCGCCCTGGCCGAAGCGAGCAGCATCGACGACCATCAGGTCCTGGCCTACGACCTCGCCCATGCGGCGGCCGCCGTGCGGACGGCCGGCGCCGCCGTCGACTACGGCGCCAAGGGTACCGACGAGGCGCGCCTGGCCTGCGCCTTCGTCGCCGACGCTGTGGCAGAGCTGGCCGGGCGGCTGGTCGGGCGCCACGACGACTGGGGTGTCTCGGCGGACTGGATGTCGCCGGCAGCCGGCTTCGTCGCCGCGCACCGTGCCCCCGAGGTGCTGGCCGATCTGTGCGGCGTCACCGGCGACCGCCACCTCGAACCTGACTTCGAGCTCGTGCGCGAGACCTTCCACCGCTTCGCCGAAGAGCAGCTGCGACCCCGCGCCGAGCACATCCACCGGGCGAACGCGGATATCCCCGAGGAGATCATCACCGGGCTGGCCGACATGGGTGCGCTCGGGCTGTCGATCCCCGAGGAGCACGGCGGCTTCGCCAGCGGCGGCGACCACGACTACCTGGGCATGGTGGTGGCCACCGAGGAGCTGTCGTGGGGATCGCTCGGGGCCGGTGGCTCACTCATCACCCGGCCCGAGATCCTCGCCCGTGCGCTGCTGGCCGGGGGCACCGACGAGCAGAAGGCACGTTGGCTGCCGGCTCTCGCCTCGGGTGAGGTGATGAACGCCGTCGCGGTCACCGAGCCCGACTTCGGCTCCGACGTGGCGAACATCGTGACCGCTGCCACCCCGACCACGGGCGGATGGCTGGTGAACGGCGTGAAGACCTGGTGCACCTTCGCCGCCCGGGCCGACGTCCTCATGCTGTTGGCCCGGACCGACCCCGACCGGTCAAAGGCACATCGTGGCCTCTCGCTGTTCGTCGTGCCCAAGGAGCGCGGAGACGGGCACGGCTTCCTCTTCACCCAGGATCCGGCGGCAGAGGGGCGCCGCGACCCGCCGGGGCGGATGGAGGGCAGGCCCATAGACACCTTGGGCTATCGGGGCATGCACTCCTACGAGATCGCGTTCGAGAACTGGTTCGTAGCCGACGAGAACCTGGTGGGCGGTCCCGAAGGCCAGGGACGGGGCTTCTACTTGCAGATGGCCGGTTTCGAGAACGGCCGGCTGCAGACTGCCGCCCGGGCACTCGGCGTCATGCAGGCCGCCTACGAAGCCGCCTTCGACTACGCCACGAACCGAGTCGTGTTCGCGAAGCCCATCGTCGCCTACCAGCTGACCCGGGCCAAGCTGACGCGTATGGCCGCCGTCATCCAGGCCAGCCGCCAGTTCTCCTACGAGGTCGCCCGCCTGATGGCGAAAGGCGAGGGGACCTTGGAGGCGTCGATGCTGAAGGCGTACGTCTGCCGGGCAGCCGAGTGGGTGACCCGCGAGGCGCTGCAGATCCACGGCGGCATGGGCTACGCCGAGGAGTTCGCAGTCAGCCGGTACTTCGTCGACGCCCGGGTGCTCTCCATCTTCGAGGGTGCCGACGAGACCCTGGCCCTGAAGGTGGTGGCGCGCCGCCTGGTGGAGCAGGCCCCCAGCCGCTGAGGCCAAGCTCGCTCGGGTGTGCCCGAACCGCCCGGCGCTACGAGGAGGTTCGCCTGGCCGGCACGCTCAGCGCGGCCACGCCCGAACTGCACAGCACGGCTGCGACGAGATCATGGCTGGCACGCTCAGCGTTCGTGTCCCCGAGGCGCTCAGCGCGGCGAGCGGGTGCGCCCGGCGCGCTCGCCGCGACTGACGAATTTCACCGCCATCTTCCGGCTGGCCTCGTCGATCATCTCGTCGCCGAACATCACCGCCCCGCGCCCCTCGTCGTCGGTGGCCCGGCGGTAGGCGTCGAGGATGTCCCAGGCCCGATCGAACTGCTCCTGGGTCGGTGAGTAGAGCTCGTTCAAGACCGTCACCTGGTCAGGAGTGAGCGCCCACTTCCCGTCGTAGCCGAGCACCCGGGTCCGCTGGGCGAAGTCTCGCAGCGAGTCCAGCTCACGCACCTTCAAGAACGGCCCGTCGATCACCTGCAGGCCGTTCGCCCGGCCTGCCATCAGGATCTTCGAGAACACGTAGTGGAAGTGGTCGCCGGGGTACTCGGGGATCTGCACCCCACCGGTGAGCACCGGCATCTCCATGGAGGCGGCGAAGTCGGCGGGACCGAAGATGATGGCCTCGAGGCGGGGCGAGGCTGCGCAGATCTCCTCCACGTGGATGAGCCCCGCGGTGGTCTCGATCTGCGCCTCGATCCCGCAGTGACCGACCGGCAGCCCGACCTTCTTCTCCACCTGGGTGAGCAGCAGGTCGAGGGCGACCACCTCGGCCGCAGTCTGCACCTTCGGGAGCATCACCTCGTCGAGGCGCTCACCGGCATTGCCGACCACCTCGATCACGTCGCCGTATGTCCACTCGGTGTCCCAGGCGTTGATCCGCACGCACAGCACCCGGTCGTCCCAGCTTCCCTTCGCGATGGCTTCGACGACCTTGGCTCGGGCCGCCTCTTTCTCCTTCGGCGCCACCGAGTCCTCCAAGTCCAGGAAGGACATGTCGGCGGGGACACTGGGCGCTTTCTCCAAGAAGCGCTCGTTCGACCCCGGAGTCGAGAAGCAGGACCGCCGGGGCATGGACCGGGTGCGAGCAGACATGGCCGCATGCTAGCTCCGGAGCCTGACCCGGCAGGCCGGGGCAGTTCGTCGAACCCCCGCAGCGGGCCACCTCGATCACGTCGCCGTGGCGGGCGCGCTCAGCCGCCCGGCGCCTGGCAGCGCTGCACGTAGGCGCAGTCGCCGAACGATCTGCCGTTGGCCGCCAGCGCCGAGGGCGTCGCCTCGTCGATCAGGCCGGGGGAAAGGACTATCTCGGTCGGGTCGCCGGCCTGGATGCTCTGCTCGGTGGTGCCAACGGTGAACCCGTCAGCGGAGCCGAAGGAGACCGTGCCCACCGGGGCCAGCAGGGTTGGGACGAACAGGGTCGGCGCCTCGAGGATCCACTCTGCCGACGAGCGAGACGAGACGTAGGGCACAGTCTCGCTCCATGTCCAGAGCTCCTGACCGCCGGCGCTGGTGTTCGTCATGGCGATCGACCACCTCTGGGGAGACGCCGACACCTGCGTGATGACCACCGACACATGGTCGCCGGGCGCCACGGTGCACGCCGAGTCGCCGGTGCAGCCCGTGAGCGGGGTGGCGGGGTTGGGCAGCAGCTCGTACCACGCGTAGTACTGCTGGCCGATCACCTGGTCCACCAGCGGCACGGTGGGCAGCGACCCTTCCGCCACCCCAGCCTGGAGCAGATCCTGGGTGCTGTAGCCGCCGATGCCGGCCCAGGTGGCAGCGAAGCCCGGGGGGACGAGGCCGGCGCTCGGCACGACGAAATTGGTGGTGACACCGGTGACATCCCCGTGTCTCGGCGTCACGACGTACCCGGACCAGTTCAGGCTGTCCACGGTGCCACCGTGGAGCGGCAGCGCCTGGTGCGGATCGGCTCGGACCAAGGTGGACAGGGGGGAGATGTCGTTACTGGCCAGCTGCGTACCCGACGCGCTCGCGCTCGAGGGGGGTGCCGCAGCCGGAGCGGCCAGCCACGCCCCCAGGGCCATCCCCGCTCCGAAGAGCCCCACGGTCCACGCTCGACGTCGCATCGGTCCCCTCCCTGACGAGATCTCCACTCGGGGAACGGCGTAGCCACGGCAGGCTGGCGGTCGGATTCTCGATCGGGCACACCGGTCGGGCTCAGCGCGGTGCCGTCTGCAAGTCGGCGGGCACCAGCTGGTCTGTGACGAGCCGGACGAAGCGGCTCGGCTCGCCACCGACGAAGCTCCGGCACAGGCGAAGCCCGTCGACGTAGCAGGTGACATAGGCCCGCCAGGTCGGGTGCACCAGGAATTCCACTGCTTTGGCGGCGCGCTGCGGTGCGAGGAGCGCCCAACGGGCCAGCTCGTCGGTCACGGTGACGGGATCGGCCCCGTCCGCGTGCAGGCGAAAGGCGGCATTGGCACGGGCGCCTGCCAGGACCTCCCCTGCCTCGGCCACCTGCCCGGCCACGTCTGCGTCGTAGCGGATGCCCAAAGCCGCGAAGTGCTCGGCGGCGAAGCGCTGGTGGTCCCGACCGACCAGCACCTCGAGACCGAGGTCGGCAAGACCCTCGGCCACCAGGCACTGCGGCGTCCCCACCAAGAAGATGGTCTCCTCCACCCAACGCCGACCCCGTACCAGACCGACCTCTTTTCGAGTGTGCTCGGTGTGGTGCCCGGGGTACACCTCGTGCGCCACCAGGTGGGGCAAGCCGAGCGACAGCACCGGCAGGTCGGTGTTGACCGCCACCGTGGACCGCAGGTCGCCGTGGTACCAGTTGAACCCCGACCAGGGCTGGTCGTGGACCAGCTCGAAGTGCACCTGCTCTCCCTCGGGCAGCCCGATGAGCGTCTTGGTGCGTTCGCGCAGGTCGTCAGACAGGGAATTCACGGCCCCCAGCAGGCGCTCGGGGGCAACCGCGTGGGCCTCACGCCAGGACACCAACCGGTCGGCCAGCGCGCCAGACCCCGGCAGCACCTCGTCGAGGCGGCGGTGCGCGTCGGCAAAGGCGTCTTCAGGCACCGGCTCGGGACGCACTCCGTAGCACGCCTCGACCTCGTCCGCGTAGGCCACCGGCTCGCCGGCGAGGCGTCGCGCCGTGGTGGCCAGACCGGTCACCTGGGCAGCCAGCCAGCGCCGTCTGGTGTCGTTCTCGCCTCCTGGCGCGTCGTCGAGGGGCACCCCGGCGTACAGGTCGGCCAGGAGCCGGCGGGCCTCGCCAGCCAGCTCTGCAGGTGGGCGAGGCGACCGGTCGGCAGCACGGGCGGCCAGCTCGGGTGGCCCGTAGTAGGCGTCTACCAGACCGTCGACGTGACGGCCGAGGGCGAGGCCCAAGGTCAGGTACCGCTCGACGACTGTTGGTTCGTCGGCCATCGTCAAGCCAGCCAGGCTCGCAAGAGCCCCAGGGCCCGCTCCCGCGCCGTGCTCGACGCTGCGGCGTCGCAGACCTCGCGACGGTCGTCGTCCGAGAAGGCGTGGTCCGTCGAGAAGGCGTGGTCCGTCTCCTCGTAGACGGAGATGCTGGCGTCCCGGCCCAGCCCATGCAGGTCTGGCACCGGCCCGGCCCGGCTCAGCCCGGCAGCACCGCCCGAAAGAGCCACCGAGCTCACCAGCCGCGATCGCCGGTGAGCTCGGCGGGCTCGGGGCACGTCGCCGCTGAAAGCGCCGACTCCACGCTACGAGACCCATTCGGCCCGACCACCTTCACCACCCCCTCCAACGTGCTCAGGTGCGAACGGGCTGTCGACGGTGCACGGGGCACCGACCCCGCAGCTGCCGCGGCTCGGCCGCCGCGCCCTCCGCCGGACCGGTCGACCATCGACTGCCACAGTCCCCGAGGCAGGACGCGCCCGACGCCTGCCACCACCCAGACGGGCAGGTCGAGCTCCCGCGCGGCCAGGAGCATGCCTCGCTGATCGGCATCCACTGCCATGGCACCGACGCTCACGGCCTCGACCTGGACCACAGCCACCTCGGCACCGACCAGGTCGGCCAGGGACCCTCGCCGCACCGCGCGTCCGGCGGTGACCAGCTCGACGGCGAGGATCTCCTCGGTGGGATCGCCGAGCAGCTGCCCAGCGCGGCGTTCGGCCTCCGC
>JAKAQW010000140.1 GCA_021819525.1 Actinomycetes bacterium
ACATCGCGGTCCTCTTCGAGCTGAAGAAACCCGAGCCCAACGGCGAGATCATCGGACGGCTCATGCGCCGGTTCATCTTCACCGCCGGCATCACCGGCGCCATGCAGGTGGCCACGCTCGTGATCATGACCAGGATCGCCACCACATGACAGCCGACATGAACCCGACTCGACGGAGCTGGTCTTGCGCGGCGGCGCGTCCCCACCCTTCGCGGACCATCCCGGGTCGGTGGTCGCCGGGACGCTGCCGCATGCCGTCTGGTTCAGGGCTCCGCCACATAGAGAGCGGCTTCAAGGCTCCTCGACAGAGAGAGACCCTCCCGCTGCCGTCGCTATAGCCTCCAGATCACCACGGTCCGAGCTGATGACGATGTCCGCGCGACGCAGAGCTCCCTCAACCACGCTCGCGTCGACGATGTCGACCAGCGTGTCACCCGCCGACAGTGCGGGTGCGCGCTCGGCCGGCAGCAAGCCGCCAGCGCGATGGCGACCCGTTCAGCCTCTGAGGGTGCGAGAGGGGCTCTCCCCGAAGCGGGCTTTGTACTGGGCGGCGAAGCGGCCGAGGTGGCCGAAGCCCCAGCGCAAGGCGATGGAGGTCACGTTCACGTTGTCGGTGGGGACGGCGTCGGCCAGGTCGGCGCGAGCCCGTTCGAGCCGGCGGTCGCGAAGATAGGACATGGGAGTGGTTCCCAGCTGCGACCGGAAGGCCGCCTGCAAGGTCCGCTCGCTGACCCCGGCCGCGGCAGCGAGGTCGGCGAGGGTGATGGGCTCGGACAGGTTGGTCTCGATGAAGTTCTTGGCTGCCCGGGTGCAGCGGTGCTCGATGCCCTGCCCTGGCCGGGTCAGCTGGTCCGAGTAATTGGAGTCGTGGGCGAAGAGCAGCGCGCTCATGAGGAACTCCTCGAGGTGCCCGACCCCCACCCCGCAGCGCAGCAGCGAGCTGGGTTCGAGCAGCTCGGTATGGAGCACCTGGATGGCGATGTTCCAACGGCTGGCCCGCGGCGCGCTCAGGTCGAAGCGCTGGTCGAACACCAGAGGGGCGTCCGGGGGACGGCCCAGGATCCGTCCCAGGTGGGCCAGCAGCGGCTGCTCGGCGATGCGCACGAGCAGGTGCGGAGCCTGCCGCTCGCAGCGGAGGATCATCTCGTGGCCGGCCGGGGGCACGGCGGCGGTGATGGCGTTCGCGTCGGTGACCGAGCCACCGACGCTCACCGTGGAGCTGCCGCTCATGGGAGCCAGCACGAGGAAGCTCGGCGGGAGCTGGTGGGCGATCACCTTCACCTCGGCGGTGAAGTCGAGGTACCCAAGCGTGACGTCCCGCAGGCGCACCGCGTGGTACGACGCGGAGAAGTCGTCGGGGCGGTCGTCGGTGACGAGCAGGCGGAGCGGCCCGAGCAGCTCGTGGCCGAGCTGGCAGGCGGCAGCGACGTCGTGGGTCTCCCACACGAGATGGGGCTCGAGGGCCTGGGGGAGCCCCCGCGGCTTGATGCGGGGCCGGACCTGGTGGGACAGGCGGCTGGTGTCGATCTTGTGAAGCCGGGCCAGCTGTAGCGGCTGCTCAGTTGGCGGAAAGCGAAATCGATTTGGCGTCACGCGGACAAAGCTAGCGGGATCCGGCTATCAATCGTGCGGAGACCGGATTTAATGTGGCTCCCTGACCTGAGTTCATCGGAGGGGGGTCCCATGGCAGCTACCGAAATCGCTCCGCCGCGACGTCCGGCCGACGTCGTCCTCGAGCGGCTCGACGATCCTGGGGTGGCAGCCTCGCTGCTGACCATCTTGGACCACGTGGACCTGCTGGCGACCTTGGCCGCCAGCCTGTCCGAGCTCCTCCAGCGCGGCGACACGATCATCGACTCGGTGACCTCCGGCGTCGGGGAGCTGGCGGCGGCGGCCAAGGCCCGCCCCGACCTGCAGCTGCCCACCCCGGCCGAGCTGACCGAGCTCGCACGGGAGCTGTCTGCCGCCACGCCCACACTCACCCGGGTGCTCAGCTCGCACATGGTGAACGACCAGACCATCGACCTGCTCTCGCTCGTCGCCGAGTCGGCCGCGGAAGGTGCCGAACGGGCGCGGGTCGACCGGGCGTCGATGACGGGGCTACGCGGCGTGCTCAAGGTCGTGAAGGACCCCGATGTCGGTCGCGGGCTCGGCCTGCTGGTGGAGATCGCCAAGGCCCTGGGCCGTCGTCTTCGCGCCGGCTGACCGGCCCGGCCCGGCGCCGAGAGCACCGCCGGGCACAGGGGGGCAACAGCACAGGGCACAGGGCACAGGGGAACAACAGCACACAGGGGAACAACAGCACAGGGCAACACCGGGCACCGGGCACGGGGGAACCGGGCACAGGGGAACGCAGGGACCCACGGGGCAACCCAGAGACCAGAGACAAGGAGGCACAGGGACTATGGCGTCAGTGCTTTGGCTGCAAGGGGGAGCGTGCAGCGGGAACACCATGTCGTTCCTCAACGCAGAGGAGCCCAACGTGGTCGACCTGATCGTCGACTTCGGCCTGGAGGTGCTGTGGCACCCGTCGCTGGGGATGGAGCTCGGCAACCAGGCGCAGAAGATCTTCACGGACTGCGCCAGCGGCGCCAAGCCTCTCGACATCTTCGTTCTCGAGGGAACGGTGATCGAGGGGCCCGCGGGCACCGGTCGGTTCGACATGTTCGCCGACCGGCCGATGAAGGAGTGGGTGTCGGAGCTGGCGGCGGCGGCCAGCATCGTGGTGGCGATCGGTGACTGCGCCTGCTGGGGCGGCATCCCCGCCACCGACCCGAACCCGACCGACTCCACCGGCCTGCAATTCCACAAGCGCAAGAAGGGTGGCTTCCTCGGCGCCGACTTCGTCTCCAAGGCCGGGCTGCCGGTGATCAACATCCCAGGCTGCCCAGCGCATCCCGACTGGATCACCCAGATCCTGGTGGCCCTGGCGGCCGGACGCACCGCCGACATCGCCCTCGACGAGCTGCACCGGCCGCAGACGTTCTTCAAGACGTTCACCCAGACCGGCTGCACCCGGGTGCAGTTCTTCGAGTACAAGCAGGCGACCCTGTCCTTCGGCGAGGGCACCCGGACCGGCTGCCTGTTCTACGAGTTCGGATGCCGGGGGCCGATGACCCACTCGCCGTGCAACCGGATCCTGTGGAACCGGCAGAGCTCGAAGACGAGGGCCGGCATGCCCTGTCTGGGCTGCACCGAGCCCGAGTTCCCGTTCATGGATCTGGCCCCGGGCACCGTGTTCAAGACGCAGAAGGTGAGCGGTGTGATCCCCAGGGAGGTCCCCGAGGGCACCGACCACGTCACCTACATGGCCCACTCCGCCGCCGCCCGGGTGGCCGCGCCGCAGTGGTCCAAGGAGGACATGTTCGTTGTTTGAGCCACCGGCAGTAGAGGACCCGGCAGTAGAGGACCCGGCTGTGCAGGATCCGGCTGTGTCACAAGAGAGGAACCCATGACCACCGTTGACCTCCATGTCAGTCCCCTCGGCCGCGTCGAGGGGGATCTCGACGTACGCGTCACCATCGACGACGGGGTGGTGAGCTCGGCCTGGACCACCGCCGGGATGTTCCGCGGCTTCGAGATGATCCTGCGCGGCAAGGACCCCCAGGCCGGATTGATCGTGACCCCCCGCATCTGCGGGATCTGCGGGGGCAGCCATCTCTACAAGTCGGCCTACGCCCTGGACACCGCCTGGCGGACCCACGTTCCGCACAACGCCACGTTGATCCGCAACATCGCGCAGGCGTGCGAGACGCTGCAGAGCATCCCCCGGTACTTCTACGCCCTGTTCGCGATCGACTTGACCAACAAGAACTACGCCAATTCGCCGCTGTACGCCGAGGCGGTCCGCCGGTTCGCCCCGTACGTAGGAGAGAGCTACCAGCCCGGCGTCGTCCTCTCCTCCAAGCCGGTGGAGGTCTACGCCATGTTCGGTGGGCAGTGGCCCCACTCCAGCTTCATGGTCCCCGGTGGCGTGATGTCGGCGCCGACGCTGGCCGAGGTCACCCGTTCCGTCGCCATCCTCGAGCACTGGAAGGACGAATGGCTGGAGGGCCAGTGGCTGGGCTGCGAGATCGACCGGTGGCTGGAGAACCGGACCTGGGAGGACGTGCTGGCGTGGGTGGACGAGAACGAGTCCCAGCACGACAGCGACTGCGGGTTCTTCATCCGCTACTGCCTCGACATCGGTCTCGACAAGTTCGGCAGGGGCGTCGGCAACTACCTCGCCACCGGGACGTACTTCCAGCCCGAGCTCTACGACCACCCGACCATCGAGGGCAGGAACGCCGCGCTCATCAACCGATCCGGCGTCTTCGCCAACGGCCAGTTCTCGGACTTCGACCACCTGCGGGTCAGCGAGGACACGGCCCACTCCTTCTACAAGGGATCGGGTCTGCTCCACCCCTGGGAGGGCGTGACCGACCCCATCGACCCGGCCGACGGGGCCAAGGAGGGAAAGTACAGCTGGGCCAAGTCGCCCCGCTATGACGTCCCCGGCCAGGGCTACATCCCGCTCGAGGCCGGCCCCCTGGCCCGTCGCATCACCGCCGCCGCTCCCGGCGCGGCGGCCCACCAGGACGACGACCCGCTCTTCCTCGACATCTACCACAAGATCGGGCCATCGGTCATGGTCCGCCAGCTGGCCCGGATGCACGAGGGGCCCAAGTACTACAAGTGGGTACGGGGCTGGCTCGACGCGATCCAGCTGCAGGAGAGCTTCCACAGCAAGCCGGTCGAGCACGAGTCGGGCAAGGGGTTCGGCTCGACAGAAGCGGCCCGGGGTTCGCTGTCGGACTGGATCGTGATCGAGAACGGCAAGATCGCCAACTACCAGGTGGTCACGCCCACGGCTTGGAACATCGGGCCCCGTGACGGAGACGGGACGCTGGGGCCGATCGAGCAGGCGCTCGTCGGGGCGCCGATCGCCGACCAGGAGGACCCCGTCGAGCTCGGCCTGGTGGCCCGGAGCTTCGACTCCTGCCTGGTCTGCACGGTGCACGCCTACGACGGCAAGACAGGGCAGGAGCTGTCGCGCTTCGTGGTCAACGGCAACATCTGATCGATCTGAGCTGAGATCCGGACGCGGTGACCACGGCACCCGGCGACCTGGTGGTGATCGGCTGCGGCAACCTGCTGCGCGGCGACGACGCCGTGGGGCCGGTCCTGGTCCGCCACCTGTGGGAGCGCGGCGTCCCCGACCGCGGCGTGCTGCTGGTGGACGGGGGCACTGCTGGCATGGACGTGTCGTTCAAGATGCGCGGTGCGGGCAAGGTGGTCATCGTCGATGCCTCGTCCACCGGGTCACCGCCCGGGACGGTGTTCCAGGTCCCCGCGGCCGAGCTGGAGGACCTGCCGCCGCTCGACGGGTTCCACAGCCACTCGTTCCGCTGGGACCACGCGCTGGCTTTCGGGCGGTGGCTTCTCGGCGACGACTACCCCGACGACATCACGGTCTTCCTGATCGAGGCCGGCACCGTCGAGCTCGGTGCCGAGTTGACGCCGGCAGTCCAAGAGGCGATGGTGGCGGTGGCCGAGCGTATCCTTTCGATGATCCACGAGACGACGATCCAACAGACGACCGAGGGCCAGCATGCCGCTTGCCGCTGAGCCCGCCGTCAAGCGCCGCAACGGGCAGTGGGAGGTGGACATCGTGGTGGTCTTCGAGGACCGGGTCGTCCGCAAGATGGTCGACGGCTCCATGAACGAGCGACGGGCGCGGCCCGGCGCCCGATGGATCGAGCGGGCAGCGCGACGTGACGTGGCGGGGCCCCTCGATGGCTGAGCTGGCTGGTGCCGTCGACCTGCCACGCCCCCAGCCGGTCGGCGTGTTCCCCCTCCCCGCCGGCTACCTGCTGATCGGAGCCGGGGAAGGGCACGACGAGGTGCGACGGGCTCTCGTCGCCGGCCACCTCCCGGGCTCTTTCCCCGAGTCCCTGCAGTACTACCGGCTCGCCCTGGACGGCGACCTCGACAGGGCCCTGGCTGCGGTCGAGGGACAGACGCCTGGGGGGTCCGGGCAGGTGGCACTGGCTAACCGCTTCGTCCTCGAGCCGAGCGCGGCGCGCTTGGCCGAGCTGCGGTCGGTCGCCGGCGGCGACCTCCTCACCCATGTCGAGACGGTCGCCTTCACCGTCGGGCTGGCTCCGCAGCCACCCGCACCAGGCCGCGCCGACGGTGAGATCGAGGCCCTCGTGGCCGCGGCGTGGGCCGCCGCCGCGCTGGAGCGCCACGACCGGGGCAAGGCGGCCGCTCACCTGGAGCTGGCTGCCGAGCTGGCGCAGCCGGTGAGCGTGCCCCTGGCCGGGCAGCTCCTGGGGCAGCTGGCCAACGTCCAGCTGGACGTCGGCAGTACCAAGCGGGCCGAGGTCACCTTTCAGGCGGCCATCGACGCCCTGAGCGGTACCGACCTCCGGGTCAGCCTGGCCGAGCTCCACGTGAGCGCCGGCGCCATGTACCAGGAACGGTCGGAGGCCGCCCCGCGGCTGATGAAGGCGGCCATCGACCACTACCTGGCCGCCCTGGCCCTGGTCGGTGCCGACACGGCCCCCGAGACCTTCGCCGTGGCGAACGCCAACCTGGGGCTGGCGTACCTGACCACGCCCATGCACGAGGCCAGTGACCACCTGCGGATCGGGATCGCCGTGCAGTCGCTGCGCGACGCGCTGCGCGTGCTCACCCCGGAGCAGCACCCCGACCGCTGGGCGAGCACCCAGCTGAACCTCGCCAACGCCCTGGTGTACATGCCGTCGGCCCACCAGGCGGAGAACATCGTCGAGGCGGTACAGCTCTACGAGGACCTGCTCGGGGCGCGCGACCGGCTTCGGGATCCCCAGGGCCGGGCCCGGGTGCTGGCCAACCAGGGCAATGCCCTGGCCCACCTCGGCCACTTCGACCAGGCCAAGGCCCGCCTGCACGAGGCCCGGGCCATCTTCGAGGAGCTCGCCGAGGACGCTGCCGTGCGCTCCGTGCGCTCCGTGCTCGACGAGATCGCCAAGCAGGAGTCGTTCCTGCGCCAGCGGGCCGACGAGGTGCCCGCCCGATGACCGCCGTGGATGGCGCGAGCGCCGGCGGCGAGACCGGGACAGGCGCTCTGGCTACCCCGACGGCACCCGCCCGGACGCCGCCCGTTGCCACGGTGCCCCCACCGGCCGGGCGGCCGGTTGGCTGGCTGGGCGCGCCGGCGCCGGGCGGGCTGGCCCTGCCGCCGGCCCTGCCCACCGCCTCGCAGCTCTACGCGCCCCGGGGGGTGTGGGTCGACGACCTGGTCACGGTGGTGGCCGACACCGGCAACCACCGGGTGCTGATCTGGCATCGGGCCCGGCCCGGGCAGCACGCCCCGGCCGACGTGGTGCTGGGCCAGGCGGACTTCTCCTCCGAGAGGCCCAACGGGCCCGGGCCGCAGCGGGGGCTGCACCTCCCCACCGGGGTGGTGGTCCACGAAGGCCGGCTCGTCGTGGCCGACGCCTGGAACCACCGGGTCCTGGTGTGGGACGGGGTTCCCGAGACGCACGCCGCCCGGCCCGACGTCGTCCTCGGCCAGCCCGACCTGACGTCGGTGGCCGCGAACCGGGGTGAGGGGTGCGGCCCGCTCTCTTTCTACTGGCCCTTCGGCGTGGCGATGGTCGGCGGCCGCTTCTACGTGGCTGACACCGGGAACCGGCGGGTCCTGGTGTGGGACGGGATCCCCGAGCCGGAGGAGAAGCCACTGGCGGTCCTGGGCCAGCCCGACCCTTACCAGCGCGACGAGAACCGGGGCGGGATCGGCCCAGCCAGCTTCCGCTGGCCCCACGACGTGGCCGGTACCGGCGAGCGGGTCCTGGTGGCCGATGCGGGCAACCACCGCCTTCTGGGGTGGTCCCCGCCGCCGGACGCCGACCGTGACGCCGACCAGGTCCTCGGCCAGCCCGATCTCGTCACAGGGCGCGAGCTCCCGTACCAGCCGCAGAGCCCGAGCTCGCTGCGCTTCCCGTACGCGGCCTCTGTGAGCCGCGACGGACGGTTGGCGGTGGCCGATACCGCCAACAACCGCGTGCTGCTGTGGGACCGCGTGCCGGAGCGCTCCGGGGTCCCGGCCGACCGCGTCGTCGCCCAGCACGACTTCGCGTCCAATGGGGAGAACCGCTGGCAGCTGGTGGGCGACGACACGCTCTGCTGGCCCTTCGGCCTGTGCCTGCACGGCGCCACACTGGCGGTCGCCGACTCCGGGAACAACCGGGTGATGCTCTGGGAGCTGGACCCGTGACGGCCGGACGGGTGACAACGGTCCAGGCAGGCACGAGCACTCGGCTGTTCGTCCGCCTGCAGGGGCTGGCACGGGGCCGCGGCGCCTGGCCCGGCGAGCACGCCGGCGACGTGGGGAACCTGGCCATCTCGGCGCGGGCCGGCATGTCCGACGAGCCCCAGAGACGACCCCACAAGACGAAGGGAGGCTGAGCGACATGTGCCTTGCCGTTCCAGGACAGGTGGTGGCACTGGAGAACCGGGGGGCGGTGGTGCTCGGTACCGTCGACTTCGACGGCACCCGGAGGGAGGTGTGCTTCGCGTCGATCCCGGACATCAGGGTCGGGGAGTACGTGATCGTCCACGTCGGGTTCGCGTTGGCCCGGGTGGACGAGGCGTCTGCCCGGGAGACCCTGGCCATGTTCCGCGACCTCGACCTGCTCGACGCCGAGCTGGGTGCCGACCCGGTGGCCGCGGCGCCCGGGCGCGGGTCGGTTCGCTGAGCATGACCGTCCACCTCACCGCGCCGACCGGACCGCACGCCCCGCCGCCGGAGCCGGCTACAGCTGGGGGCCCGGACCGGGCCCAGATCGCTGCCGCCCGGGAGTCCGCCCGGCGCCTGGCAGCCGGCGGCACCCTGTGGTGCGTGGCGCCAGGGGCA
>JAKAQW010000141.1 GCA_021819525.1 Actinomycetes bacterium
TGGCGCTGTGGTCAGGGACGGCGCCGTGGTCAGGGACGGTCCTGTTGCGCCGTGGCGCTGTGGTCAGGGACGGCGACGCGTTGGGCGGAGCTGTAGGTCAGGTCTGCAGCGGACGGCGGGTGATCAGGAGGCTCGTCGTCTAGCAGCCAGCCACGCCTTTCGCAGCTTGCGACGCTCTTCCTCGGAGGTCCCGCCCCACACGCCCGACTCCTGGTTCGTGGCCAAGGCGAACTCGAGGCACGGAGTGATCGCCTCGCACGTTCGGCATACCCGCTTGGCCGCTTCGATCTGGTCGACAGCTGGTCCCGTCGTGCCCACCGGGAAGAACAGGTCTGGCTCGGTGTGCCGGCACGCGGCGACCTTGCGCCAGTCATCCGCGTCCCATTCGACGGCTCGATTCCACATGAGGGCCACGTCGTGCCTCCTCCGATCCCGTGACACGCTACTGCGACACGGCGCATTTGTGACTCTTTTCACATGACTGGCCACCGTGGTTGACCGCCCGGTCGAGTCAGTGTACGTGAATGTACTCCCGAGCGCAGGTCAGCGCAAGCGATGATCGCTACGTCAGTGTCGAGGCGGCGGTGCCCTCCTGCACCCGTGGCCACGGCCGGTGCCGGGCTCGGGTATGTGATGGCCGTACCCTGGGCTCGATCTCGCCATGCGCGACGCTCTCGCAATTGCGTTCGAAGTCGTCGGGGGCGGGTTTGCATGGGGCCATCGGGCTGTGGTGGGCCGGACGGTGTGCGGAGCGATATGCCCTGGTGAGCGCGGAACCTGGATCGCGCCGTCACCACCTGACGGTCCTGGCGCACCGCGCCTGGACGGTGAGTGGTGCCGAGGCGCTCGTCGTCGTGCCCACCGGTGCCGACGGGGTGATCGTCGCCGACGCCGCGCTGGCCTTTCGTCGGCAGTGGGAAGCTTCCAGATCGATACTTCCAGGTCATTGCGGCACCCGTGGCTGTCTGCGACGGCGCTGCCCGCTCGGCCCCGACCCGTGGCAGCGGCGGATTGGTCCGCGAGGGCCTCCTTCGGGAACAATGAGCGCCATGAACGTCGTAGTCTGCGTGAAGCAGATCCCCGATCCGGCGGCACCGGGTGCCTTGGACCCACAGAGCCATACTCTCGTGCGCGAGGGCAAGCTCATCCTCGACGACTCCGACGCCTACGGCGTGGAGATGGGGCTGCAGCTGGCTGGCGACGCCGGGGAGGTGACGTTGGTGTCCATGGCGCCGAACCAGGAGGTCTCTGGTGTGCGCACCGCCCTGGCCATGGGCGCAGCGAAGGCCATCGTGGTAAGTGACCCGGCGCTGAAGGGATCCGACGCCCTGTCCACCGCGAAGGTGCTGGCCAAGGCCATCGAGCGCGTAGGCGCGGACCTGATCTTGGCGGCCACCGAGTCCACCGACGGCTACACCGGGACGACCCCGGTGCAGGTGGCGGAGCTGCTCGGGTTGCCGTCGGTCACCTTCGCCAAGAAGGTCACGGTGTCCGACGGCAAGGTGCGGGTCGAGCGCCAGACCGAGGCCGGCTTCGACGAGGTGGAATGTCCCATGCCGTGCCTCGTGACCGTCACTGCCGGAGTGGTCGAGCCCCGATACCCGTCCTTCAAGGGGATCATGGCGGCCAAGTCCAAGCCGGTCGACCAGCTCACCGTGGCGGATCTCGGTCTCGATGCCAGTAGCGTCGGTGCGGCCGGTGCCCGTCAAGAGATCACGTCGGTGGCTGCGGCCGAAGCTCGTGGCGGTGGCGACATCGTCGTCGACGAAGGCGACGCCCACGAGCGGATCGTGCAATTCTTGGAGCAGCTCAAGCTGGTGTGATCCGCTGGTCTCGGCCGGGCCCCGTCGTGCCGCCGGTCTCGGCCGAGCCGCTGTCCGTGCCACCGGCCTTGGGCGAACCGGCCGTCAGGCTGGGGGGTGCCAAGGCAGTCCCCGAGCCAAGCCCCCGAGCCAGTCCCTGTACCACCGGCCCGCCAGGAGCTGGCGAGCAGCAAACGAAGAGCCGCGAGATCCGAGCGCGGCATCGGAGACGGAGAAGACATGTCGATCGAAAAGGTGTGGGTCCTGGCAGAGGCAGCCGACGGCAGCCCTGTGGCCACCTCCCTCGAACTGCTGACCCAAGCCCGGGCGATGGCTGCCAACGTGGCCGCCGTCACCTGGGGTGGTGGCGCAGCGACGATGGCCGGCACGCTGGGTGACTACGGTGCCACCGTCGTCTACGACGTGGGCGATCTCGGCGGCAAGCTGCCCGGCGCGCCGGTAGCCGGGGCACTCGCGGAGCTGATCGCATCGGGGAACCGACCAGACGCCATCTTGGTCCCGGCCACCTACGACGGACGCGACGTCGCAGGGCGGCTGTCGGCCAAGCTCGACGTCCCGGTCCTCACCAACGTGGTGGGCCTGTCGGTGGACGACAGCACGATCACCTCCGAGCACGCGGCGTTCGGGGGCTCCCTGGTCGTAAAGGCCCGCTTCACCGGCGACGGCCCGGGCATCTTCGTGGTCCGGGCCAAGTCGTTCGCGGCCGAGGCGTCCGGTGGCGGTGTGCCCACCATCGAGCAGCTGGCCGTCCCCGACCTGGGAGCTAGTGCTGCAGCCACCGTGCTGGCTCGGCACGCCGAAGAGCGCACCGGCCCGAAGCTCGACGAGGCGGACGTGGTCGTGTCGGGTGGTCGTGGGCTCGGCAGTGCAGAGAATTACGCTCTCGTGGAGGAGCTGGCCAAGCTGCTCAACGGTGCAGCAGGAGCCAGCCGGGCCATCGTCGATGCCGGATGGGTGCCCTATGCCCACCAGGTCGGGCAGACGGGCAAGACGGTCAAGCCCACTCTCTACATCGCGTGTGGCATCTCAGGTGCTACCCAGCACCTCGTCGGCATGAAGGGCTCCAAGAACATCGTGGCCATCAACAAAGACCAGGAGGCGCCCATCTTCTCCATCGCCGATCTGGGTGTCGTCGGCGACGTGCACAAAGTGCTGCCGAAGCTGATCGAGGCATTGCAGGCCCGCCGCTGAACATCTCAGCTGCCGACTCCCGCGCCGGTCGTCCACCGTCGCCCTCGGGTCCCGGCCGGACCCTGTGGGTGCTTCGCCACGCTCGAGCCGAGCACGGCGCACCAGGCGGTGACCGGAACCGGGACTTGAGCGCAGCCGGCCGGCGTCAGGTCGGCCGGTTCGGTGCCGGGGACCATCCCGGCATCTTGGCTCGGGCCCTGGCAGCGGGCTGCCCCGCGCCCAAGCTGATCGTCGCCTCGGACGCCTCCCGCGCCCGCCAGACGGCCGACGCCGCCGCCGCGGCGTTCGGGCTGGGTCCGGCGAGGCTCGAGCCGTGGCTGTACCGGGCGTCGGCCGAGGAGGTGATGGCCTGGCTGTGGACACTGCCCGACCAGCTGGGCGCGGTGATGGTGGTCGGGCACAACCCGACGATGCACGTGCTGGTAGCTGACCTGGTCACCACGTCGGCACCGGATCGGTTTGCCCCTGGCACGGTAGCGGTGGTCCATTTCGGCGTCGACCGATGGGCGGCGCTGTCACCGGGCGCCGGTCGGCTGCTGTACTGCGCCACCGCCTGAGCTCGGAGCTGAACGGTCCGGTCCGATGGCCCCGGTGCTGCGGGAGAGCAGACATGCCGGACAGCGATGCCGCCCTTCCACTGCCCGGCACGGTCAGACAGAGGCCACCGTGATCGAAGGGGCGCTGCCAGAGCAGGAGCGCTGCCGCAGCCGCCACGGTGCTGGGGCAGGGCCCGGGGGCGTTGGCAGGGCCCGGGGGTGTTGGCAGGGCCCGGGGGCGTTGGCAGGGCCGCCGCGGTGCCGCAACATCGAGCGAAGCCGGCGAGGCCGGGCGCTCAGGTGGCCTCAGACGAGCGGCCAGGGGTAGTGGTGGCGACGCGGGTCTGGATGGGGGAGACGGCCCCGGGCGAGCAGCTGCCGGCTCCGGCGACCGACGGCGCGCAGCTCGTCTTCGTCGAGCAGATCGCAGAGATGTGCCCACCACGCGCCATGCTCGGACTGGAGCCCACCTGTACCAGCGGCTGCTGGCTCGGTGTCGTGGGCTCGGGGGCCGGCTGTGCGGCCGACGCCGGCTGCTGGCAGTTCGGTGTCGTGGGCTCGGGGGTCGGCTGTGCGGGCCAGCCAGCGCAATGGGCGCAGCAGGGCATCGGGGAGTGGCTGGCCCGCCATGTCCCACATCACCGTCCGGAGCTTGGGCTCGACGTGGAAGCACAGACCGTGGTCGATGGCCCAGATCGCGCCGTCGGTGTCGAGCAGCACGTGCCCGCCCTTGCGGTCGGCGTTGTTCGCGACCACGTCCAAGGCGGCCAGCAGCCGCAGGCGATCGTGGGTGGCGGGATCGCCGAGCACGGTGAAGTAGTGGTGCGCGAAGTCGGCGGGGACGAACCGCTGGAGCGATCCCACCCCCATCGGGGCATCCACGCGGGCGACGGTCTCAGGGACCAGGCCCACGCCGCAAAGCTCGGACAGCATGTAGGCGGCGACTTCGCGTCGGTAGATGCCCCGGGGGAAGTCCCACAGCGGCCGCTCGCCAGCCTCGGGCTTGTAGACCGCAGGCACCTCCAGCTCACCGCTCCGGCACGTCACCAGGAAGGTAGCGTTCGAGCTCCAGGGCATCCTGCCCAGGATCTCGACGTCGCCGTGGCACAGCGCCGCCATGCGCTGCGAAGCGGAGAGGCTGGCGCCTCGCCGGGCCAGCGCGCTCAGGTCGCCGGTGGCCGGTGGCCGTTCGTTCTCGGGCACTGGTGTCCGCTCGGGTCGATGGGACCCCCGCAAAGCGGGCAGGGCGGCCGGCCCGACTCGACGAGGGATGTGGCCCGTACCGCGAACGCCGCAGCCTGCTCGCGGGTGATGGTGAAGCGGGCCATGTCGCCCTCCTCGTCTTCGCCCACCATCTCTTCGGCCACCAGGACGATCCGGTCCACCGTGCTGTCGTAGCTCACGCCCAGCGTCCCGACCACCCAGTGGGGGTCCGCTGGCTCGAGCAGATCGAGATCCTCGGGGAGATGCCCTGGACGCGGGAGCTCGCGCAGCAGCCGGCCCAAGTACTCCGCGAGGACCGAGACTTGCTGCTTCTCGATCTTGAGCGTGAGGACGACCGACTCCGCTCGGCATTGCAGAAGGAAGATCCGGCGGCCCACGGGGCCCTGGGTGGCGACGGTGAACTGGTCGACGTCACCGAGGTCGAGCGCGCTCACGACAGGGCCACCTCGGTGAGCGACGAAGTGCTGTTCGTGCACAAGACGTACGAGGTTCCCGGTCCGCGGACAAGTGCGGTGACCGAGCAGGGCGAGATGACCAGCCGCTGGAACAAGTCGAGCGGCACGCCTGCGGTTGCTGCGACAGCCGCCTTGATGGTATCGGCGTGGGACACGGCCACGAAGCTCTCACCGCGGTGGCGGTCGACCAGCATGTCGACGGCGCTCATCATCCGGTGCTGCATCTGGGCGAACCCCTCGCCGCCAGGAAACGTGAAGGTGCTCGGTGCGTGCTGTACGTGGTGCCACTCGCGCCGACGGCGCAAGGTGCCGAGCTTGGCCCCGGTCCATTCGCCGAAGTCGCATTCGAGGAGCCCCCGTGCTATGCGTACCCGTAGGCCGAGCGCGGCGGCGATAGGGCGAGCCGTCTCCACGGCCCGCTCGAGGGGTGACGCGTAGACGGCGACCGGTGGATGCGCCAGTTCGGCGATGCGGGTGGCAGCCGTCTCGGCTTGGGCTCGACCCTCTTCCGACAGGTGTAGGCCACCAGCCCGCCCGGGCAGGACTGCCCCGGTGGTGGGGGTGCGGCCGTGGCGCACGAGCAGCGCGAGCGCGTGGTCAGCTGGGCGTGAGGCGGGCACGTCACGTCATCGTAGGGCGTCGGCACCAGGCCCATGCCACGGCTCAGGATCCAGCTGCGCTGCTTCTTGCGGACGGGCTTCTCGGTGCAGCGACAGGGATCCGCCCTGGACCGGCTGCTGCGGTCTCGGGCCAACGTCGTCGGCTGACCCGAGCCAGGCGGTGCAGCAGGGCGACGGCACCTGGATCGTCGTCGGCAGGGCGTGTCTCGACGACCCCGTCGGCCAGCGCCCCTTCGAGGATCGTGCGGCCCTGGTCGGTGCGTACGATGGTCAGCGTCCAGTCGCTGAAGACCCCGATGCCCCCCGTGGCGATATCCGCGTGCTCGGCGGCGAAGTCCGGGCACCGCAGGCAGCCCTGCCGGGTCCAGGCGTGCCCTTCTTTGAGAGGGACCTCGTGGTAGCCCCCGTCCCTGGTCCAGATTTGGAAGACGCCTTTGATGTTCATCTTGGCGATGTCCTGGCGGGCGAGGCCGTAGCGAGCTTCGAAGAGCTCGGGGAAGATCGCGTCGTCGAAGGTCTTCGAGCACAGCAAGCCTATGGAGAGCGCCAGGCGCCGGGCCACCTTGCCTGTCTTGCGGGTCCGCATCATCGCGGGGACCGATGCCTGACAGCTCATTCCGACCAAGGCCAGCTTCTCGGCTCCGGCCTCGATGGCCTGTGGGTAGGCCATCGTGTTGGCGGAGTAGGTGTAGCGGGAGCCGGCGGCGGCCAGCACCTCGGCGGGGGTGCGCGCCACTGCGGGCACGGCCTTCCACGTGGTGCCGTCGTCTCCGAGGGCCGACACCAGTGCAGCGTCGATCATCTCGTGCTCGAGGGCCCAGATGAGCAGGGCGGAGACCAGGCCCCCGTCCTGGCCGGCGGCGTTCACGGCGGGGTCGGTGGCTCGGGCGAGCACGATGTCGAGCGCGATCCCGGCGACCTCGTCCGGCTCTCGCTGTCGCCCGAACAAAGCGGTGTCGATCTCGGTCTCCCACGTGCGGAACCGGGGGCAGGCCCGGGTGCACATGGTGCACCCCTTCACCCCGTGGGTGCAGTCGGTCGGCCCCCCGTCGGCTTCGACCTTCCAGGGCCGGTAGGTGCCGTTGGTGGTGCCGACGCCGTTGGTGTTGCCGACGCCGTCGGTGGTGTCGTCGTAGCGCAGCACGTCGTGGGGGCAGGCGATGACGCACGCGGCGCAGCCGGTGCACAGGCCCGACGTGACGACCTCGCGCAGCAGGTGGGCCCAGTGTGGTTTTTCGGGCGGCATGCAGCCACGTTACCTTCGTTGGTGGTGGCCGGTGGTGCCTGCCTCAGTGCAGGTCGGGCTCAGTGCAGGTCGGGCTCAGTGCAGGTCGGGGTGCCTGGCCGGTGGCTTCCATGCCTGGGAGCGACCCCAGCGTGGGGATAGTGAACGGCCGCGGGGATCCTCTGCGCTCACCAGCACGCCGAACGGGGTGTGCTGCCGGATGAACCGGTCGACATGCTCGCCGATGGCCACTGCCGGCCACGCCAGGACCAGGACGAAGCCGGCGCCGATCACCAGCCCGGCAGCGACGTCGCCGGGGAAGTGCATCCCGGCATAGACCCGGCCGAAGGCCAGGAGCAGGCCGAGGAAGGTGACGACCCCAGCGATCCACCAGCGGCGGGCCAGGTACAGCCCGGCGATGACACCTCCCGCCACCGTGGCATGGCCGCTCGGGAAGCTGTAGCCGTGGGTCCTGGTCAGCAGCACCTCGACGTGCGGCAGCACCAGGTATGGGCGCTTCTCTGCCACCAGCGGCTTCAAGCCGAAGTGGGCGAGGACCCAGACGAGGACCGTCCCACCGGCGGCCCAGAGCACGAAGGCCACCGCCCGGTCGGGGTGTCGGTCGTGGCGGGCCACCCACCACGCCACCAGCAGCGCCAGGGCCAGCAGCGCCACGCCCAGATAGTGCGCGTACTGCGCCATGAAGCCGTGGAGCCACGGGGTTTGCCGGGCGAACCGGTTGACATCCAAGTACCAGCGGTCGTTGAGCGACAAGTGCGCCGGAGCACGCACCGTCGATGCCGCTAGGCGGGGAAAGGTTACAGGAACGCGAACCATCCTTCGGATGGTAAACGAACTCGCCGAGCAACTGGTGGCCCCTGGGTCAGCTCAGCCGGAACCTCGGGTCAGCCCACCTCGGCCAGGACCTTTGCCGCGTGGCCGTCTGCCCGCACGTTGTACCACGCGCGTCGGACGATGCCGTCGGGCCCGATCAGGAAGGTGGAGCGGATCACACCCGTCGACTTCCTCCCGTACAGCGTCTTCTCGCCGAAAGCGCCGTAGGCAGCCATGACCGAGCGCTCCGCGTCGCTGAGCAGCACCAGCCCGAGGCCGTACTTCTGCCGGAAACGCTGGTGCTTGTCGGCGTTGTCGGGGGAGATGCCCACCACGGCCACGTCTGCAGCGGCGAAGGCCTCCAGGTTGTCGTTGAACTGGCAGGCCTCTTTGGTGCACCCGGGCGTGTCGTCGGCAGGGTAGAAGTACACGACGAGCGAGCGGCCTGCGAAATCGCCGAGCGATACCGGTGTCCCGTCTTGGTCGGGAAGGGTGAAGTCCGGGGCGCGGTCCCCTCGGTCGAGCTTGCTCATGGTGCCCTCCTCGTTCGGCGTGCCGACGGGTCCCGGTCAGCGGTGCGTGGTGTGCCGGAGCGATGCTAGCGGGGCGCGACGTTCCAGAGCCATGGACGCTGCTGGTGGTGCACCCGCGGGCGAGGGCTGGTGGTGCACCGGCGGGCGAGGGCTGGTGCGCCATGGTGAGGGCTGGTGGGTCACAACGATGGTCACTGGCCGGCGTGGGCCGAGTGAGGGCGGGAACCTGCGACCCGGTCGTCTGTAGCCCTGCCCGGCGGTACTGGACTACTCGACGCTATCGTGCTCCCATGGTCCTCGAGCACGCCGTCCTGCAGGTCCGACCTGGCGAAGAGGCTGCCTTCGAAGCGGCGTTCGACGAGGCCCGCCACCTTATCGCCGCGTCACCGGGTTTCACCGGGCTTCGCCT
>JAKAQW010000019.1:0-1675 GCA_021819525.1 Actinomycetes bacterium
AGAGAGGGCGGCGCGCCCGCTCATCATCATCATCATCATCATCATCGTCGTCGTCGTCGTCATTATCGTCGTCGTCAACGAGCACACCGAAGTGCAGCTCCGTGATCGAGACGAGGCTGATGGCGGCCCTGACGTCACCAGGCGGGGGATCGCCCCTGGTGCGGTGAGTGCCTGCCGAGGAGAGACTTCTCGATGAACAGCGTCAGGAGTGTGAGCGATGACCGTCAGGTAGCGGTCATCGATGCCCCCGCGATGTCGATGCGATCGTCGAGGTGGTGGGGACGCCTGGCTCGCTGGACGCGGGCGCACCAATCGACGTCGCAAATGCAGGAGCACGGCCAGCCGGGCAAGTGTCACGGCCTCTCTGTGGGCGGTGTTTGATAGCGACATGATTTGATGGAGGCATGATCAGTCACGAAGATGCCCCACGTGTCGTCAGCGCAACCCGCGAGATCGCGGCAAGCGCCGAACGGATATTCGAGCTCATCGCCGATCCGGCTCAGCAGCCACGCTGGGACGGGAACGAGAACCTGGCCCAGGCTGCGGGCGGGCAGCGAGCTCACAGCGTCGGCGACGTGTTCAGCACGACGCTCACCTCGGGCAGCGTCCGGGAGAACCACGTGGTCGAGTTCGAGGAAGGGCGACGGATCGCCTGGAAGCCAGCGGAACCAGGTCGGGAGCCGATAGGGCAGCTCTGGGGCTGGGAGCTGGAGCCGATCGACTCGTCGAGAACACGGGTCACGCACCGCTACGACTGGACCCAGCTGACAGACGAGACCCGCTTGGCTCGAGCGCGGGCGACCACGGAAGACAAGCTTCGAGGGTCGCTCGACCGGCTCGCCGCGCTTGCCGAAGGTGCGTGATGCTCGCCGCCTGACCGGGGGATCGTCGTGGTGCATGGGGGCTTCGCATCGCCTGGCCCAATCGGAAGGCCACCGCACGGCCAGGCTGGCTGCAGGTGCCGCAGCGTTAGCCCTCGGGGCGCACTACCTGCCGAGCCCGGCCGTCTTGGGTCAGTGGACGTCGCTCCAGGCGTTGCCAGGTGGGCTCTGCCGGTGGCAGGGGCCGCCGAGCAGGCAGCGCGTCGCCATCACCTTCGACGATGGTCCGGATCCTCGCGCGACACCGGCAGTGCTCGACGGCCTCGACGTGCTGGGCCTGCGGGCCACGTTCTTCCCCCTCGGCTCGCTCGTGGAACGCACGCCTGACCTGGTGTGGGAGGTGCTCCGGCGTGGCCACCAGGTGGGCATCCACGGGTACCGCCACTTCCACCACCTGGCACGTACCCCGCGCTGGGTATCGCGTGACCTCGCAGCAGCCGACCGGGCCATGGCGGCAGTTGGCGTGCGAGCTACCTGGTACCGGCCGACTTACGGGCAGGTGACCTCCGCTACCCTCGTCGCCGCCGGTCGTCACCGGTGGCAGACGGTGCTCTGGTCGGCGTGGGGCAGGGAGTGGGCCACCAGCGACCCCGACGAGGTAGCGGCGCGGATCATCCGGCGGCTTCGCCCCGGTGCGGTAGTGCTGCTCCACGACAACGACGCGTTCGGCCCAACGGGCATGTGGCGAGTCGGCCTCGCTGCGCTCGGGGAGGTGGCAGCCGAGCTGGAGTGCCGGCAGCTCGAAGCGGTCACCCTCGACGAGCTGCTCTGCTGAGCGCGGTGTCGCCTCGCTG